>NZ_JAHLPQ010000001.1:0-452603 GCF_018917985.1 Blautia sp. MSJ-36 | reverse complement strand
TTAGGTGCGAAAAAAATTGGCAGAAAATCAACGTACAAAGATTTTCTGCCAATTTTCTTTTCTAAAAAGCAGAAAGTGCCGCTCAATCACCTATTCCGGTGATTTTGCGACACTCCCTTTTTTCGTCAATCTGTCAAAAAGATCCAAAAGAATTGAAGTCCCCGAAAAAGAATGGTATCCTAAGGAAAAAAGCAGATGGGGTGGTTAAAATGAACAGCAAATATGAGATCAACACAAAAGAAAACCGGGAATTCCTGAACGCGTCCTGTGAGGATCTTCTGAATTTTGGACACAGGTTTCCTTCTCCAAACGGAGGTTCCTACTATCTGGGGGATGACGGAACACCATGGAAGGACAGAAACCGGGAGACCTGGATCACCTGCCGTATGGCACATGTATACAGCCTGGGGCTGATGCTTGGCCACGAGGGAAGAGGAGAGCTTGTGGATGCAGCGCTTAAGGGCCTTAAAGGAGAGCTTCACGATGACAAAAACGGCGGCTGGTATGCAGGAGTGACACCGGATGGCGGCATTGTGCCGAACAAACAGTGTTATGCCCATGCATTTGTGATCCTGGCAGCATCTTCCGCTCTGACAGCAGGAAGGCCTGGGGCAAAAGAACTCCTTGAGGAGGCGCTGGATGTTTATGATCAGCATTTCTGGAATGAAGAGGAAGGCCTGGCCTGCGATACCTGGAATACAGAATTTACCGTGCTGGACGATTACCGGGGATTAAATGCAAACATGCATACTGTGGAAGCGTTTCTGGCAGCAGGTGATGTCACCGGGGACAAAAAATATCACATCCGCGCAGGCAGGATCATTGACCATGTGATCCGTTGGGCAGAGGATAACTCCTGGAGGATTCCGGAACATTTCACAAAGGAATGGGTGGCAGATCTTGACTGCAACCGCGACCGCCCGGATGATCCGTTCAAACCATATGGTGCAACACCGGGCCATGGAATTGAGTGGGCAAGGCTGATCACTCAATGGGCACTTGCAAACTGCGGGGAAGAGAAAGAAAAACTGGAAAATTATCTCCAGGCAGCAGAGAATCTTTATACAACAGCCATAAAAGACGGCTGGGATGCAGATGGTGCACCGGGGATTGTATACACAACAGACTGGCAGGGAAAACCTGTGGTACATGACCGTATGCACTGGACACTTGCAGAGGCAATCAATACTTCTGCGGTTCTTTATCATGTGACCGGCAGGGAAAAATATGCGAAAGACTATGCAGAATTCATGAAGTATCTGGATGAAGTGGTCATGGATCACGAGAATGGCTCCTGGTTCCATCAGCTGGACGAGCATAATCATCTGAAAGGAACCGTATGGCCGGGAAAATCCGACCTGTATCATGCGCTGCAGTCTACACTGATCCCATATCATAAGGCGGACACATCCATTGCGCCGGCAGTAAAGAAAAAACTGGAGATCTGAATGTCCGCTGCAAGAATATTAAAAGCAATAAAAAACCTTCCTGTGTTTACAGAAAAATCTCTTAGAACAGATACTTACAGAGATACGGGTATCCTGTTCTGAAGAAATACGAGAACACAGGAAGGTTTTTTATTGAATAGTTATTACTCCGTAACTTCTTTCAGATCCGAAATATCCGGAGAGGCCATCAGAGAATAGTTGGTGTAATAAACAACGAAACCAGGCTTTGCACCGGCAGGTTTCTTGACATGTTTTTTCTGGATGTAATCAATCTCTACCTTGGGAGCAGAATGTCCCTTGGAATACCAGGCTGCCAGGCGTCCTGCCTCTTCAAAGGTACGATCCGGAAGTTCCCCGTCTTTGGTGCGGACGATCACATGTGAACCGGCCATTTTTTTTGCATGGAACCACCAGTCATTTCCAGTTGCGAACTTGAAAGTCAGCTCATCATTCTGGAAATTGTTTTTGCCCACATAGATATCAAAACCGTCGCTGGATATGTAGTGGAGCGGCTTGGATTTCGGCTGGGCTTTCTGGCCTTTCTTGTTGGTGTAGTGACGTTTGATATAGCCGTACTCGGTGAGCTCTTCCTTGATCTGGGAAAGGTCACTTTCAGATCTGGCGATATCCAGAGCATTGGAGATGGATTCCAGATGGGAGATCTCACTTTCCGTATCTGCGATCTGTTGGGTGACTGCTTCCTCTGTACGTTTCAGTTTTCCGTATTTATCAAAATATTTCTTGGAATTCTGTGCAGGTGTCAGCGTCGGATCAAGGGGAATGGTGATTTCCTCATTGGTGTAATAATTCAGCGCTTTAAACGATTTGCATCCTTCTTCAAGCCCGTATCCGTAGGTATTGATCAGTTCGCCGTAAACTTTGAATTTATCTTTCTTGGCAGTATCGTTCAGCTGTTTTTTCTGGATGTTATATTTTTTTCGGTTACGTTCCAGAGCAGTCTGTACTACGCGACGAAGATCGGAAGATTTCTGGTGGATCCTTGTCAGCAAACTCTTGGTAGCATAATAAGTCTCCAGCATGGCAGAAACACTGTCAAAAGTTTCGCTGCGGTATTCACTGCCAAACTGCTGATAAGGAAAGACACCGTATTCCACAGGTTCTTCTCCGCGGTAGACAATATTCGGAGTGAACTCTCGGTTCTGGATCTGTTCCATCAGGCGGAGGAAGGTGTGGTAAAGATGGGTGCAGGCCGTCTCATCCAGAGACTGTGCCGCATCACTTCCGTCAATAGATGCACGGTAGCAGATCTCCTCAGCCATTACCGGGCTCATACCGGTGAGGGAAGTATAAAGCGCTTTGGAAATGTTTACCGGTTTTTTGCAGATATGTCCGGTAAATTCTTCCTCGGAAACTGTCAGCGGATTTTCTTTATCCCGGGTATTTGGAATGAAATATTCTCTTCCTGGAAGGACTTCACGGACAGAACTCATATGGGAAGAGACATGTTTGATACTGTCCAGGATCATGCCTTTTTCATCGCAGAAGATGATGTTGCTGTGTTTGCCCATCAGCTCCATGATCAGGCGCTTCTGGCAGGGGTCGCCAAGTTCATTGAGGTGCTCCAGCTCAAATTCCACCACACGCTCCATTCCCGGCTGTTTTACATCCAGGATTCGGGCGCTTCCGATATGCTTTCGAAGAAGCATACAGAAGTTGGGTGCAGTTAAAGGGCTGATACGGTTCTTATCTGTAAAATAGATCAGAGGAAGAGATGCGCTTGCACTTAAGAGAAGACGTTTCTGTCCGTTGGCGCCTTTTCCTGTGATCAGAAGTTCATCGTTTTCCGGCTGGGCGATCTTGTTGATACGTCCGCCTTTTAAATTATCATCGATCTCTGCCACAAGGGCGGAGACTGTAATTCCGTCAAATGCCATGATTTTTACCTCCATTTCAACATCAGTTATTATAACAGTAAAAAAAGAGTTTGACTAGGGTTTTGGAATGAACTATAATAAATCCGTATGCAATCATTGGCTGCATTTATCCGCAGCCGATAAACTTAAGAGGCAGTATTGGAGGATAACATGATAAAAAGTATGACCGGCTTTGGCAGAGCAGAAGCAGTTTCCAGGGAGCGTAAGGTTTCTGTTGAGCTGAAATCCGTCAATCACAGATATCTGGACCTGAACATCAAAATGCCGAAGCGACTCAGCTATTTTGAGGGAGAGATCCGAAATGTGATGAAGACCTATATCCGCCGTGGCAAGGTTGATGTGTTCATCACCTATGAAGACTATACAATGGGCGGAATGGCTCTGAAATATAACGCAGAGCTGGCAAAGGAATATCTGGGCTATTTAAACCAGATGAGTGAGGAACTGGGGATCGAGAATGATATCCGTGTTTCCACACTTTCCAGATATCCGGATGTGTTTACAATGGAGGAACAGGCTCCGGATGAGGAAGAACTCTGGAACTTTCTGGAGGGACCTCTTCATGAGGCATGTCGGAAATTTGTGGAAACCCGTGAGCGTGAGGGCGCCAATCTGAAACGGGATCTTCTGGAGAAGCTTAACGGCCTGGAGGAGAAAGTTGATATTGTGGAGAAACGTTCGCCGGAAGTTGTAAAGGCTTACAGAGAGAAGCTGGAAGCCAAGATGCATGAGCTTCTTGAGGATAACCAGATCGATGATTCCAGGATCGCCGCAGAGGTGATACTTTTTTCAGATAAGATCTGCAATGACGAGGAGACGGTACGTCTTCGGAGCCACATCCACGGAATGAGAAAGATCCTGAATGAGAACGAAGGCGTGGGACGTAAGATGGATTTCATGGCACAGGAGATGAACCGCGAGGCGAACACCATCCTGTCCAAATCCAATGATCTTACCGTATCCAACGCGGCCATCGATCTGAAAACAGAGATCGAGAAGATCCGTGAGCAGATCCAGAATATCGAGTAATCGGACAGATAAAGACTGTACACAGACAGAAAAGGAGAGCGGAAATGGCGAAACTGATCAATGTAGGCTTTGGAAATGTTGTCAATTCACGCAAGATCGTGGCTGTGGTAAGTCCGGATGCCGCTCCTGTGAAGCGCATGATACAGAGTGTCAAGGGAACCCGCACCCTGATCGATGCCACACAGGGAAGAAAAACAAAAGCAGTGATCGTTACTTCCGATGATTATCTTGTGCTTTCCGCTTTGCAGCCGGAAACCATTGCCAAGAGATTTTCGGAAGCCTACGGAGAGGAAGAGAGGGAGGAAGGAAATGAGTAAGGGAATTTTAGTTGTTGTTTCTGGCTTTTCCGGTTCCGGAAAAGGCACCGTCATGAAACGGCTGATGGAGAAATATGACAATTATGCATTATCCGTTTCTGTTACCACCAGAAATCCAAGACCAGGAGAGAAAGACGGAGAGGCATATTTCTTCCGCACAAAAGAAGAATTTGAGCAGCTGATCCGGGAAGACGGACTGATCGAATACGCACAGTATGTAGAGAATTATTACGGTACTCCACGGAAATATGTGGAGGAACAGCTGGCAGCAGGGAAAGATGTGATCCTTGAGATCGAGATCCAGGGAGCCATGAAGATCCGTGAGAAATTCCCGGATACACTGCTTGTATTTGTCTGCCCGCCATCTATGGAAGAGCTTAAGAACCGCCTGGTAGGCCGTGGAACGGAAACGCTGGATGTGATCAACGGACGTCTCAGAAGAGCCGTTGAAGAATCCAAGGGAATGGATAAATACGACTATCTCCTGATCAACGATGATCTGGAGGAATGTGTTGATACACTTCATGAGACTATCCGGTGTGAGCGTATGCGTGCATCCAGGAACCATGATTTTGTATCCAGAATTCAGAAAGAAGCGGAAGCTTTTTTATAAATACCAATTAACAAGTTAAATACGGCCCTGCCGTTACAGAAGGGAGAAAAGATATGATACATCCATCTTATTCAGAATTAATTGAGGCTATCAACACAAACAACGAGGACGACGATGAGGCTCTCGTGCTGAACAGCCGTTATTCTCTTGTACTTGCAGCAAGCAAACGTGCACGTCAGCTGATTGCAGGAGCAGAGCCCCTTGTACCAGGTGCAGCAGGCAAGAAACCGCTTTCTGTTGCCATTGACGAGCTTTATAAAGGCAAAGTAAAGATCCTTCCGGGACAGGAAGAAGAGGAAGAGATCGAAGCTCTGGAAGCAGAGAAAGAGGCTCTTGAGGCAGCAGAAGGTGAGACCGCAGAGAACACTGAGACTGCAGAGACAGCTCAGACAGAAGCGGAGTAACTGTATGAAGATATTATTCATCTCTCTTGGCTGTGATAAAAACCTGGCAGACTCTGAGGAAATGCTGGGACTTCTCACAGCCAGAGGACATGAGATCGTAGACGACGAGACACAGGCAGATGCCATTGTGATCAATACCTGCTGTTTTATCAAGGATGCCAAAGAAGAAAGTGTGGAAACCATTCTCGAGATGGCAGAATACAAGAAAACCGGAAGCTGTCATGCCCTGGTTGTCACCGGATGCATGGCACAGCGGTATCAGAAGGAGATCATCGAGGAGGTTCCGGAGGTAGATGCTGTCCTTGGAACCACATCCTACGGAGACATTGTAAAGGCACTGGAAGAAGCAGTAGCCGGAAATCATTTCGAAGAGTTCCGTGATATTGATTATCTTCCGGATACAGGAAGCAAACGTGTCCTTACCACTGGCGGACATTTCGGTTATCTGAAGATCGCAGAAGGCTGTGACAAGCACTGTACCTACTGTATCATCCCGAAACTCCGTGGCAGGTTCCGAAGCGTTCCCATGGAGCGCCTCATTGCCCAGGCAGAGGATATGGCAGAGCAGGGTGTGAAGGAACTGATCCTGGTAGCACAGGAGACCACTGTTTACGGCAAGGATCTTTACGGCAAAAAATCTCTTCACATTCTTTTAAAGAAGCTCTGTGAGATCAAGGGTATCCGCTGGATCCGTGTTCTTTACTGCTATCCAGAGGAGATCTACGATGAGCTGATCGAGACTATCCGTGATGAGAAGAAGATCTGTCATTACCTGGATATTCCGATCCAGCACGCATCGGACCGCATTCTTAAGAGAATGGGCCGCCGTACTTCCAAACAGGAACTGATCGATATCGTCGGAAAACTCCGTAAGGAAATTCCGGATATCGTACTGCGTACAACATTGATCACCGGATTTCCGGGAGAGACAGAAGAAGATCATGAAGAACTGAAAGAGTTCGTA
Source organism: Blautia sp. MSJ-36 (assembly GCF_018917985.1). Lineage (NCBI taxonomy): Bacteria > Bacillati > Bacillota > Clostridia > Lachnospirales > Lachnospiraceae > Blautia > Blautia sp. MSJ-36. The sequence goes on along the minus strand of NZ_JAHLPQ010000001.1, from coordinate 445,933 downwards.
GATGAGATGGAATTTGACCGTCTTGGTGTCTTCACTTACTCTCCGGAGGAGAATACCCCGGCGGCAGAGATGGCAGACCAGATTCCGGAAGAAGTGAAAGAAGAACGCAGAGACGAACTGATGGAGCTTCAGCAGGAGATCTCTTACGACAAAGGACAGGACCGTATCGGACAGGAACTTCTTGTTATGATCGAGGGAAAAGTTGCAGATGAAAGTGCCTATATCGGACGTACCTACGGGGATGCACCGAAAGTTGACGGATACATTTTCGTTCAGACAGGCGAACTGCTTATGACAGGTGATTTTGCAAAGGTACGTGTGACAGGTGCGCTTGAGTATGATTTGATAGGAGTGCTGAGCGATGAATACACCGAATAAACTGACAGTTGCAAGAATGATACTTGTACCATTTCTTGTAGTTTTCTTACTGACAGGCTGGGGAGGAGAAGCAAACCGCTGGATCTGTCTTGCGATTTTTGTCGCAGCAAGTGTGACAGACTGGTTTGACGGTCATCTTGCCAGAAAATATAACCTGATAACCAATTTTGGAAAATTTATGGATCCGCTGGCAGACAAGCTTCTGGTATGCTCTGCCATGATCTGCATGATCGAGGTTGACAAGCTTCCGGCATGGGTTGTGATCATTATCATCGGACGGGAATTTATCATCAGCGGTTTCCGTCTGATCGCAGCGGAGAACGGAATTGTCATTGCCGCAAACTACTGGGGAAAATTCAAAACCGTTTCCCAGATGATCATGATCATACTTCTGATGCTGGACTTTGGAGGTGTTTTTGCAGTGCTGACACAGGTGTTTATCTGGTTGTCTGTTGCACTGACCATTATCTCCCTGCTGACTTATATCATGCAGAACAGAAAGGTCCTTTCCATGCAGGAGTAGGGATCTGAGCATACGAAAGGAGTTTCTTTTCATGATCACAGAACTGATATCCGTAGGAACCGAGATTCTTCTTGGAAATATCGTAAATACCAACAGTGCCTATCTTTCTGAAAAATGTGCCCTGCTTGGGTTAAGTGTTTACTATCAGGATGTAGTAGGTGATAACGAAGGCCGTATGCGTGACGTGATCCGTACCGCACTGGACCGATCCGATGTTGTGATCCTCACCGGAGGCCTTGGACCAACAGAGGATGATATCACCAAGGAAGTAACTGCTGATCTGATGGGAATGCCGCTTAAGGAAGATTCCCACTCAAGGAAACTGATCGATAAATATCTGAAGGAATATGAAAAAAACAATCCTCAGAGACGTATCACGAAGAACAACTACAAACAGGCCATGGTTCCAAAGGGAGCCATTGTCCTGGATAACCATAACGGAACCGCACCGGGACTGATCCTTGAGAAAAAAGGAAAAACCGCCATTCTTCTTCCAGGGCCTCCAAATGAAATGAAGCCTATGTTTGAGGAGTACATTGTTCCGTATCTGCAGAAAAACCAGCCGGAGATCATTGTATCCCAGATGGTGAAGATCAGCGGGATCGGTGAGAGCCAGGTGGCAGAGGAAATTCAGGATCTGATCGAAAGTCAGACCAATCCTACTATTGCACCTTATGCCAAAACCGGTGAAGTGCATCTTCGTGTGACAGCAAGGGCAGAGAATGAAAAAGCCTGCAGAAAGCTGATCAAACCGGTTGTCAAGGAGTTAAAGAAGCGTTTTGGGGAGAATGTTTTTGCCACAGATGAGAGCAAGACACTGGAGGAAGCTGTGATCGATCTTCTGAAAGAAAAAGATCTGAAGCTTTCCCTGGCGGAATCCCTTACTGGCGGCATGATCGCCCAGCGCATTGTCAATGTATCCGGTGCATCTGAGGTGTTTGGCTACGGCTTCGTGACCTATAGTAATAAGGCCAAGCATAAATGCCTGGGAGTGAAGAAGAGCACTCTGAAGGAGCAGGGTGCAGTTTCTGCCAAATGTGCCAGAGAAATGGCAAAGGGTGCCTGCAAAGCATCCGGAGCAGATATCAGTATTTCCGTGACAGGTTTAGCAGGACCGGGAGGCGGAACAAAGGAAACTCCGGTTGGAACTGTATTTATGGGCTGCTGCTATAAGGGCAAGGCCATTGCCAAAGAGTTCCACTTTACAGGAAACCGCATGCGGATTCGCGAGCAGACTACAGCGCATGCACTGGCGATGTTACGTGACTGTATCATTATGAGCAAATAGCGAATGCCTTTATCGGCCTGGTGTTACAGATCAACATAATATTTTTTTATAAACAGGACTGATTTTTGAACAGATGAAACTTTTGATTTCAAGTATCTGTATCAACAATCAGTCCTGTTTTATTTTTGTTTCCTGACAATAAGCCCGGTATGGACGACGAAAGAATATAAATGTTTATAATGATACTATCATAAGTGCTAGTGTTTTTATCAGGGATTTCCTCTAAAATGTGATTAAAGCAATATATGACGTAAATATACGTTTTACCGGAAAGGGGGAAATCAGAATGAAAAAGAAAAAAAATCTGTTATGTTTTGTGCTGCTGATCAGCCTTGTTTTTACGATGGCATTTGGAAGTGTGACTGTCAGCGCCGCACCAAAACTGAACAGAACAAAAGTAACTCTTTTAAAAGGTGAGAAGACAACACTTAAGGTTACCGGAACCAGACAGAAAGTTGCCTGGAGATCTTCCAAAAAGAGCGTTGCAACCGTAAACAGCAAAGGCCAGGTGGTTGCAAAAAATAAAGGCTCCGCAACGATCTATGCAAAGGTAAGCAAAAAAACATACAAATGTGTTGTAAAGGTAGAGACACCGAAGCTCAGCAGGACATCGCTGACATTAACAGAAAAGAAATCCAGTGCCATTAAACTGACAGGAACAACTGTGAAGGTGAAATATTCTTCTTCTAATCCTAAGGTCGCACGTGTAGATTCCAAAGGAAAGATCACCGCAGTGAAAAAAGGAACGGCAGTGATCACAGCGAAGGCAAATACTAAGAAATTTAACTGTAAGGTTACAGTAAAAGCAGCGCAGAAACCGAAGCCGACACCTACACCGGTGCCGAAACCATCTTTAAGTGCCACCACCTTAAATATGAACAAAGGTGATGTGAGACAGCTTCAGGTAAAGAATTATAAAGAGATTCTTGTATGGACCAGTGACGATACATCTGTTGCAACTGTAGACAGTAAAGGCAAAGTAACGGCGGTGAATGTGGGAACAACAAAGATCCAGGTCCGGGATAAGAGTACTTGGCGAGGCAGCTGTACTGTCCACGTGACACAGACAGTAAAGAAACAGGTGGAGCCGGTTCTTACAAAAGGAACTAAATCTGCAAAAAAAGAGATCACCAATGATAAAGGACAGAAGGAAGTCATTGATGTAACGATAAATACCTATACCTACACCTTTACCACGATCCCGACCAATGCAGAGGAGCTGAAACAGTATGATATCACAACGGCAGACAGCCGCTATAAGACCATGGCTCTTCTGATCCTTGCATATCGTACCTGGACACCGACCAATCCGACGGACTGCGAGGAAATGATTTCTTATCTCAATAATAAAGAGATGACCCAGTATTACAAAAACTTTTTGAGGGATCGTATGAAAGCGGATAACGGATATAAATATCTTGGCAATTCTTACCTGAACGGAGCAACTCCGGCCAACAATTATACTCCGTCTAAACCGATTTCCATTACGTTAAGACAGGACACACTTCCGGGTAAAGGAAATTCCATCAGTGAAGATATCCCGTATTTTGAACCGACCCAGACCACTCCTGCGATCTACAGATCATTTACTGATTTTGCAGGCAGTGACAGTTCCAGATGGATCTGTACATATAAGCACTCCAAAACCGGAAAATGGTATATTTGGGATCAGTCCTGGCATGATCTTCTTACCAGGATCAAACAGCCGGCAGGAAACTATGAATATTGATCGAATGTGAATGTACCGCTATTCAATCCCATTCTAAAAAAGGAACCGACAGCGTAAAAACTGTCGGTTCCTTTTTGACATACATAATAGAATATCTCATCGGTGCAGCGCAAACTTTTCAATGGCATGTGCTACGCCGTCTTCGTCATTGGAAGCAGTAATATAATCGGCTGCTTCCTTCACCTGGGGCTGTGCATTGGCCATGGCTACGCCAAAACCGACTTCCTGTAGAAGATGTACATCGTTGTCACCGTCTCCGCATGCCATAATGGATTCCCGTGGGATTCCAAGCATTTTGCCAAGAGCAACAAGAGCAGTTCCTTTGTTGACACCGGCGGCGTTGATCTCAATATTGTAGCTTAAGGAGCCTACAAGCTCCAGCTCCTTAAGTTCACTTAATTCCTTCCAGGCAGCGGCACGTTCCTCCATGTCTGCAAAAAGCGCCTGGACTTTATCCATGTTTCTGTTTTCTTTTGCAATAACATCCCAGATATCCGGAACGGCGATACGGGTAGTGCGTACATAATTCCACATATTGGGATCGTGATGATATTTTCCCATATTGTCAAGTTTGGCAGCATCCGCATATCCCTGTCCGTCAAAGTAGATCTCACTTAAGGTATCATATTTCTCAAAGATACGGAGAGCCTTTTTGGCGCTTTCCATGGGAAGAAGCTGTTCAATTAAGATTTTGTTGTGATCGGTATCCAGAACCCGGGCTCCGTTAGAAGTCAGAGCATGGTGGATACCCGGAAAAGTACGAAGCTCTTCGGGAATGCCTGTAAAAGGGCGGCCGGTTGCCATAAGGACCAGGATACCGGCATCAATAGCCTCTGCAAGGACACGGCGGGTATGGTCTGTGAGCTCTTTTTTTGTATTCAGAAGAGTGCCGTCCAGATCCAGGCCGATCATTTTTATCTGCTGCATATCTATGAAATTCCTTTCCCTGTTAGGTAATGTATATAGAAAAACCGTCCCGAAAAAATACTTCCCGGGACGGTCCCTATCTGTTTATCAGATGTTCAGAAGATCGCTGTAAACTTTCAGTGCTCCGTCTGTGTCATGAGCAAGAACACGTTTTGCAAGAACTTTACCAAGCTGTACACCTTCCTGGTCAAAGCTGTTCAGGTTCCAGACAAAGCCCTGGAACATGATCTTATTCTCAAAGTGTGCAAGAAGAGCACCCAGAGACTTCGGTGTAAGTTCCTCACCAACAATGATGCTGGAAGGACGTCCGCCCTTGAAGTTTTTGTTCAGGTTCTCATCTTTCTTACCACATGCAAAAGCAACGATCTGTGCTGCAACGTTTGCACAGAGTTTCTGCTGGCTTGTGCTGTTCTCGATATCAACATCAACGCCAAGCTGGCTCTTCTTGAAGCCGATGAACTGAAGCGGAACAATGTTGGTTCCCTGGTGCAGCAGCTGGTAGAAAGAGTGCTGTCCGTTGGTTCCTGGCTCACCGAAAATCACCGGTCCGGTCACATAATCCACCGGCTCACCAAAGCGGTTTACAGATTTACCGTTAGACTCCATATCACACTGCTGAAGATGTGCAGGGAAGCGGCTCAGAGCCTGAGAATATGGTAAAACTGCTGTAGAAGGATATCCCTGTACGTTTCTCTCATAAACACCGATCAGGGCATCCAGCATATCCGGGTTCTCAAGAAGGTTCTTGTTTGTTGCAAGTTTGTCTTCCTCGGCAGCTCCCTCAAGGATGTCTGCGAATACTTCCGGTCCGAATGCGAGGGAAAGGATCGCACCGCCTACACCGGAAACAGAAGAATAACGTCCACCGATATAGTCGTCCATGAAAATAGCGGTAAGGTACTCATCGCTCTTTGCAAGAGGAGAAGTCTCACTGGTTACTGCAAGCATATGTCTGGACGGGTTCAGTCCTGCTTTTTTGAGAGCGTCTTTTACGAATGCCTCGTTTGTCAGAGTCTCAAGGGTTGTACCGGATTTGGATACAACAATGAAAAGAGAATGAGCAAGATCTACAGATGCAAGAACAGCGGCTGCATCATCCGGGTCAACGTTGCTGATGAATTTGGCTTCCATCTTGAAAGTGTTGTTTGCTTTTGCCCAGTTTTCAAGTGCGATATATAATGCACGAGGTCCAAGATCACTTCCGCCGATACCGATCTGTACAACAGTGGTGAATTTCTCACCGGCCTCGTTTGTGATCTCACCGGCATGTACTTTGTTTGCGAAGTCTGCGGCTTTTTTCTGCTGTGCCACATAGAACTCACGCTTGTCTACGCCGTCAACAACAACAGGATCGCCAAGCTGTGTACGTGCAAGATGGTGAAGGACCATACGTTTTTCACCTGTGTTGATCACTGCGCCGTTGTATAATTCCTGGAATTTCTCGATCAGTTCTGCTTCGTCAGCCAGTTTGGAAAGTGCATCAAGAACGGTCTCGTCCACTTCCTTAGCTGCGTAATTGTAAGCCAGGCCTGCTGCCATCGGTACGCTGTACTTCTTTACACGTTCTGCACCCTGCTCGCCGGACATTGCCTCTGCAATGTTCACGTGATCTTTCAGACTGTTAAGTGTGCTGTAAGAAGCAAGAGTGTCCAGATTTTTCCATGTTGCCATAATCATATTCCTCCTTTAATGACTGTGATCAGAGATATCACCATAAATCCTTCGGATATCTTTTTCACAATTGTCTACAGCCAATTATACTGAAAAAAGCTTCGGATTTCAACGGAAGGAATGATTTAATTAATGAAAATCTTGTTAAATAAGGTAAAAAATATCAGAGATAACAGGATCGTGCCGGAAATATGAAGAAGTTTCCGTCAGCAGCAGGACAGGAATAGGGAAATATGATATGATAGAAAACAGATCACCCGGAGAAAAAAGCCGGGAATATAATAAGTGATGAAGGGAATTGTTTTATGGAGGAAATGAAGAAAAAAGGAAATGTGATCGCACTGCTGCCTATCGGTGTTTTTCTGGTCCTGTATCTGGGACTGGGAATATTGTTCGAGTATGTGATGGAGATCCCCATGGGATTTTATAATGTACCCATCGTTGTGGCTTTTCTGGCTGCAATCCTGGTGGCATGTGTTCAGAACAGAATGATCAGCTTTGACAGAAAGCTGGAGCTTATGGCAAAAGGAGTAGGAGATAAAAATATCATCACCATGCTTCTGATCTTTCTGACAGCAGGCTCTTTTGTGGGCGTTGTGGGGCGCAGCAGTGCAGAAAGTGTGGCCTACTGCATGCTTTCTCTGATACCTGCACGTTTTTCCGTTGCGGTACTGTTTGTAGTTGCCTGCTTTGTATCTGTGGCGATGGGAACCTCCGTTGGGACTATCACGCTTCTTACCCCTATTGCGGTAGCGGTTTCCAAAGCCTCCGGTTTTGATATGGCATTTTGTGTGGCGTCGGTGATGGGAGGAGCCATGTTCGGTGACAACCTTTCTTTTATTTCTGATACCACGATCGCGGCCTGCAACGGTCAGGGCTGTCAGATGAAGGATAAATTCCGGGAAAATTTCTGGATCGCATTTCCGGCAGCTGTTGTTACACTGATCCTGATCCTTATCCTGTCTTTTCAGACAGAGATCCAGGGAAGAGTGGTACAGGATTATCACCTCATGCAGATCTTTCCATATGTTCTGGTACTGATCGGCGGTATCATCGGCATTAATGTATTTGTGGTACTTCTGATCGGAATTATCTCCGGAGCATTTATCATGCTTCTTGGAGGGCACATCACGCCGGTGGAACTTCTGACCAATATCGGTTCCGGTGTTTCTGGAATGTTTGAAACTTGTATGGTAGCCATTCTTGTAGCTGCCATGTGTGCGCTGATCCGGGAGTATGGCGGTTTTGAAGCACTTCTTTCCGGAATACAGAGAGTTTTTAAAGGAAAAAAAGGCGGACTTCTTGGCATGGGACTTCTTGTTGGGGCTATGGATATCGCAACAGCCAATAATACAGTAGCCATTGTTATGGCAAACCCAATCGCAAAGGAGATGGCACTGGAATATAAGATCACATCCCGAAAAACAGCGTCCATTCTGGATACATTTTCCTGCATCTTCCAGGGGGTGATCCCCTACGGAGCCCAGATGCTGGTGGCCATTTCTGCGGCAAATGAGCTGGGATGCGAGCTTTCCGCTTTTCAAATCATGCCGAAGCTGTTTTATCCCATGCTTCTCCTTGTAAGTTCTCTGATCGCAATCTTTGGTGTGAAAGGCGGAGATAAGAAATGAATCAGGAAGAAATAATCCACGATGTGCAGAAAAGACTTTTTGAAATGCAGGATGCAGAGTATCGGGATTTTCATGCAAAACTGGTGCCTACAATGGAGAAAACGAAGTTTATCGGGATCCGGACACCGATGTTGCGGAAATTTGCCAAAAAGTTTGGAAAAACAGAAGAATCCGAAATATTTCTCCAGGTTCTTCCCCATCAGTATTACGAGGAAAATAATCTCCATGGACTGCTGATCGAACAGATCAGAGACTATAATAAATGTCTGGAAGAACTGGAGCGTTTTCTCCCGTTTATTGATAACTGGGCGACCTGTGATCTGCTGGCACTCCATATGATGAAAAAACACCGGGATGTATTTATCCGGGAGGTTTATCGTTGGATAGAATCGGATCAGCCGTATACCATCCGGTTTGGGATCGGTATGCTGATGCGCCATTATCTGGATGAGGAATTTAAGACAGAATATCCTGAAAAAGTAGCAGCGATCCGGTCGGAAGAATATTATGTAAATATGATGCGTGCCTGGTATTTTGCCACAGCTCTGGCAAAACAGTATGAGAAAGTTCTTCCTTTCCTGGAAAAGCGTCAGATGGATGTCTGGACTCATAACAAGACGATACAGAAGGCCATTGAAAGTTACCGGATTACATCGGAGCAGAAGGAATATTTAAGGACACTGCGGATAAAGAAATAAACGGTAAAGTAAGGGGCAAAATATGAAAGCAATATCGATATATGCACTTACAAGAAATCAGAATATGGAATGTATCCAGAAACTGGAGCGTCAGCTTTCTGGCAGAGATTTTTTCCTCCGGATTAAAGAGTGGGAACTGGAAAGTATGAAAGCGCTGGTGAAACAGCTGGAACTACATATGGAAGAAGTATATAAACTCCGTTTTTTTTATTCGTTTCAGATTCCGAAGCTTGGAAAGGAGTTTGACCTTCTTCAGATCAAAGATGACCAGATTGTGAATATTGAACTGAAAAGCGGCAGCGTATCGGACGAGGCCATCCGGAGACAGCTGATCCAGAACCGGTATTATCTGTCCGTTTTCGGGAAACCGATCCTGTCGTATACTTATATCAGCAGTGAAGACCGTCTGGTGAGACTGACCAATCACGATCATATTGTGGAGGGAGACTGGAAACAGCTTTGTAATGCATTGGAGAAAGAAACCCCGGACTATGAGGGAGATATTGAAAAGCTGTTTCAGGCAGAACTGTATCTGATCTCTCCACTGACAGAACCGGAACGTTTTCTCAAAAAAGAGTATTTCCTTACCTCTCAGCAGAGAGATATTGAACGACAGATCCTGAAGCGGATTCGTGGAGAAAGAGAAGGATATTTCTGGTTCAGCGGACTTCCCGGAACAGGAAAAACATTGCTGCTTTATGATATTGCGATGAAGCTTTCCGTACGACAGAGGGTTTGTATCATTCACTGCGGAGAGGCTGGAAAAGAATGGAAGCTCCTTCATGAACGTCTGCGGCGGACAGACTTTCTGGCGGATAATCAGTTGAGAAAGACGACAGATCTTGGCTGTTACAGCAGTATTCTGGTGGATGAAGCACATCTTCTGTCCCTGGAAAAATTATCTGTTCTGCTTGCATGGAGTGAGCACAGGCCAGTGATCTTTTCCAGTGACTCCGAAGATGTGATTTCACCGGAAGAGCTGGACCGGAGCATTGTGGAAAGACTGGAGAATCTGCCGGGGCTCCAGAAATTTCATCTGACAAACCGGATCCGTACCAATGCGGAGCTTTCCACTTTTATCCAGAACATGATGCACCTGCCGGAAAAAAGAAGCCCCAGATGGTATCCGCATATTGCAGTGGTGTATGCCAATAATGACCGCGAGGTGGAAAATTTTCTGAATGATTTTGCGGGACAGGGATATCAGCAGCGGATGGCAGAGAGTTCTGGACAGGTTGGTATCCAGGCGGTGAGAGATGTGGAGAAGATCGTTGTATTGCTGGATGAACAATATTATTACGACGAAAAAGGATATTTAAGATCCAGGTGCTCTGTGGAAAAATATTCCAGTGTACGAAAACTTTTTCATCTTCTGAATCAGGCGAAAGAGAGCCTGGCTCTGGTGGTGAGAGAGAATATGACAGTATATGAAGTGCTGCTTCTGATTTTGCAGATGCGCAGAAACAGATAGAAATAAAAAATTTAGGACAATGGAGAGGAAGACAGAAAGATGGAAGTTTTAGAAATTGTTTTGCCTGTACTGGCTATGATTATTCTTGGAATCCTGTGCAGAAAATGGAAACTTTTAGACCAGAATGGTGTTAATAACATGAAAACACTGGTAACAAATATTATGCTTCCTGTGGCAATTTTTCATGCACTGGCAACGGCAGAGTACAGTGGGAAAATCGGAATTCTGGTTCTGATTATGTTTGTAATGCTTCTGATTTCATTTGGGGCAGGATTCTGGATGAAAAGATTTATGGAGAAACCATATAAGAAATATCTTCCGTTTCTGGTCTGTATTTATGAAGGTGGAATGATGGCTTACCCGTTGTATACAAGTCTTTGTGGCAGCGAAAATCTTTCACAGATTGCAGTACTGGATATTGCGGGACTTCTTTTTGGATTCAGTGTGTATATGGGAATGCTGGGACAGACGGAAAACGGGGAAAAGATCAATGCAAAAAGCCTGTTTTACAGTGCATTGCGAACCCCTGCTTTTATAGGAACGGTTCTTGGAATTATTGCGGGACTGACAGGAATGATCACCCGGCTTCTGGACAGTCCTTTTGGCAATTGTTATCTCAGTGTGGAGAATATTCTGACAACGGCCATTACGCCGATTATTCTTATTGTAGTTGGGTACAGTATGGAACTTGCGCCGGAACTTATCAGCCCTTGTCTCAAAACCATATTGCTGAGAGTCCTTTTGCAGGCAGTGATGATTGCGGGAGTTCTCGTGGCAGTAAAATATCTGGTAGGAGGTTCCAGACTTCTGAACCTGGCGGTTATTACATATATGTCCTCGCCGGCTACATTCAGTATGCAGACTTTTCTGAGAAAGAAAGAGAGCAGTGCCTATGCGTCCACAACAAATTCTCTGTATTGTGTGGTCTCAATCCTGGTTTATATCGCACTGGCAGTGGCAGGATGATGGAACTGAAAGAAGGGATTAAATGACGACAACGACATTATGTTATATAGAAAACGATGATAAATTCCTGATGCTTCACAGAGTAAAAAAACAGGATGATATGAATGAGGGCAAATGGATCGGCGTTGGCGGGCATGTGGAAAGTCAGGAAACTCCGGAAGAATGCCTTGTTCGTGAGGTGAAAGAGGAAACAGGGCTGACACTTACCTCCTATAAATTTCGTGGTCTGGTAACATTTATAAACAGTGAATGCGAATCAGAACTTATGTGTGTGTTCACGGCCGATGAATATACAGGGGAATTGATCGAATGTGATGAGGGTGAACTTTGCTGGATTGACAAAACCATGGTGAGAGAGCTTCCGGTATGGGAGGGAGATCAGGTATTTCTTAATCTGCTTCTTTCAGGGGAAGAGCGTTTTTTTTCTGTAAAATTGCAGTATGAGGGCGACAGACTTGTAGAAAAGAAGATGCATCTGTATTAGCTAATATATTGTTTCTGGGTTACTGGGGATCTGGTATACCTGTCTTTTATCAAAATGAAATGGAGGGGAAATCATGTTTAATAAAATGATTGCACAGCAAACCGCAAAAAAAGCAAAACTTCTCGATGATTTTCTGGAAAAACATGAAGCGGAATATCCGTTTCCGGAAGATGTGGAACTCATTCAGGACATTGATTATATGGGAGATGGAAAGCCTTGCCATTTCATGGATATTTACCGTCCCCGAAATTATGAAAAAAAACTTCCGGTCATGTTTAATCTGCACGGAGGAGGTTTTCTTCTTGGCAAAAAAGAAGAGGGCCATTTGTTCTGTGCAGAAATGAGTCAGAGAGGTTTTTTGGTGTTCTCATTTGAATATCCGCTTGCACCGGAAGCGTTGTTTCCGCAGATTCTTAAGGATCTGATGACAGGAATGGGAAATGCAAAGAGATATTTTGAAACCTATGATGGTGACGGAGAACATATTTATATGACAGGAACCAGTGCGGGGGCGAGCCTGTGCGTATATCTGGCCGCTATGTTAAAAAGTCCTGACTTGGCAGAGGCTTTTCAGGTTGTTCCCAGTGATCTGAAAATTCGAGCACTGGGTCTGGTAAGCGGAATGTATTATACAACAAAACCGGACAGCATAGGAATTTTTCTTCCCTCCTGTATTTACGGAAAACACTGGAAAAAAAGTTCATTTTATCCATATATAAATCCGGAAAACAAAGAAATTATCCGAAACCTGCCACCGTCATTTCTGGTCACAGCGTATGGAGATACTCTTCGAAATTACAGCAGACAGTATGCAAAAGCGATAAAAAAAGCCGGTGTGATCTGTCATCTTGAGGATTATGAGGTGGACAAAAAACTTCCGCATGCTTTTAGTACAACTTTTCCTGAAATGGAGGAAAGTAAACGTGCAAATACGCAGATGGTGGAATTTCTTTTTAAATACTGATGAAATGCCAGGAAACCTTACTGGAGTCCGGATCCGGATTATTCTCCCTGCACAAGGATGCAATCGCTATATACAATTTATACAGTTAAGAACACAATTTTCTTGAAATCCTAACCATAGATGATTATAATAGGGAGAAGGTGTGTCAATTTTGTGCTATTAGTGATATTTGGCATTGCATTGTATTTTAATATACAAAATGCCATTTTTCTTTACGATAAGTTCGCGAAAATCCGCAGGATATTAACTGTTTGCGGGTAATGATAACCATTGTTGGCAAGTTGAAAAAATGTCCATTTTTGACCAAACGGGGTTTGGGGCACCATTTTATAGCAACTTTTTACACAAGAATTGGCTTACGAATATAAACATTTTTGATGTTTCACTGAATTTTATATCTTTAAATTCTTTGTGAAATACTACTAATTTTAGAAAGGGATAGAATGAGAAAACTAGCATTAAGTGATGAAATTTTGCTCAAAGTTGATAAAGCTGCCCGCTATATTGGCGGCGAAGTCAACTCTGTAATGAAAGATAAAAATGAGGTAGAAATCCGTTTTGCCATGTGCTTCCCGGATGTCTATGAAATCGGCATGTCCAACCTCGGTATGATGATCCTCTACAACATGTTCAACCAGCGTGAGGATGTTTGGTGTGAGCGCCTTTTTTCTCCGTGGCCGGATCTGGATAAGGTGATGAGAGAACAGAATATCCCGTTATTTGCACTGGAGTCCCAGGAGCCGATCCGTGATTTTGATTTTCTTGGTATTACTCTTGGTTATGAAATGTGTTATACCAATATCCTCCAGGTACTGGATCTCAGCGGGATTCCGCTGAAAAGTGCGGACCGTGGTGAGGATTTCCCGATTGTGATCGGTGGTGGTGCCTGTGCGTATAATCCGGAGCCGCTGGCGCCGTTTTTTGACCTGTTCTATATTGGAGAGGGCGAGACGGTTTATGATGCTCTTTTTGATGCTTATAAGGCCAATAAGAAAGCTGGCGGCAGCAGGAGAGATTTTCTTCTGGCAGCAGCTAAGATCCCTGGAATTTATGTTCCATCTCTTTATGAAGTTACCTATAAAGAAGACGGCACGATCGCATCCTTTGCTCCAACAGAGGCTGGCGTTCCGGAAAAAGTCCAGAAACAGCTGATTATAGATATGGAGAAGGAATACCGTGCAGTGGAAGCACCGGTTGTTCCACATATCAAAGCTACACAGGATCGTGTAACTCTGGAAATCCAGCGAGGATGTATCCGTGGGTGTCGTTTCTGCCAGGCAGGAATGATCTACCGTCCTACCCGTGAACGTGATGTGGAGACTCTGAAAGAATCCGCACGTATCATGCTGAAAAATACAGGACACGAAGAGATTTCCCTCAGTTCTCTAAGTTCCAGTGATTATTCCCAGCTGAAAGAACTGGTGAATTTCCTGATCGAGGAGTTCCATGGAAAAGCGATCAATATCTCTCTTCCGTCTCTCAGGATCGATGCTTTTGCGCTGGATGTTATGAGTAAAGTGCAGGATGTAAAGAAAAGCAGCCTGACTTTTGCACCGGAGGCCGGTTCTCAGCGTCTCCGTGACGTTATCAACAAAGGACTGACAGAGGAAGTGATCCTCCATGGTGCTGGCGAGGCGTTCAAAGGCGGCTGGAATCAGGTAAAACTTTACTTTATGCTTGGCCTTCCAACAGAAACGGAAGACGATATGAAGGGAATCGCACATCTGGCTCAGAAGATCGCGGAAACCTATTATGAGGTAGTTCCGAAAGAACAGAGGAAAGGGAAAGTACAGATCAATGTAAGCACTTCCTTCTTTGTACCGAAACCGTTTACACCATTCCAGTGGGCACCGATGTATACAGAGCAGGATTTTGTGGAAAAAGCCAAAGTTGTTAAAAGTGAGATCCGTGCACAGCTGAATCAGAGAAGTATCCGTTACAACTGGCATGAACCGGATGTGACAGCGCTGGAAGGATTTCTCGCACGTGGTGACAGACGATGTGCGGACGTGATCCTGAAAGCTTATGAAAAAGGTGCTCTCTATGATGCCTGGACAGAAAATTTTGATTATGATATCTGGAAAGAAGCCATGGCTGAATGTGGCGTAGATATGACATTCTATACACTTCGTGAAAGAAGCCTGGATGAGATCCTTCCATGGGATTTCATTGATACTGGTGTCAGCCGTAAATTCCTGGAGCGTGAATGGCAGCGTGCAAAAGAGGGCGTTGTGACAGAAAACTGCCGTCAGAAATGTTCCGCATGTGGAGCTATGAAATTTAAAGGAGGTGTCTGCCTTGAAGGTAAGAATTAAATTCAGTAAAGAAGGCCCTATGAAGTTTGTGGGACATCTGGATACCATGCGTTATTTCCAGAAAGCACTTCGTCGTGCAGAACTTCCGGTAGCTTTTTCCGGTGGATACAGCCCCCATATGATCATGTCTTTTGCAGTTCCACTTGGTGTTGGAATGGAAAGCCTGGGAGATTATTTTGACCTGGAGATGGCAGAAGATATGCCCACTGATGAGATTGCAGCCCGTCTGGACGAACAGATGGCAGAGGGAATGCATATCGTAAGTGTCCGTAAGGTAGAGGATGGAAAAGCTGGTAAAGCGATGGCGCTGGTGGCAGCAGCAGATTACCTTGTGGAGTTCCGGCCGGGCAAGGAGCCTTCTATTGAATGGAAAAACCGTGTGGAAGAATTTCTGGCACAGCCGGAGATCAAAGTGACCAAACAGACCAAGCGCAGTGAAAAGGAAATCGATCTTCGTCCGAATATCTATAAAATGGAAGTAAGAAATAATAGTCTCTTCTATATGCTGGCATCCGCAAGCTCCAATTACACGAAACCGGAACTGGTAACAAATACATTCTTCAAATGGCTGGGAGAAGAACTTCCGGAATTTGCCTTTACAGTAAAACGTCTGGAAATGTATGCAGACCAGGGAGAAAATGCAAGTCCGCGTTTTGTAACGCTGGAATCATTAGGTGAGGAAATTGAGTAAACTGATCATAACAAGGATGGAGATCCATGATGTACCCTGTACAGTTGCGGCTCTTGTTGAGGAGGAACGGATCGTAGAGGTCCGGCTGGAATCCGATCAGGAAAAATCCATTCTTGGAAATATCTATACCGGACAGGTTGAAAATATCGCATCCAATATCCAGGCGGCTTTTGTTCAGATCGAACCTGGAAAGAGATGTTACTATCCTCTTGCGGAAGCGCAGAGAGCTGTTTTTTCTGCAGGAAGAAAAGGGAACGGGCCATTACGTCCGGGAGATGAACTTCTGGTCCAGGTGAGCAGGGATGCTATGAAGGGAAAACTTCCTGCACTGACATCCAATCTGAATTTTACAGGAAGATATCTTGTTCTTACGACAGGAGATAAAAAATTTGGCCTGTCTTCCAAACTGACACAGGAAGACCGTCGTCGTCTCAGCGGATGGCTGAAAGAAGAAGCAGACCGTCCGGATAAGGAATTCGGGATCATTGTCCGTACCAATGCCGCAGACGCTTCCAAAGAAGAAATCCTGAAGGAACTGGAATGGCTAAAGGGCCGTTACCACAAAGCTGTAGTTCAGGGGCGTAACCGCATCTGCTTCAGTCTGGTTCTGGAGACCGAACCATTTTATGTGGCGGCTGTACGGGATGCTTATGGCCGTGACCTGGATGAGATCATCACCGATGTGCCCGAGATCTGGGAAATGATTCAGGGATATCTGGAAGAGATCAGTCCGGAGCTTAAAGAAAAGCTTCGTTTTTATCAGGATAAACTGCTGCCGCTTTATAAACTGTATCGCGTGGAAACTGCACTGGATACGATCCAGAAAGAAAAAGTATGGCTGAACAGCGGCGGATTTCTGGTAATCCAGCAGACGGAGGCTTTTGTATCCATTGATGTAAACAGTGGAAAATATACCGGAAAGAAGAAAATGGAAGAAACGTTCCGCAAGATCAACCTGGAAGCTGCGGCGGAGATCAGCCGACAGTTACGGCTTCGTAATCTTTCCGGTATTATCCTGATCGATTTTATCAATATGGAAAACCCGGATCACAGAGATGAACTGTTCCATGTTTTACAGAAGCTTCTCAGAAAAGATCCAATAAAGAGCCGGGCCATTGATATCACGCCACTACACATCCTGGAAATGACCAGAAAGAAAGTAAGACGTCCTGTGATCGAAGATATCCGGGAACTTGCAAAAAAATAATAAAAATGTCAAAAAAACTATTGACAGAACAGTAAGTCGCTGTTATGATAATTGAGTATGCCGCACAAAGAGGTTAAAGCGCTTCGGTTTTAAGACAGAAGCCACCGAATTTGGCGAGTAAATAATTAGGAGGTGCCACAGATGTACGCAATTATTGCAACAGGTGGTAAACAGTACAAGGTTGCCGAGGGTGACGTAATTAAAGTTGAAAAGCTCGGTGTAGAAGCTGGTGAAACCGTAACATTTGACAACGTAATCGCAGTTAGCAATGACGGATTAAAAGTTGGCGAAGATGTAAAAGATGCCAGTGTTACCGCTTCTGTAGTTGAAAACGGTAAGAATCGCAAGGTCATCGTTTACAAATACAAACGCAAAACTGGATATCACAAGAAAAACGGACACAGACAGCAGTACACCAAAGTTAAGATCGAAAAGATTAACGGTTAATCTGGTGTCATCATGATTACAATTAAAGTCAGAAAGAAAAACGGATCTTACGAAGAATTTATTTCGAAGGGACATGCCGGTTATGCGGAAGCCGGGCAAGATATTGTCTGTGCTGCTGTGTCTGCACTGATTATTAACACGGTGAATTCTCTTGAGAAATTCACAGACGATAAGTTTGATGTGCAGGAAAAGGATGGATTTGTTTCTATTCATTTCAGAAATGATCTTTCTGAACAGGGAATGCTCCTTATGGATTCCTTACTTCTCGGTCTGACGGAAATTGCTGGTAGTTATAACAATCGATATTTGACAGTAAAAGTCAAGGAGGTGTAACAACAATGATGAAGATGAACCTTCAGTTATTCGCACATAAAAAGGGAGTTGGTTCTACAAAGAACGGTCGTGATTCCGAGTCTAAGAGATTAGGTGCGAAAAGAGCAGACGGACAGTTTGTAAAAGCCGGAAACATTCTTTACAGACAGCGCGGAACCAAGATTCACCCAGGTGAAAACGTAGGCTGCGGTAAAGACTATACTTTATTTGCACTTACAGACGGAGTCGTAAGATTCACAAGAAAAGGTCGCGATAAGAAACAGGTTTCTATCGTTCCTGTAGACGCAGAGTAATGAAATAGGTAAAAGGCTTCAAATCGATCCGGTTTGGAGCCTTTTTTTGGAATAGAGGTGTAATATGTTTGCAGATAGAGCAAGGATCATTATCCGCTCCGGTAAAGGCGGCGACGGACATGTAAGCTTCCGCCGTGAGCTGTATGTGCCAAATGGTGGCCCGGACGGCGGCGATGGCGGCCGTGGCGGTGATGTGATTTTTGAGATCGACGAGGGGCAGAATACTCTCGGAGACTACAGACACAGAAGAAAATATAAAGCTGAGGATGGCCAGGAAGGCGGTAAAAAACGCTGTCATGGCGCCGATGGCAAAGATGTTGTCCTGAAAGTTCCGGAAGGAACGGTCATCATGGATGCGGAATCCGGCAAGGTCATTGCGGATATGTCCGGTGAAAACCGCAGACAGATCGTGTTAAAGGGCGGCCGTGGCGGAAAAGGCAATCAGCACTACGCAACAGCTACCATGCAGGTACCAAAATACGCACAGCCAGGACAGCCGGCTCAGGAGCTTGAAGTTCTCCTTGAGCTCAAAGTGATCGCGGATGTTGGTCTGGTAGGATTCCCGAATGTTGGTAAATCCACTTTCCTTTCCCGTGTGACCAATGCACAGCCGAAGATCGCCAATTATCACTTTACAACATTAAGCCCGAATCTTGGCGTTGTAGATACGGATAACGGTGGTTTTGTTATTGCGGATATCCCGGGACTGATCGAGGGTGCATCTGAAGGTGTGGGACTTGGACATGAATTCCTCCGTCATATTGAGCGTACACGAGTTATTATCCACATTGTAGATGCAGCTTCCGTAGAAGGTCGTGATCCGGTAGAGGATATCCACAAGATCAATAAAGAGCTGGAAGCTTATAATCCGGAAATTGCGGCAAGACCGCAGGTGATCGCAGCCAACAAGATCGACTGCATTTTTGACGATGGTGAAGAAAACCCCATCGATCGACTGAAAGAAGAATTTGAGCCGCAGGGCATTTCCGTATATCCGATTTCAGCTGTTACTGGACAGGGTGTCAGAGAGCTTCTTTTCCATGTAAAAGAGCTTCTGGATAAGAGTCCTATGAAACCGGTCGTGTTTGAACAGGAGTTCTTCCCTGAGGATGTTCTGGTAAATGAGAATCTTCCGTTTACTGTGGAACGCAGCGAAGAAGATCCGGAAATCTTCCTTGTGGAAGGTCCTAAGATTGAAAAAATGCTTGGCTATACAAATCTGGATTCTGAGAAGGGATTTGCGTTCTTCCAGAGATTCCTGAAAGAAGGCGGCATTCTGGAAGAACTGGAAAAGGCCGGTATCCAGGAAGGCGATACGGTTCGTATGTATGGCTTTGATTTCGATTATTATAAATAAGAGGTATGACAAATGACAAGTAAACAGAGAGCATATTTAAAAGGCCTTGCCATGACCATGGATCCGATCCTTCAGCTTGGCAAAGGAGGTCTTACTCCTGAAAATACTGCTGCTGTTGAGGAAGCTCTTGCAGCAAGAGAGCTGATCAAGATCAGTGTTCTTCAGAACTGTCTGGAAGATCCGCGCGAAATGGCACAGGTTCTTGCAGAGAGAACAAGATCTCAGGTAGTACAGGTGATCGGTAAAAAGATCGTTCTCTACAGAGAAGGTAAAAAGGATAAGAAAAAGATCATTCTTCCGTAATTTCGGGAGGTCATAAATGAGCAAAAAAGTAAAAAAGATAGGAATCATGGGCGGCACTTTTGATCCCATTCATATGGGTCATCTGATCCTGGGAGAAAAAGCCTATGAACAACTGGGACTTGATAAGGTTTTGTTTATGCCCTGTGGAAATCCCCCGCATAAACGAAACCGGAAAGGTCGGGCTACCGATGAACAACGTGCGGAAATGGTCCGTCTTGCCATAGAGGACAATTCTCATTTTGAGTTGTCTCTGATCGAGATGCATGAGGAAGGTTATACGTATACTTACCGGACGCTGGAACAGTTGAATGCAGAGAATCCAGATACAGAATATTATTTTATTATCGGTGCGGATTCCCTTTATAATTTTGATACCTGGAGGGAACCGGGACGCATCTGTCAGGAAGCAGTGCTGGTAGTAGCAACCAGAGATCATACCCCGTTAAAGGAGCTTGATCAGCAGATGGAACTTCTGGCACAGAAGTACAGCGGGAATTTTATCCGACTGGATACAATGAATATTGATGTTTCCAGCGAGCTTCTCCGTTCCTGGCATAAAAGCGGACAGAGTCTCCGATACTATGTTCCCCAGCCTGTGATTTCCTATATTGAGAAAAACGATATATATAAAGGAAATGATTCAGATGGGAAAATATGATTTTATCAAGATAAAAAAGAAACTTTCCAAATATCTGGATGAAGCCAGATTTGAGCATACGATGGGAGTTATGTACACCTGTGCCGCACTTGCCATGGTTTATGGTTATGATCTGGAGGATGCACAGGCTGCTGGTCTTCTTCATGACAGTGCTAAGTGTATTCCTAATAAAAAGAAACTGAAACTGTGCAGCCAGCATGATATTTCGGTATCAGATTTTGAAAAGGATCATCCATTTCTTCTCCATGCAAAGCTGGGGGCTTATGTGGCTAGCAGTAAATATGACATTAAAGATGAAGAGATCCTGACAGCGATCACGTATCATACGACAGGAAGGCCGGGAATGAGTCTTCTTGAGAAGATCGTATATATTTCAGACTATATCGAACCAATGCGTGACAAAGCCCCGAATCTTCCAAAAGTGCGAAAGATCGCTTTTGAAGATCTGGATGAGTGTATGTATGAGATTTTGAAAGATACACTGGAATATCTGGAGGAAAATCCCAAGGAGATCGACAGTACGACCAGGGATGCTTATGTTTATTATAAAGACCTCCATGACAAAAAAATGCAGGATGCAGCCAACAGACAGGAGGATTAAAATTCTATGAGTATCGAAAAAGAGATGGTCCGGATCGCCTGCAAGGCACTGGATGATAAAAAAGCAAAAGATATCAAGATCATTGATATCCATGAGGTTTCTGTGATCGCAGATTATTTTGTGATCGCAAGTGCTTCCAACCAGAATCAGGTACAGGCAATGGTTGACAATGCAGATGAGATGCTTGGTCGTGCCGGATACGAGGCAAAACAGATCGAGGGAACCAGAAACTCCAGCTGGGTTCTTATGGATTACGGCGATATGATCATCCATATCTTTGACGAAGAGAACAGACTGTTTTATGATCTGGAGAGAATCTGGAGAGACGGAAAGATTCTTGATGCCCAGGAATTCCTGGCAGAGGGTGAAGAATAAATAAGCTGAACACTAAAAATGCGGTATCCTTTAAACAGATACCGCATTTTGCTGTTTTCGCATAACTGAAAATCATAGTTTAAGAAAAGAAACGGAACACCCCAAATACCTTGCCGAGGATTTTCAGGTTTCCTGTGATAATAATCGGTTCCATATTGTCATTTTCCGGCTGAAGACGATAATAACCATTTTCTTTATAAAATGTTTTGACTGTGGCAGAATCATCAATCAGTGCAACTACCATATCTCCGTTTTCAGCGGTGGACTGCTGTTTTACAAGTACCTGATCGCCATCAAAAATACCGGCGTTGATCATACTGTCACCCTTTACTGTCAGCATAAAACTCTGTTCATTTGGCATATATTCCGCCGGGATTGGAAAGTAGGCATCAATGTTTTCGACAGCCAGGATCGGCTGTCCTGCGGCAACGGTACCTACAAGCGGGACGTTGACAACTTCACGGCGTACCAGATTGAAATTATCGTCTATAATTTCAATTGCACGAGGTTTGGTGGCGTCTCTGCGAATATATCCGTTTTTTTCGAGGGCTTCCAGGTGAGAATGAACAGAAGAGGTGGACTTCAGATTTACTGCTTCACAGATCTCACGTACAGAAGGTGGAAAACCTCTGTTGAGAATTTCATTTTTCATATAATCTAGTATTTCCTGCTGCTTTTTGCTGATTCTGCCATATGTCATATGTATTTACCTCCCTGGGTTAAAGTTTATCTGCTGCCGGACGTAATATGACAGCGTCACGAAATTATATTTTGAATATTATAACATACTTTTGTAAAAATAGCAAACGGATATTCGGAAAGTATGTTCGGACTTTTTAAAGCTTGTATTCAGGAAAAGAAAATGTTACAATAAAACGGATTTTAAGAAATGAAAGATGTAAAGGAGGCATTCGTTTGCCTGATAATAAAGCACACTCCAGCAGCACACCTGGAATACTAGCAAAACTTCGTAAAATTTTTGGTCTGAACATAGGAACGGTAATGTTTGGAGCGATTCTTATTTATATGATTTTCAGTGTGATTCTTTATCTTACGGCTTCTCATATGGAGTCCTATCAGGTTCCGTCAGGTCCCTTGTCCATGAATGAAACATACACCGGGCTGTCTATTATGACAGAAAATGTAGTACAGGCAGATGCCGGTGGGTATGTTACCTATTATGCAAGAGAGGGAACCAAGATCAATGCAAATGGAGCTGTATACAGTTTAAACAGTTCCAAGGCCGCAGACAGTGGTTCTTCTCTGAGTAAGGATGAGCTGGCAGATATCCGCAGTAATATGCAGAGTTTTTCCAAAGGCTTTGATGCAAGTAAATTTAACAGTACATACAGTTTTAAATATCAACTGAACGGAAGTATTCTTCAGTATGCCGCTGATAACTCCAGTGTGTCTACCACCAATACGGTGAATGAAGATGGGGAGGAAGTTACAACAACTACAACAACCGTTTCCAGTGATCCGAATATCCGTCGTGCACAGACCGATGGGATTATTTTGTATTCTACGGATGGATACGAGTCAAAAACGGTTGACACTGTTACAGCTGCAGATTTTGATCAGAATTCTTATCAGGAGACAGATCTGAAAACAGATGGCCAGGTAAATGCCGGAGACGATATTTATACAATTATCACGGATGAACGATGGAGTCTTTTGATTCCGCTAAGTGAAAAACAGGCTGCCAATCTGAAAGACCGCACGTCCATACGTGTCAAATTTTTAAAAGATGATTTGACTCAGACCGGAGATTTTTCCATTATGGAGATTGACGGATCTAAATATGGAAGGATTGATTTCAATAAAGGCCTTATCCGATATGCATCAGATCGTTTCCTTGAAATAGAGCTGGTTACCAATAATGTGACCGGACTGAAAGTTCCGTTATCATCTATAGTAACGAAGGAATTTTATGCAATTCCCTCAAAATATATGACAACGGATAAAGATACACAGCAGTCAGGCTTCATGCTTTCAGGCAGAAACAAAAAAGGAAACAGTACTACAACGTTTATAAATACGGGTATTTACGGACGTGATGAGGTTACGGATGAAAAAACACAGAAAGTAAGTTATATTTATTACGTTGATAAAAGTAAATTCAATGAGGGCGATGCAATCATTGATCCGGACAGTGGAGAAAAGTTTGTAATCGGAGATACAGAAGTTCTGGAGGGCGTTTACTGCATCAACCAAGGGTATGCTGTATTTCGCAGAATTGAAATTCTGGATGAAAATGAAGAATACGCGGTTGTTTCCAAAGAAACATATAATGGACTTGTCAGATATGACCGTATTGTAAAAAATGCAGATAAAGTAAGTGAACAAGATATACTTTATTAATAAAGGAGGCTTTCGGCTATGGTAGCGGAAAATTTAGTACAGGTACAAAAAAATATTGAAGAATCCTGTAAGAAGGTAAATAGAGATCCGGGAGAGGTGACACTTATTGCTGTCAGCAAAACCAAACCAGTGGAAATGCTTCAGGAGGCTTATGCCGCAGGTGCACGTGTTTTCGGAGAAAATAAAGTACAGGAGATTGTGGATAAATATGATCAGATGTCGGCGGATGTTCAGTGGCATATGATCGGACATCTGCAGCGTAACAAAGTAAAATATATTGTGGATAAGGTTGCGATGATTCATTCTGTAGATTCTCTTCGACTGGCTGAAACCATAGAAAAAGAGGCAGAGAAAAAGGATGTAGTCGTACCGATTCTTATAGAAGTAAATGTAGCTCAGGAAGAGAGCAAATTTGGCTTAAAACCGGAAGAAGTTTTGCCCTTTATTGAACAGATTGCAGGTTTTTCCCATATACAGGTCAAAGGCCTTATGACAATTGCTCCTTATGTAGAAAATGCTGAGGAAAATCGTGAAATTTTCCGTGAACTCAAGAAATTAAGTGTTGACATTGCAGCTAAAAACATTAATAATGTTACTATGAGTGTTCTGAGTATGGGAATGACCGGAGATTATATGGTCGCCGTGCAGGAGGGCGCTACGATGGTGCGTGTAGGTACCGGTATTTTCGGTGCAAGAAATTACGCAATATAAGACTAATAAGATTGGAGATTTAAAATGGGCGTTTTAGATAAATTTTTAGATGCCATCAAACTGAACGACGATTATGACGATGACGAATTATTAGATGACAGCATCCTTGAGGAAGAAGATGATTACGACGACGACTTCCTTGATGATGACGATGATATGGAAGAAAAACCGAAGAAAAAGTTTTTTGAGAAATTTTCCAAAAAGAAAACAGAGGAAGAAGAGGATTTTCTGGATGATGAGCCGGAAGAAGAACCAATTAAAGTGGCTTCTCCAAAGGTAACAGCCAAGACTGCTGCAACAAAAGCACCTGCAAGACAGGAACGTGTTTCCAGACCAGCTCCGTCTTCGAAAATCACACCAATGCGTACAAGTAAGCGTTCCGCACAGACTGTAAATATGGAAGTCTGTGTAATTAAACCGACTACTATGGAAGAAGCCAGAGAGATTGCGGATACACTTGTTGACAATTCTACTGTAATTCTGAATCTTGAGGGAATTGATGTGGAACTTGCTCAGAGGATCATTGATTTTACTTCAGGAGCATGTTATTCCCTGGGAGGAAGTCTTCAGCAGGTATCCAGCTACATTTTTGTACTTGGACCATATAATGTAGATATTACCGGTGATCTTCAGAATATCCTTGGAGGATCTGTACCATCTGTAAGAGTAGGGTACTGATTTCATGGATAAAGAAGAACTTTTTATCAAGAGAATCCGTGAACTGGCGAATATGGCATATCAGCGAGATATTACCACATTTACGGATTTTCTTAATTTAAATGAACGAAATATTTTAAACAGCCAGAATTTTCATAAGCTGGGCGTAACAGCGGAAAGTTTTGGAGGATATGAAAATGCAGAGCGTCAGATGGTAGCCTTTCATTCTGATGCTCTTACTTTTACAGGGGAATATCCTATTGACTGTATCCGTCTGGAACCCAAGGCAGTAAAATTTTCGGAAGATTTGACACATCGGGATTATCTTGGAGCCATATTAAATCTTGGTGTTGATAGAAGTGTTGTGGGGGATATTCTCATAGAAGATCATACGGCAAGTTTCTTCTGCCTGCATAGAATGACAGATTTTTTTCTGGAGAATCTGTGCCGTGTAAGACATACCACCGTTGTGGCTTCCAGGATAGAAGACCCCGGTGAATTTCCACAGCCGAAAATGACACCAATTACAGGTACCTGTGCTTCTGTACGTCTGGATTCATTGATCGCACTGGCTTTTGGGACGTCAAGAAGCAGTATTGTACATTGTATTGAAGAAGGTCTTGTATTTGTAAATGGAAAACTGATTACATCCAATGGCTATGAGCCTAAAGAAGGCGATATTATATCCGTTCGAAAAAAAGGACGTTTTATTTTTGATGGAGTATCCCGCCGGACGAAAAAAGGACGTCTCGGTGTACGTATTCTGCTTTATATCTGACAGCAAGGAGGAAAACGCGATGGCTGAATCAAAATTACTTGTAAAGCGTGAGGGGGATTTTAGATATCCAATCTGTTTTGAAGAGGATTTTTCCAATCTGGCTCAGGTTATGAGAGAAGAAGGACTTGCGGACAGAAAAATCTGTATTGTAACAGATTCTAATGTAGGTCCATTGTATGAAGCACCTGTAAAAAAAGCTTTAAGTGAAGTAAGCTCTGATATTTCCGTGTTTACTTTTAAGGCCGGAGAAAAAAATAAAAATCTGGATACCGTTTCCAGCTTGTATCAGGCACTGATTAGTAACGGACTTGATCGAAAAAGTCTTCTTGTTGCTCTGGGTGGCGGTGTTGTAGGTGATCTTACCGGATTTGGAGCGGCTACTTATCTTCGGGGAATTGATTTTATTCAGGTTCCAACGACGTTACTTGCTCAGGTAGACAGCAGCGTTGGTGGAAAAACAGGAGTAGATTTCCAGCAGTATAAAAATATGGTTGGAGCTTTTCATCAGCCACGTCTTGTTTATATGAATATGAGTACTCTTTCTTCTCTGCCGGCAGAACAGTTTGCGTGTGGAATGGGTGAGATCCTGAAAACAGGACTGATCTGTGATGAAGAATTTTTCCGTTTTGTATGCCGTGAGCAGAAAGAGATTAAAAAGCTGGACATGAAACGGATTGCCAGAATGGTACGCAAATGCTGTGAGATCAAAGCTGGTGTTGTGGAGCGTGATCCAAAGGAGCAGGGAGAGCGTGCACTTCTCAACCTGGGACACACCGTAGGTCATGCGGTAGAAAAACTCAAGAATTTCATCTTGCTTCATGGGCAGTGTGTGGGAGCCGGACTGGTAGCTGCGGCGTATCTTTCCATGAAACGAGGACTTTTGACAGAAGAAGAATATCAGGAAATTCGTCAGGGATGTGCGGACTATGATCTTCCTGTACATGTAGATGGCCTTATTCCGGAAGAAGTTCTTTTGGCAACAAAGAAAGATAAAAAAATGGAACAGGGTCATATTAAGTTTATCCTGATGGACGGCATCGGAAAAAGTTTTATTGACAAAACAGTTACCGATGAAGAACTGTTATCCTGTATTCAGGAGATAACTTTATGATCAGCCGTGTTAACCATCATCAGAAAATGTCTCCTGGCAAATGTCTGGCAGGGGATATTTTCCTGATGATCTTACTTGTAGCCACAGATCAGGTGGCGAAATGGCTGTCATATCTGTATCTGAAAGGGCAACTGTCGATTTCGCTGATTCCCGGTGTACTTGAACTTCATTATCTTTATCCGGAAAACAGGGGAATTGCTTTTGGAATGTTTCAGGGAAGTGTACTTTTCTTTGCAATTGTAAGTGTGCTGTTTCTGGGAGTGATTCTCTATGCATGGATCCGTATTCCAAAAGAGCGTTTTTATCTGCCGCTGCTTACAATTGCCACAGTACTTGCTGCCGGTGCTCTGGGGAATTTTATTGATCGTTTTTTCAGAGGATATGTGATTGATTTTATCTATTTCTCCCTGATTGATTTTCCGGTGTTTAATCTGGCAGATATTTATGTGGTTGCAAGTGGGATTTTTCTGATTCTGTTTGTGTGTACCAAATACAGAGATGATGATTTTTCATTTCTGAATATTAAACGGTGATTTGGTCAGAGGATGATGGATTCATCTGATTTTGCAGGAGATATAAAATGGAAATATACGATTATACAGTAGAAAAAGAAGAATCAGGTATACGAATCGACCGCTATCTTGCAGAAAAAGACAGCGGTCTTTCCAGGTCGTTCATTCAGAAACTTCTGAAAGATGGACAGATTACAGTTGGGGATAAGGCTGCCAAATCCAATTATAAGGTCAGGGAAAACGACAGAATTCATCTGGAGATTCCGGATTCCAGTGAACCGGATATTGTTCCGGAGGATATTCCGCTGGATATTCTTTATGAGGATGAAGATGTGCTGATCGTTAATAAGCCCAAAGGAATGGTGGTACATCCTGCTGCCGGGCATTATCAGGGAACACTGGTAAATGCGGTTATGGCCCATTGTGGTGACAGCCTTTCCGGGATCAACGGGGTGATGAGACCTGGAATTGTCCACAGAATTGATAAAGATACTACCGGTGCGCTTCTGGTGTGCAAGAACGATACGGCCCACCGGGATCTGGCAGAACAGCTGAAATGCCACAGTATCCGGAGACGTTATCGTGCAGTTGTACAGGGAAATCTGAAAGAGGACGAGGGAACCATAGAAGGTCCTATCGGACGTCATCCAACAGATCGTAAAAAAATGGCCATCAATTACAAAAATGGGAAAGATGCGGTAACACATTACAAAGTACTGGAACGTTTTGGACAGGCAACCTATGTGGAATGCCGGCTAGAAACAGGGCGTACCCATCAGATCCGCGTGCATATGGCCAGCATCGGACATCCACTTCTGGGAGATACGGTATATGGGTCTTCAAAAAATCCCTATCATCTGGAGGGACAGGCTCTTCATGCAATGATTCTTGGGTTTGTTCATCCACGTACCTGTGAATATATGGAATTTACAGCTCCACTTCCGGAATATTTTGTTAAATTGCTGTCAAAATTGCGAAAATAACTGGAAAACTTGTGAAATATAGTGTATAATAGCTGTATTAAAGAGGAAGCGAAGTTCATATTTATGAATTTGCTGAATCGAAGCAGAAAGGATGTGGCTGTTATGAGTAACAATACAACAAGTTCTATTATTACAATTGGTCGTAAATATGGTAGTGCCGGAAGACAGATCGGCCAGGAAGTTGCTAAGTATTTTGGAATTAAATGCTATGATAAAGAGCTGCTGGAGCACGCAGCCAATGATAGTGGAATCTGTAAGGAACTGTTTGAGCATCATGATGAGAAACCTACAAACAGTTTTCTTTATTCTCTTGTAATGGATACGTATTCTTTTGGATATTCATCCGCAGGGTTTACAGATATGCCTATGAACCATAAGATTTTCCTTGCACAGTTTGAGGCGATCAAGAAGCTTGCTTCAGAAGGCCCCTGTGTAATGGTAGGCAGATGTGCAGATTATGCACTTGCAGATAATCCGGATTGTTTCAGCGTATTTGTCCATGCAAATCTTGACTGGCGTATCAACCGTATTTCCCAGAAATACAATAAGAACGCCAAAGAAGCCAAAGACATGATCAACAAAACAGACAAGAGCCGTTCCAGTTACTATAATTATTACACCAATAAGAAATGGGGATCTGCCGACAGCTATAATCTTTGTCTGGACAGCAGCAAGCTTGGTATTGATGGAACTGCGAAGGCCATTATTGAAGCCATTCACATTTATGACAGCCTGAAAAAATAAACGTCAGATTTTTATAGGCACCCTGCCATTTTATGGCAGGGTGTTTTCGGTATCAGCGAAAAAATACAGACAGAATTTATCCTTATGAGTTTTGAGAGAGAATGTTTATGCTTTTTTTAGACACAAACCGGAGATGCTATGTTATAATCACATGGTGGAGGAAATTACTATGAAAATTCGTTGGAATCATCGCTACGTGCAGTTAGGTGTGACTGCATTTCTGGTCATTGCTGCCAGTATTTTATTTTATTACGGGATTTTCCACATGAAATCCCTGGTTACCGGAATTAAAACATTTTTCAGCATTATGGCGCCGATTATTTATGGAGCCGCCATAGCATATCTGTTAACCCCCATTGTTAATTTTCTGGAGCGGAAGATTATTTTTCCTATTTTTGAAAAAAGACACAAAACCCTTCAGAAAAAGGGCAGAAAAGTAGTACGCTGGATCTGTGTAATTCTTTCTGTATTTTTTATGTTCCTGATCATTTATGCCCTTGTCATGATGATCCTTCCGCAGTTGATCCGAAGCATCATGAATATTATCTACAGTTTTCCTCATTACGTAAATGTTGTGGAAAGCTGGCTGAATTCCGTTGTGGAAAAGGGCTGGAAGCTGAATCCGGATATGATCAGCCAGATCAACCAGTATTCCAGCAGATTGCAGGAATATCTGACAAATACGATCCTTCCTCAGATGCAGTTCATGATGAAAAACATATCTGCGAGTTTTCTGGATCTTCTTGTTTTTTTGAAGAATTTCCTTATTGGAGCGATTGTATCACTTTATATCCTGGCAGATAAAGAGGGATTTGTTGCAAAGGCCAAAATGGCTACCTATGCGGTTCTTCCGGCCAAATGGGCGACTTTTCTTGTTCATTCCATGCGTTTTACGCATAAGACTTTTGGCGGATTTATCAGTGGCAAGATCCTGGATTCTGCAATTATCGGTGTATTGTGTTATGTGGGAACATCCATCATTGGAACGCCATATGCGATTCTGGTCAGTGTGATCGTTGGCGTGACAAACGTTATCCCGTTTTTTGGACCATATCTTGGAGCGATTCCGTGTATTCTTCTTATTTTGCTGGTAGATCCGATTCAGAGTCTGTATTTCCTGATCTTTATTCTGGTTCTTCAACAGTTTGATGGAAATATTCTTGGACCTAAGATTTTGGGGGAATCTACCGGATTGTCCAGTTTCATGGTCATTGTTGCAATTATGGTTGGCGGTGGTTTATTCGGAGTTCCGGGAATGATTGTCGGCGTTCCGGTTTTTGCGGTTCTGAATGCGGCTGTATGGAAGCTGATCGGACGTAGCCTTGATGAAAAAGAGATGTCTGCAGATGCTGAGTTTTATAAAGATATTGATTGTGTAGATCCCGTTTCCGGAAAAGCGTTGCCCATGCCGGTAAAAGAATCTGCAACAAAAGCAAAAATGCAGGCAGTTGCAATAAAAGCAGAAAAACACAGAGTGTGGACCGGAGCATGGAACGAAATCAAACGAATGTTTGCATTTTTGGCCAAGTTTGTCCAGGCAAAATATATAGGTTTTCGACTGAAACAGAAAAACAGACGGAGGAAGAATAAACGATGAAATTTGTAATTCAGCGTGTAAATCATGCAGAAGTTAAAGTAGATGGAGAAACAGTTGGAAAAATTGGAAAAGGATTTCTTGTTTTGATCGGCGTTGGCCGTGGGGATACCAGGGAAGATGCAGACTGGTATTTGAAAAAACTTCTGGGACTTCGTATTTTTGAGGATGAAAATGGAAAGACCAATTTATCCCTGGCAGATGTAAACGGGGAATTGCTTTTGGTTTCACAGTTTACTTTATATGCAAACTGCCGTAAGGGAAATCGTCCAAGTTTCATAGAAGCCGGTGCGCCAGATGAAGCAAATAAATTATATGAATATATTATTTCAGAAGCCAGTAAACAGGTTCCGGTTGTGGAACACGGAATTTTTGGTGCAGATATGAAAGTATCTCTGGAAAATGACGGACCGTTTACCGTTATTTTTGATGAAAACCTCAGAGGGTAACGACAAATAATAATAAAAAGTGCTTCCATAAGGAGGCACTTTATTTACTTGAAAATTTATCAAAAACAGGCAATTTTGCAGGAAGTAGCTGTTTATACTACCCATCTATTTGAAAAACTCGGGTTTGTCGTATAGATATAGATGAGTGCAAAACCACTTCTTTTAACCTTTTAAACCGGTATTTCAGGTGTTTTCTGCAAATTATGTATAAAATCATATAAAGGAGTTTTTATGGATAATAAAATTACTTACCATGAACAAAATGATATTGACAATACTTTAAAACTCCGTGAAGTTTTAAAAACACTTCCGCCATTTTGCAGGGATTATTTTCGAGCCATTGACGCAACAACGACAACCAAGACCAGAATTTCCTATGCATATGACATTCGTATATTTTTTCAGTTTTTACTGGAGCAAAATCCAATGTTTAAAGATAAAACCATGTCGGATTTCACAGTTGATGTTCTGGACCAGATCAAAGCTGTTGATCTTGAGGAATATGAAGAATATTTAAAAGTTTATAAATCTGCGGACTCTTCCAAAACCGAAACAAACGGCGAACGTGGCGTCAAGCGTAAAATTTCTGCATTGCGTAGTTTTTATGCATATTACTACAGACATGAAATGATCACCACCAACCCATCTGTTCTGATCGATGTACCGAAGATCCACGACAAAAGCATTATCCGTCTGGATACCGATGAAGTTGCCCTGCTCCTTGATTATATCGAGCACTGCGGGGATACTCTGACTGGCCAGAAACGGATGTATTATGAAAAAACAAAGGACAGAGATCTTGCGATCGTAACTCTCCTTCTTGGTACTGGAATCCGTGTATCCGAATGTGTCGGACTGGATGTTGAAGATGTGGATTTCAAAAATAACGGGATCAAAGTCACTCGAAAAGGTGGAAATGAAATGGTTGTATATTTTGGACCGGAGGTAGAAAAAGCGCTCAAAAAATATCTGGAAGTCCGGGAAAATATTACTCCACTGGCAGGTCATGAACACGCTCTCTTCTATTCTACCCAGCGCCGCCGGATCGGTGTCCAGGCAATTGAAAATCTGGTTAAAAAATATGCCAGAGAGATTACAACAACAAAGAAAATCACACCGCATAAGCTCCGCAGCACTTATGGTACTGCCCTGTACCAGGAAACCGGTGATATTTACCTTGTGGCAGATGTTCTGGGTCATAAGGATGTCAATACGACAAAGAAGCATTATGCGGCTCTGGATGATGCCAGACGGCGTCAGGCGGCCAAGGCGGTACGCCTTCGTGAAGACTGATGTATAATTAGATTGCGGAGTAACGGATTCGTTTGGCATACACTGTATATAATATAAATATAGAGGCAGTTAGTTCACATAATATAAATTATGTAAATCAACTGCCTCTATATATTTAATCACATCAGGAAAATCCCGAATCCCCTGTAGGGTTCCCAAAAAACATTAAACAGTGGTTGGAGATATGCTTAACTTATTTATCAAAATCTGTCTCAAATACACCTTCCGGAGTACGCATGGTGAGAACACCAAGATTAAACTCGCTGTCCATAATAGTAATATGATATTCAAAGATCACATCATCATCAAACTTGGAAAGCAATACATAACTTCCGTTCTCTTTCCCATCGATCTGATCGCAAATGTCATCGTAGACATCCTCTCCGGAAATCTTTCGTGGATATCCGCTTGCCTTGATCTTCTCTTCGATCGCTTTATATAATTCTTCCATACTTTATCCATATCCTTTCTGAAATTAATTAGCTGATAAACCAGATATGTTTTTATCATACCAGATTTATCAGCAAAAATCAGCAAATATTTGGTTGTTTCCGATAAAGTTTCAGATAGAGATACAGGTTATAGAATGCACCGTACGAAGAGTTTTATTTTTTCTCGTAAAGGAATTCTTCTGGCAGAGTTACTTTGAAATCTTTTGCAAGAGCACGGAAGTCATTCGGTGTGATGGTCTGCAGTTTCTGCGGAGCCATGGATAAAATCTTAACCAGGATCTCGGCGGATTTTTCAACGGTATGAAGAAGTCCGAAAGTCAGGTCAAAATCCTCACCTGAACAGAACATTCCATGATGTGCCCAGATAACAACATCGTATTTTTTCATCAGTTCCGCGGTTTTGATGGCGATATCTCTTCCGCCTGGAACCATCCATCCGATGACACCCACACCATCCGGGAATACTACCGGACACTCTGTTGCAGATTCCCAGAGTTCACGGGTGAATACCTTATCATCCAGAGGAAGAACAAAGGTAAGTGCAATGGTATTGGTAGTATGTGCATGATAGATAACACGATGTTTTCCGTTGGTAAGTTTTTTCTTTACTTCATGGTTCATCAGATGAGTTGGAAGCTCACTGGTCGGACGGCCGCCTTCCACAAGGCCCCAGCGGATACGGTAGTTGGTTCCTGTCTCGTCAAGCTCGATGATCGCAAGACATACTTCCGGGTCAACGATGATATTACGGAAATATTTGCCGCTTCCTGTTACCAGGAAAAACTCTCCTGCCAGTCCCGGAACTTCAACACCGATAGGGGTCCATTCTCCAGGTGCGTTCAGTCGTGGACGGATCATCTCCACTTCTTCTGCTTTCAGACGATAACTTAAGTTTCCACCGTTTCTCTCATGCCATCCCTGCTGATATCCATCATCTGCCATTTTGATAAAGCCCTGTACGAATTTAGATTCAAGAATTTTCATAATATATTTCCTCCGTATTTATGTGTGGTTTGTTGTTGATTTTGCGATTGCTTTAATATTGTTTCTTGTTGTTTGTGACTTTATTATATGACCGATGATGTGGATTTGTAAAGTACTTTTTTGAAAAAATATCAACAAATCCACATATAAAATACAAAAAATCTTGTAAGCATTCAACAAACCACATAAAAATAAACGAAAAACAACAAAAAATACAATTAATCCATCGTAATGACATGTGATTTGGATGTGGTTTGGTGTTGCTTTATGAGGTGGGATTTATAGTATGTTAGAAAAACTTGGAGCGCCGAAGAATTATAAGAAAAGAAAGAACAGGAACATTTCCGTATTCTGTAGCTTAGATACTCATACGAAAATATTCCTGCTGGTTTAAAGAAGATTTTTATTCGATTTTTTCTGAAGCATACTGAGATAGGAAGTCTGCACAGTATCTGACATGTGATATCCCAATATGGCAAGCAGATCCTCCATTTTTGATAAAATTTTTTTCCGTTCACTTTCCTGCTCTGCGATCACCTCAAGCTCCAGAAAGGCTCCAAGCCCTTCTACCTGATCCAGACAGGCGGTAAATCTGCCGCGGTTCAGGTATTTCCGCGTTTTCATGACAGACGCTACCGTGAAAAAATCCAGATGAACGAGAATGCTTTTAAGCACTTCGGCATCGGATACTTCGGTTTCCAGTTCCATTCGGGACATGGAGATTTTATCTAGTTTTGGTCCTTTAAAATTAATCTGGGTCTTGGAAACACCGGATCTGCAATCTGTGCTTGTTCGGATCCGCAGTGCTTCATCCCGTTTTTTTACATCATGATAGACACTGTTAAAATAGGTATCTTCTTCCCTGATTTCTGCTGTCTCATGAAATCCCTGATCTGTCAGAATCTCCAGTGTTTCTTTAAGATTCTTTAGCGGAAGCTTGATTTCAATTTCAAACTGGGCCATGTGATTACTTCAGAATTTCTGCTTTTTTGTTCAGAAGTGCTTCGCAGGCTGCACATGCCGGGCAGTCGCAGTATTTTGCACCGGAAGCTTTGATCTCCTCAGCGTGAGCCAGGATCTTTTTTGCGCCATCTGCGCCAAATACCTGTGCGCCCATGTCAGAACCTGCAAAAGAGATCAGTCCGTCGATGGGCATGATATCTGCTTCCAGCTCTTTTACATAAGCAGTTGCCGCTTCTGCTTCTTTCTCAGTTCCTGCAGCATCCAGATAATTCTGTGCCGCTTCTTTTACTTCTTTGTATGCAGAGGGTGCCTGAAGAAGATCCTGTGTTAATTCTTTGATTGTTTTTGCCATGGTAATTTCTCCCTTCTGATCAATAACAGATAATATCTGTCAGTTATGTATTGATAACAATATCATACCACAACTTTGGGCTATTTGCAGAAAATATTGAGCTGTT
This sequence comes from Blautia sp. MSJ-36, assembly GCF_018917985.1. NCBI lineage: Bacteria > Bacillati > Bacillota > Clostridia > Lachnospirales > Lachnospiraceae > Blautia > Blautia sp. MSJ-36. Next base: position 410,573 of record NZ_JAHLPQ010000001.1, on the reverse strand, counting down.
TTTTATAAAGGCATACAGGAACATCCGATCCCCAGTCCGTCCGGACCGATATGGCAGGAAAGTCCAAGGGAAAGATCATCACACATCACATCCATTCCCGGAAAGCTTTCTCGGATCTGTGAGATCCAGTCTGCGGTAACTTCCGGAGTGCTGCTGGATGCAGCCATAAGATACACTTTTCCGGCGTCATATTCTTTTTGGAAAGTTGTTTCCAGTTCGTTGTGCATGGCATCGATCATGGCTTTCCTTGATTTTTTCATGCCTCTGCATTTCTGGAAGATATCCAGTTTACCGGTTCCAAACTTCATAACCGGTTTGATATTGAGAAGATTTGCCGCCAGTGCTGTGGTGGCATTGATGCGACCGCCTTTTTTCAGATATTCCAGTGTGCTCAAGCCAACGTAGATCACGGTTTTTTCACGGGAAGCTTCCAGAATATCCTTGATTTGTGGTGCCGTATATCCATCTTCCATCAGGTCTCTCGCATCCAGAATGGAACGATGAAGAGGTGTGGAAACACGACCGTTATCTACAACGAACACTTTGTCCTCGTATTTTGGTTCCTTGGACAAGGCGGCAGCGGTCATACAGGAACCACTTAAACTACTGCTTAAGGGAATGTAGAGAATCTGTTCATAAGATAAAAGCATTTTGTCCCACATTTCCATAACTTCCTGCGGGGAAGGCTGTGAAGTTGAAACCTCTGCTCCTTCACGCAGTTTTTCATAAAATTCTTTTCTGGAAAAATTTAAGTCTTCCTGAAAAAGTTCTCCGTTCAGATAAAAAGGCATGGGAAGAACATGGATATCCAGTTCCTCTGCTTCCTGTTTTAAAATGCCACTGTGGCTGTCTGCCATGATTCCTATTTTTTTCATATCCTATGTTCTCCTGTGTAACTCATGAATGTGCTTCGCAATGTGGTTCCTTTTGATAAAGAGCTACGCTTTCCCGAAAGCGTTTTTTGTTCAGCTCCCGCATCTGAGAAACCTCGTTTTTCTTTACGAAACCATGACTTTCCATAAAAGCTCTGTGATCCAGCTGGTCCATATATATGGAACAATCCGATTTCTTCTCTGTTGAAATCTGTTTCAGAAGTCCGGTGCCGATCCCGTTTCTGCGGTAATCTTTGCTTACATAAAGAAAGAGGATATTTTCGTGAGCAGGATTCTCTTGGGAAACGTTCAATTGTTTTTTCATATCCTGAAGTTTGTTAAAATGCTCCAGGTTCTTCCGGCCTTCCCTGGTAAGTTTCAGGCGCAGAAAATGATAGCCTTTTTTCAGACGGAAAAACGGGGCAAAATGGCCGTGAGAGCCTTTGCCGGTTATGAGTACTCCAACTACCTGATCCCGGTAGGTTGCCACGGTAACCTTGTCTCTGGAAATCATATAGGTATAAAACAAGAGCCTGGTCAGGCGTTTTTCAGTATGTGCTTCCTCGAATTCCCAGCGGTCTTTATAATTTCTCCGGATAAATTCCCGGATCAGTGGAAAATCTTCTTTTTCTGCCTTCCTGTAGGCAGGTTCTTTTTTTAATAACATATTTCATATCTCCTGTAGTTTTCATAAATACTTATCCTATACTTTAAAAGATGATCTACAACTAAATATCAACTGTTTCTCAACAATTGTTGAAGTTTATGAAAAAGTTTGTGTAAAACAAAAAACAACGGAAACACCTCATTATGAGAAAAATAAGATGTCCGTTGTTTTTTATTCTCGAGATATAGTAAAGCATTTATTTTACAATTTTACAGTACAACCGTAAAACGGCAGCCACTTCCTGGAACATTTTCCACGGAGATTGTTCCCTTGCACAGATTCAGGATCTGTTTTACAAGGGCAAGTCCAAGACCGTTTCCTTCCTGTTTATGGGAACTGTCGCCCTGGTAAAATTTGTCAAAAATATGTTTCATGGAGTCTTCACTGATCTGGGGTCCTTCGTTTTCTATGGAAAAACGAATCTTTTCCCCTTCCGGCATCATCCGGATATAGATTGTGCCACCACAGGGACTGAACTTGATGGCATTGGAAAGCAGGTTATCCCATACATGGCAGATGAGATTTTCGTTTCCCAGATACTCTACATCCATCATGTCCACATCAAATTCAATCTCTTTTTCGGACCATTTCGGTTCCATCATAACAATGGACTGCCGGATCTGTTCATCCAGGCGGTACCAGTTCTGTCGGGTCTGGATTGCCTGGTGTTCAATTTTGGACAGAAGCAGGATATTTCCTGCCAGGTGGGAAAGCCTTCTGGTATTAAAAAGGATTTTGTCGATGTACTGCTCCTGCTCTTTTGATATGGGCATGTCGCTATCCTGCAGAAGAGTTGCATAACCCTCAATGGCACTGATGGGCGTTTTAAATTCATGGGAAACATTGGAAACGAAATCTGTCTGCAGGATCTCCGTTGCTTCCAGTTCCTGGACCATCAGGTTAAAATTGGAATAAATATCCTGGATTTCTTTCAGCTGTTTTCCGGTTTTCAGCCGGACGGAAAAGTCGCCCTCTGCGACTTGCTGCATGGCTTTTTCCAGCTTTAATACAGGGCAGAAGTACCGGATACTGAGGAAGTTGTTGAGAACGCCCCCTGCGATTACACTGGCCAGGATGATCCATACAATGTACGGAACATCTGAAATATGCAGAACATCCATAACAAGCCAGGATATCAGAGATACACAGATAAGTTCCAGCATGATCATAAGGATAAAACGTATACGGATGCTTAAATTTTCGAAAGGCTTCTTTTTCATGCTTTTACCACCTTATATCCAACTCCGCGGATCGTTACGATCTTAAAATCCGGATTATCCCGGAAGCGTTCCCGAAGTCTTCCGATGTGGACATCTACCGTATGGGCATCGCTTGCGGAATCATATCCCCAGATATCATCCATAAGCTGCTGTCTGGTGAAGATTTTTCCCGGAAAGGATACCATCTTATACAAAAGCATGAACTCTTTCTGAGGAAGGACCATACTTTCCGAGGAGGTGGATACTGTCAGGGAGTCGCACTCCAGAATGGTATCGCCGATCCGTTGTTTCCGCTCATTGATCATCTGCGCTCTGCGAAGAAGGGCACCTACCCGCAAAACCAGTTCGTTGATGTTAACCGGTTTTACCATATAATCATCGGTGCCGGACAAAAATCCCATACGCATATCATCAAAAGCATCTTTGGCAGTGACCATAAGTACAGGAATAGAATCCCCGGCATCTCTGAGTGAACGGACCAGTTCATAGCCATCCATGTTTGGCATCATAATATCCGAGATGATCAGATCATAATAATCTTTTTCCAGGGCATCCAATGCTTCCTGCCCGTCGGCAACTCCTTTTACCGTATAACCATTTTTCAGCAGGACATGTTGGAAAAGCTGGCGGAGTTCCCGGTCATCTTCCGCAATGAGAATTTTAAACATTTTTACATCCCTATTCCTTGATTTTTTCGATATCCATGTTTTCAGGCAGGATACAGCTTAAAACAATGGATATGATAAACACAACAGCAACTACATTTTCCGCAAAAACAGACTGTATGATAGACGGGAAGATATCCCAGATTCCGCTCTCACTGGCTGCAGTAAATCCAATTCCTACAGCAAGGGAAAGAGAAACAATGGTAATATTCCTCTGGGAAAAACCGCAGGAAGCGATCATCTGCACACCGGAAGTCAGAATGGAACCGAACATCATAATGGTACATCCTCCCACAACAGAATCCGGAAGTGAAGCGAAAAAGTTTCCGATAGGCGGCAGCAGGCCAGCCAGGATCATGCATACAGCTCCTGTCATAATGGTAAACCGGTTTACAACCTTTGTCATGGCAACCAGTCCTACGTTCTGTGAGAAAGATGTTACAGGAGGACAGCCGAACAGGGAAGAGATCGTGGAGGCATAACCATCACAGGCAAGAGAACCTGAAATTTCTTTTCCGGTGATCTCACGATCCAGTCCGGAAGAAACAAGTGCAGAAGTATCGCCGATGGTCTCTGCCGCGGATACCAGGAAGATAATGCAGGTGGAAACAATGGCTCCCGCATGAAATTCCGGTTTTACAGGAAACAGATGAGGAAGGGAAATAAGTCCTCCGGATAAGATGGAACCAAGGTCGACTTTTCCCATAAAAATGGCAATGATGTATCCGACTACCAGACCGGCAAGTACAGATAACTGTTTCAGATATCCTTTGCTGAGAACATTCCAGAGCAGACACACAGCAAGTGTAATAGTACCAAGAAGCAGGTTTTGTGCAGAGCCGAAATCTTCATTATATCCGCCGCCAAAAGATCTGGCTCCTACGGTAAACAGTGAAAAGCCGATAGAAGTTACTACAGAAGCGGCCACTACCGGTGTGATGATCTTCCGCCAGTATTTTGCAAGAAGGCCAAGGGTTCCTTCCATGATACCGCCGATCATAACCGCACCGATCACGGCAGGATAACCGTAATTGGCCGCAACGGTACTTAAAACAGTGACAAAGGTAAAACTGACTCCCATTACAACCGGAAGTCTGGAACCGATCTTCCATATGGGGTAAAGCTGGATCAGTGTAGCGATTCCGGCCACAAACATGGCATTCTGGAGCAGAATTGCGATCTGTGCCTGGGTAAGAGCAGGCTGGGCTGAGGCTGCAATCAGTGTGATCGGTGTCAGGTTTGAGACAAACATGGCAAGGATGTGCTGAAGCCCAAACGGGATCGCCTTGGCAATGGGGACGGTTCCGTCCAGCTTGTAAATGTTGTTGATGCTGCTTTGCATTCTTTTAAATTCTCCCTTCTATTATAAGAAAAAGTTACGGAACAATCATAACACAGGTTTGTTGCGGAAACCAGACGGATTTTGATGAATAAATGTAATAATAGATGAAATATATCGACTTATGAATATTTATGCACGAAAAAAAGAAATACCCTCTTGCATTTTCGGAACTTTTACTGTAGAATTATTAACCAGGTGAACACAAATGTATGCCATACCCGAACACTGATTACGAAGATGTAACCAATCTTAACTGTATCAGTGTTTTTTAATATACAATGGGGAAATGAGGAAAAGATTATGGAAAAAAAGCATGAAATGATGAGTCTGGAAGACTCCGAACAGCTGAAAGGCAGAATGAAATTCTTTGAGCAGGAGCTGATGAAGAATCATCACATCGATCCCAATCTCTATGTGGAATACGATGTAAAAAGAGGTCTTCGTGATTCCGCAGGTAAAGGTGTTCTCACAGGCCTTACCGAGATTTCTGATGTTACCGGCTACAAGCTGGTCAATGGCAGACGTATTCCGGCGGATGGTGAGTTGTACTATCAGGGAATTAATGTACAGGACATTGTTAATGACCTGAAGGACAGACGTTTTGGCTTTGAGGAGACAATTTATCTTCTGATCTTTGGCAAACTTCCAAGTAAGGAAGAACTTTCCAGATTTCTGGAACTTCTTTCCGATATGGAAGATCTGGGAGGACGTTTTGTCCGTGACGTTGTCATGAAGGGAACCAATGCCAATATTATGAACGCTATGGAGCGTTGCGTTCTTGCTCTCTATACATATGACGATAATCCGGAAGATATTTCCGTAGAAAATGTACTCCGCCAGTCTCTGGAACTGATCGCCAAGCTTCCTGAAATTGCGGTTTACTCCTATCATGCATATCGTCATTTCCGTAAAGACGAGACTCTCTTTATCCGTAATCCGCAGAAGGGACTTTCCCTTGCCGAGAATATCCTTCTGATGCTTCGTCCGGATGGCAAGTATACAGAGCTTGAGGCCAAGGTTCTTGATATCGCACTTGTCCTTCATGCAGAGCATGGTGGTGGTAACAACTCTACCTTTACCACACATGTAGTAACTTCTTCCGGAACAGACAGCTACTCTTCCACTTCTGCTTCCATTGGATCACTGAAAGGACCGCGCCATGGTGGTGCAAACCTGAAAGTCCAGAACATGTTCACAGATCTGAAAGCCAATGTAAAAGACTGGGAAAGTGAAGAAGAGATCACCGCATATCTGCAGAAGATCCTGAATAAAGAAGCATTTGACCATGCAGGTCTGATCTATGGTATGGGACATGCAGTCTATACACTCTCCGATCCGCGAGAAGTGATCCTGAAGCGTTTTGCACAGGCTCTCGCAGAGGAGAAAGGCATGACAGAGGAATTCAAGCTCTACGATAAAGTTGAGAGCATTGCCGGCAACCTGATCATGGAACACAGAAAGCTGTTCAAGAATGTCTGTGCAAACGTGGACTTCTACAGCGGATTTGTTTATACCATGCTTGGTATCCCGGAAGAACTCTTCACTCCGATCTTTGCCATTGCACGTATGCCAGGCTGGAGCGCACATCGTCTGGAAGAGCTGATCAGTGCCAACAAAATCATCCGTCCTGCTTACAAATATGTGGGACATCATACAGATTTTGTACCGTTTGATGAGAGATAAATAAAAAAATGATAAAAGCAGTGGAGATTTCTGTCTTATTTAAGGTGGAAAGCTCTGCTGTTTTTTGTTCTCTTGATTTACAGAAAAACAGGATCATAACTTTACATAATATATTTTATGTAAAGTAAATGCTTGGATCGTTTTTATAAATTATTTTTATAAATTTCTACAAAAAAACAAGGCTTTCCGCGTAAGACCGGATTGCCTTGTTTTTTTTATGGAATGTTCGTTTATTATTTATTTCCTATCGAAAGCTCTTCAGCCAGTTCACCAGGGAATCATGCCAGATGTTATCGTATACCGTCTTTTTCATCTGGTCATCTACAGGGCCGTTTCCTGCCATTTTTGCAAGGATGGCAGCCTGAAGTTCGCCTACGGTCATCTCTTCCGGTGTTTTGTTTGGATTCGGGGTAACAGTTTCGGCTGTTTCCTGTGAGCTGGAAGGTTCTGTTTCCGGAGTGGACGAAACATCTGATGGGTTTGCTATATCGTCAGAATCTTTATCTGTATTTGCGGCTGTTGAAGCCTCTGCTTCCTGAGCAGTTTCTGCTACAGTGCCGTTTTCGTCCGCCGGCTTCTCTTCTGTCTCAGATGCAGTATTTTCTTCTTTTGCTGCAGCCGTTTCCGGAACTTCAACCTGTACTGGCTTGTATTCCGGCATATCTCCTGCAGGAAGCCAGATCTCACCGCTGTTTGCTGCAACACGAACGCGGATACGTCCACCCTGTGCGGAAACTTTCTGTCCGGTAAGTGCACCTACGTATTCCGGTGCGCTTCCTGTTGGAAGATTCATCTCTGCGTCGCTGTCATCGTTATTTACGGTAACGATCACGCGCATACCCTCCAGATCTCTTGCAAAAGCAAACTGACGGTTTGTAAGAGCCAGTTCTGCGTAGGAACCGTAGCTTAATGCAGGAGTTCCCTGGCGTACTTTTCCGAGAGCTGCGATCAGAGCAGTACAGGGGTTCTTTGTTGTGGCTTCTTTGTAATCTTCAAGATCAAGTGCTGGACGTAAGCTTGCATCGGAAAATTTCTCTTTTTTTCCTTCGATCCCGAATTCAGATCCATAATAGATGCTTGGAACGCCAGGTAAAGTATAAAGAAGTACGTGTACCGGGGCAAAATGTGCCTTGTTCTGTAATTTGGTATGGATCCTCTCCACATCATGGTTGTCCACAAAATTGTAAAGATCCAGATCTCCCATATTTTGGAGATATTTTACTGTGTGGGCAATTTCAAAATAGTTGTGGTCATTATGACCGCTGTAAAGGGCTTTGTGAAGGGCATAGTTGGTTACACTGTGAAGTGTCTGACCGTTTACCCAGCGGCTGTAGTCTCCGTGGATTACCTCTCCCATCAGCCAGAAATCTTTTTTAACTTCATCGGCTGTGTGGCGGAGAATACGCATGAAATCAAAATCCAGAACATCGGCGGCATCCAGGCGGATTCCGTCAATATCAAACTCGGAAACCCAGAAACGGATTACATCGCAGATATAGTTCTGTACTTCCGGGTTGCGCTGGTTCAGTTTTACCAGAAGGTTGTATCCGCCCCAGTTTTCATAAGAAAAACCATCATTATATTCGGTATTTCCGCCGAAATTTACATTACAGTACCAGTTTACATATGGGGAATGCTCGCGGTTTTTCTGGATATCTTTAAAAGCAAAGAAATCGCGGCCTGTATGATTGAATACACCGTCGAAGATAACACGGATGCCCTTTTCGTGGCAGGCCTTTACAAAATTGGTGAGATCTTCGTTTGTTCCAAGACGGGAGTCCAGTTTTTTGTAATCGGTTGTCTCATAGCCATGTCCTACACTTTCAAAAAGCGGACCTATATATAAGGCAGTACATCCGATTTCCTTGATGTGGTCGATCCACGGCAGCAGTGTGTTCAGTCGATGTACAGGAGTTCCGTAATCGTTTTCTTTCGGAGCGCCTGTAAGTCCAAGTGGATAAATATGGTAGAAGATTGCTTCGTTGTACCAGCTCATAATATTACACCTCTGTTCTAAAAATTTGCAATTTCCTGATAATTAGAGAAATTACACAAATATCTTCTTTATAATACCAGATTATCATCATATAATCCAGAATAAATTAGTCAGTTTTTCAGCAGAAAATCCGGCAGATTGTCAACTGCCGGATCTTAAGCGGATCAGATAAGTCTCCCGGAAGGGACAGATATCCGATCAACAGAATGTTTATTCATCAAACTCCGCGGTAACGATAAAGCCACGTGGTGTATGTTCAATGCTTTTGATGATCCCCTCTTTGGATTTGATGCGGTCTGCGTTTCTGTAGCAGCCGGACATGGCTACGGCAGGTTCGATGATGTAGCTGTAGTTTGTGGCAGAGAGAAATTCGGAGATTTTTACCTTATCTCCTACCTGGATCAGCCCCTGTCTTTCCATTTTAAATTTTTCTTCTCGCATAAATATGCCTTCTTTCTGTATGAATATGCAACATGAATATATCTGCAGATAATATTATACATGTAACCGAATCAAAGAGTCCCCTGCGAGTTGCGAATATCCGCCTGGCGGACTTTAAGAACCGGAGGGAATCCGTACCAGAAGTTTCTGTCCATCTTTTTCTACCACGGTAAGGATTGGGATATGTTTTTTTCGCAGTGCATGGACGAGTGGGTACAGAGAAAACATGGCATTGTCCGCAAAAACTGCTTCCGGCTTATATCTGAGGATTTCCTTCATCTGGATTTTTATATGGCTTTTCCATTCTGTTTTTTCCATGGAAAGCTCTCCATAGATCCCGTTTAATGTTAATTCCGGAAGCTGAGGAACCGGCAGATGCACGATCCTGGCAGAAGAAAGATCCGGAAGATTCTGAAGCAGCATGTCTGTCTCTTCATTTCCACCAAGGCTCACGATCACAGCTTCTTCATGAAACGCGGCAAGACTGCTCCGGCAGGCGAGAATGGAATCCTCAAGGGTTCCGCATGTCATGAGAAAACCGCCTTTGTGGCAGAAGATCGCACTTTCAAGACCGGTTACCGAAGCCAATTCCGCTCCCTCCAGACCCAGCCAGGAAGAAGGAAAACTGCATTTATAATTCATGGAATATTCTTTTTTCTGTGGCTGGATACAGTAGCCGCCTCGGTTGGACGGAAAGATCACAAAAGCGATATTGGTTTCAGAAAGACGCTTCTGGCAGGGAATGAATTCCGGAAGTACCAGGATATTGGTGTTCTCAGCAGGAGTGTCTCCGGAAGCGAGGGCAGCGTTATGTTTTGCAAGGACTTCTTCTACTCTTCTGTCTGCACGTTCGTTTCCAAGGTAACGCTCGAACTTGTTTTCCAGGATCATGCCAGCGACATTGACTGCCTGGAAAAAGGCCTCGTCGTTGCTGCTTTTGGAATCCCATCCAGGATTAAAATTGCCGATCAGTGTGGCAAGCTCGTTTTTTTCGCCTGTATTGTCATTGATATCCAGCGGCTGGACAAAAGATTCGTCAAAGTTCTGTGCCAGTTCCTCCCCGAGGATTTCAGATCCCAGTTTTTCCCAGAGAAGGCCGAATGCTGCGTATGGAACGCCATTATCACGGATACGGCTGTCTTTCTGGTGATGGTCATACTGCCCTCTTCCGATATCAAAAACAAGACCTTCATAATCGTCCGGAACCGTATTTCCACGTGTAATGGTGATTTCAGGATTCAGATATAAAAGCAATGCAGCGGAAAAAACATCGTCTGCGTGAAATTTCCCGCTGTGGGTAAATGCGGATGCATTTTTCTGTTTGATTTTTTCCAGTAAATGATTCATATGAAACGCTCCTGTGTGTTTATTCTGCCATTCAGTATACCACAGAAATGAAGAATAAACAAAGCCTCCTCACTGGAAGCTTAAATAAGCACTCCATGAGAAGGCATAAATTTCAGATATTTACCGGAATCTGGATTTCCGTGACAAATTTGTCGGTATTGTTTGTGAGTCCATAATCGATCAACGTGGTTTCTCGGGAAAATCCGGTGATGGAGAGATTTTTCTCTTCAATATATGCAAGGAGTTTCTGGTAATAAGTCGGTGCTTCCCTGTGGCTTCCGCAGAAGCGGATGGTTACGCAGGTCTGTCTGGGAAAAGTTTCCGTTTCTCCGTCATAACGGTCTTCCTGATCCAAAAGAAGAAAGATCCGGTCGTAATCCTGAAAAGATCTTTTTAAAAGCTGTTCTCTGGAGATCCCGATTCCGATCTTTCCCATAAAAACCAGAGATTCCTTCTGATTTTCTACCAGCTTCCGGATGGAATTTTCAAGATCCAGATAAGTTTTCGGATGGAGGGAATCCCGGAGCCAGACAACTCGGCTTTCAGGAATTTCAACAGTCCGGATCACATCTAGTTCGGAATTCATAGCATCCCGGAGCTGTTCCAGGCGATGGTCGATCTTTCGGGAGATCAGCTCCAGTTCTTTTTGCTTTCTTGCGATTACTTCTTTCTGGTGTACCAGTTTTTCTTCGATCACTTCGGTATCCCGGTTATCCAGAAAAGCTTTGATCTGAGCGAGAGGAAAATCCAAAACTCTGAGATAACGTATGGTATTGAGAAGCTCAAACTGTCTGGTGCCATAATAGCGGTATCCGGTGTCAGGGTCCGTATATTCAGGGGTTAACAGACCAGCCTGTTCATAGTGTCGGAGGGTTCCCATACTGATGTGGAACATTTTGGCGACTTCTCCGATAAGAAATAATTTTTTATCTTCCATTGGACTCTCCTTCAGATACAAGGCCGAGGCCGGAATGGTGTTTCAGCCAGAAATAGGCTATCAGGCAGATCAGGACTGAAAGCAGGGAACCTGCCGGTGCCGCCATTCCCATAGGGAACAATGTATTGGGAAAATATCTGGAAGCCAGATAAGATCCCGGGATACGGACCAGGATAATGGCAATAATATTGTGGATAAAACCAATATAGGATTTTCCATATGCACAGAAGTATCCGGTAAAGCTGAAATGGATGCCTGCAAAAATACAGTCCCAGATATAGGAATGGATATACTGGGTACCAAGAAGTACGACCGTGTCATCACTGGTAAATGCCTGAAGGATATGTGGTGCGGTAAACTGAACGATCAGGGAGATGATAATTCCGTAAACGCTTGTGATCAGGATGCTGTACTGGAGCGTTTTTGCTGCACGGTCATGTTTTCCAGCACCGATATTCTGGGCAGCCAGGGCGGAGACTGCGGCCAGCATAGAAGACGGAACCAGGAATACAGCGCTGATCACTTTTTCAACGATTCCTACAGCAGCTGCGTCATTTAAACCTCTGTGATTGGCAATGACTGTGATCACAATAAAAGCAACCTGGATACATCCGTCCTGAACCGCTACCGGGATTCCAATCTTCAGGATCTGCGCCATCACACGGGGGTCCGGGCGGAAATCTTTTCCGGTAAGATGGATTCCGGTCTCTCTGTGGCGGATGGATATCAGGGCAATGATCACACTGAGCGTCTGTGCAAGTGTGGTTCCAAGGGCTGCTCCGGATGGTCCCATATGGAAAAATCCGATGAAAATATAATCCAGTACAATATTGGCAGCACAGGCAATGGCAACAAAATACATGGGCGTTTTGGAATCGCCAATGCCACGGAATATGGAACTGATTATGTTATAGGTAGTAATAAAAGGAATTCCGATAAAACAGATGATAAGATACTGTGTGGTACCTGCTACTGCTTCTGCCGGGATGCCGATCAGTACCACAATGGGTCTTACAAGGAGAAGAAGCAGGATTGTAAAAAGGACGGAAACGGCCATGAATAAGGTGACAGTATTTCCGATGGCTCTGGCTGCGTCCAGTTTCTTGTCCGCGCCGATAGCCCGGCTGATGGTAACGGTTGCACCCATGGCCAGTCCTACAATAATGACGGTTAACATATGCATGACCTGACTTCCGTTTGATACAGCAGTGATGGCATCAACATGGTTAAACTGTCCGATGATAAAAAGATCTGCCATTCCATAAAGAGTCTGAAGAAAATAAGATAACAGGTATGGCAGGGCAAAATACACGATGGTTTTAAAGATATTTCCGGTTGTTAGATTTTTTTCCATGATTCTCTTTTGTCTGATCGGCTTAAGGTATTAGCTGGATGGCAATATTACCGGTCAGATAACCTCCCGGATATAATTTAAACCTTATAACGGTTGTAATGTCAATGCTTTTTTGGACGGAATGTAACATGTTAAGGAATTCATGCAGCAAAAAGGAATCTGCCCTGCGACAGATTCCTTTCAAATTTACGTTCTTTTATGCGTTATGTATAAAATAGGACGTTCATATTCAATTTTATTATAATGCGCAGATAATCTTATCCTGATATGCTGCCGGAACTTCTTCTTTATCCAGAGACATACTGATAATAAAGGAAACTTTGAAGGTTTCACCGATGGCACTTAACTGATCCAGTGTTCCGGTTGCATCCTTTCCTTCAAGTTTGGCTGTTGTAAGGAAGCTGTCCAGATATACCTGCTCCAGATCGTGATCCTGAGAGAGGATACCACAGATAAATCCTACGAATTCGTCCGCATTCTTAACCGGAAATCCGGAAACGTCGATGAGGCGGACCTTGTTGTTCAGCTCATACATGTGTTTGGTGCTCTTGTCTAAGTAAACAATGCTGCCGTTGGCGTCCTTAACAGCTCCGTTTACTTTGTCTAACAGTACTTTTGTTTTTCCTTTGCCTTTCTTTCCTACGATCAGTTCAACCATCCTGTTTTCCTCCTTAGACACATATAATAATTTTGAATAAAATTGCTATTGATATGTTTCAAATTATAGTGCGTTTTGAATAAAAATGCAAGAGGTTTTTTGAAAATTCTGGTAAATTTTCATTAAATATTACTGTTCTCTCTCATTTTCCATCTGTGCTTTTGCTTTTCTGCCGATCCGTGCAGTACTGTTCATGATACTGGCCCGGGTTACCTTGTCGTTTCCGTATTTCAGACGGATGGAATCCAGAGCGGCATCCAGTTTCTGGCGGCGTTCTTTTTCCCTGGTATCTTCAAAGAATGATAATTGTTCAAAGGAGTCGTCGGTAAGTCCGGTAAGTGATACCCCCAGAAGACGCAGCGGCTGTCCTCTCCAGGATTCTTCAAAAAGCTTTCGGGCGTGGAAATAAATTTCGTCGGTGATGTCTGTGGCGTTTTTCAGTTTCATCTGGTGTGATCTGTTCTGGAAATCCAGCGTTCGAAAGGTTACAGAGATGCAGGTACATTTTTTCTTTTTGCGGCGCATACGAGCAGCAAGGACATCGCATTGTTCCAGAAGGATCGGAAGCGCCTGCTCCATGGATACCAGATCATCATTAAAGGTTGTTTCCAGACTGAATCCCTTAGCTTCATCTGGTTTCATTTTTACCGGGGAGTCATCCAGACCGCGGGCGTACCGGTATAACTGCTGTCCTGCTTTTTCACCCAGAAGTGCCTGGATCTTGGGCTTTTTCTCATGGGCAAGATCACCGATGGTTCGTATACCCGCCTCCTTAAGCTTCTTTTCAGAGGATTTTCCAAGGAAAAGAAGATCTCTTACGGGAAGTGGCCACATTTTTACAGGGATCTCTTCCGGGAACAGGGTGTGTACTTTATCCGGCTTTTCAAAATCTGAGGCCATTTTTGCCAGCAGTTTATTGACAGAGATGCCGATATTTACAGTGAATCCCAGTTCGGTCCGTATCTTATCTTTCAGCTCATGGGCAGTTACAATCGGATCCGGGTAAATATAGGAGGTGCCAGTCATATCCAGAAATACCTCATCAATGGAAAAGGATTCCATCACAGGGGCATAGGATGCACAGATACTTTTGAAAGACCTTGAATATTTATCATAAAGCTCAAAATCTGCCGGAACGGATATCAGTTCCGGGCATTTACGAAAGGCCATAGCCATTGGTTCTCCTGTCTGGATCCCGTATTTTTTTGCAGGGATGGATTTGGCAACTACGATGCCGGTCCGTTTTCTGGGATCTCCACCAATGCAGGAAGGGATTTCACGGAGATCCGGAAGCCCCTGCTTTACTCTTCGGGTAGCTTCCCAGGAAAGGAAGGCGCTGTTTACATCAACATGAAAAATCAATCGTTCCATACATACTTCTTCTTTCAATCATGATCAAGTAAATCTGAATTGTGAATATCCGCCCGCAATTGCTTAAATAACATCCGATATTCGTCTTCCACTTCCTGGAAAGGACGGACTGTATAATCTATGGGAACACAGACCGATGGTTTGGGCTGCGGCGGTTCTTCGTTGAGAAGAAATTTCAGATCATACCAGAGAAGATTATTATCAATGTTTTTCAGCTGTTGCTCCTCTTTGGCAGAAAGTCCGGTGCCCAGATATTTTTCATATATGATGCAAAGAAGCTTTTCTTCCTGTCGCTGATATTCGGGAAGGCTTTTTTTAAACGGTCTGGGAACATCAGACATATAGCATTCACTGGCATCATGAAGAAGAGCTGCCAGTGCAAGACGTCTTGGCAAGCCACGGGCCATGGCTTCCTTTGCACAGAGGATACAATGCTGTCCTACGGAAAAAAAGGTCTTTACATGGCCATTTCCGCGGCATAAAAGAGAAAGGGCATGTGCGATATCATCTATGCAGATCCGTTCTTTTTCAGGTTGTGTGGGATCAAAATGTTTTCCCGTATAAGTGGTGATACAGTTACTCATGAAATATCCTGCCTTTCTGTGTAAAATACTCGATGGCTACATGGAAATCAATCTTATTGTTTATTATAAACACGAAGGGAAAATGTGTCTACACTGCCCAAAAATAAATTTCATGAAAAACAACAACAGGTTTACAAATACGACTGGTTCTGTGCTATAATACAAAAAAATGACAGGGAGACTGACGTCTATGAAACATATGGAAGAAATGAAGATCGCCGGACTTGCCATGGCATTATGTATTGTAATGCTTGGGATTTATATTGTGGTCCCCAAAGATGGAAACATTTCTCATCTTACGGCAATTCCGGATAACAACGCAGCGGAGCCCGTTCCTGACTCAACTTCACAGGGATCCGTAGATGCAGATTCTGACAGTGCTGATTTTCCAATCTATACGGAAGACAGTTATTACAGTGGATCGGATGATTCCGATGATAACACAGATACCGGTGATCCAGATACCGGAGACGACGGAAATTACGATCAGGGATATACTCCTGATGACGGGAACGTTAATGACACTTCTGATCCAGATACTTCACAGGGAGATGATACAGGAGATACTGGTGATATATCCGATAATGATACTGGTGATGTTGTTGATGATGGTACGGATACCGGTGACAATTCTGATTCGGAACTGGATGACAGTAGTTCCGGAGATACCGGAGATGATACCGTAGAAGTCTACTGATCTTCAGAAAACACATGCATAAATAAAAAACAGGTACGCTTCATGAGCAGGTTTGACCAACTCACAGCGTACCTGTTTTTTTATCTGCCTGACAGATGAATCTTATTGTCTGGTTCAGATACTTTTTTTCTTCAAATTAATGTAATCAATGATCAGCTGAGCAGATTGTTCGATGCCCACAAGACCGGTATCAATAGACAGCTGATACTGGTTCGAATCACTCCATGAGGTATTGGTGCAGGATTTATGGAACTGCTCTCTTTTTTTGTCTGTTTCCCGGATCTGCTTTCGTGCTTCTTTTTCAGAAACATGGTCACGCTCCATAATACGATGTACCCGATGTTCCATATCTGCATGGAGATAAACAGTGGTGACATCTGGCATATCCTGATATATGATATTGGCACATCGTCCGATCATAACAACAGATTTTCCTTTGGTAAGCTCCCGTACCAGGCTGAAGGAATTCGTCATTGGATTTCTTTCACCATAATTCATTGCGATGGAATATAACAGGCTGTTTACTGATTTTTCATCAAAGAAATCACTGTTTTCCTCGAATTTCCCAATTTTTTTTGATTCTTCCAGAAGCTTCTTTTTGTCATAAAGCTCCAGTCCCAGCTTTTCTGCCAGCAGAACACCTACCCGGTGTCCGCCACATCCACATTGTCTGTCAATTGTAATGATCATTGCCTTGTCCTCCTTATAATGTAATGATTTTCTGTCAGTTGATATTCTGAAGCAATGATGTCATTTCCTGATACAGAACATCTTTGGAAGATGCTCCCATAACAATGGAAATAAAAGGCTTTCCGTAAGCATTCTGGCTTAAAAGAGCCAGACAGTTTCCTGCTTTATCCGTTGTTCCTGTTTTTCCACCGAGGATGGTAACATCCTTCGGTGTTGTGGCCTCACCGGTAAGGTAATGGTCAGTAGCGGTTAAGGTAGTACTTGCATCTGAGCCATCCGAATGTTTGTAGGTAACTGTATAGGATGACATCTGCGTGATGTCTGTAAATTCCGGATAATTCAGCGCCTCTTTTAACATCAGATAGATATCATAAGGCGTTGTATAATGATTTTCGTCCTGAAGGCCATGAGGATTGGTAAAATGAGTTCCTGTGCATCCAAGCTCAGCAGCAAAACTGTTCATCATTTCCACAAATTTATCTGTGGTACCGCCTACATGTTCTGCAATGGCAGAAGCTGCATCATTGGCGGAATAGACCAGAAGGCAGTGAAGCAGCTGGTCCATGGTGACCTGATCGCCTTCCATAAAACCTGCCACCTGTGACCCGGATTCCAGCGTGACATTTTCCTGGGAGATCGTGACGGTATCATCCATATTGCCGTATTTTAGAGCCAGCATTGCGGTCATGATCTTTGTGATACTGGCTGGATATACTTTATTGTAGGCACCTTTTGCATAGAGGACCTTTTTGTCACTGAGGTTCAAAAGAACACCGGACTGGTTATCATCCAGACTGAACGAGTCCAGAGGAACATCCTTGGTAACAACGCAGAGATTCTGAGCAAAGCCCTCTGCTCTCTGTTCCTCTTTTGAGACCAGTGTATTATCAAATTCGGAAAAGGCGTTGAAAGAATTAACCGGGGTGGAAAAATTCCCGCCTTTTAACATGTAGACTCCAAATCCCCCTGCTCCACACAGGACGACCAGCAGAAGAAGCAGAAGAACGGTATTGCGGATCTTTTTGCGGCGCATCCGTTTCATTCTGGCTGCCTGCGTTTTTCGCTTTGTGGATACAGTTTTAGAAGAGGCAACTGTTTTGCCGTTTCCGACAGAATTTGTATGTTTGGTTCCGGAAGTCTGACGTCTGGAAGTATTATCCGGACGTGCACTGCTTTTCACAGGTTCTTTACGTGTCATAAATATTCCTCTTTCCGAAAGTAGGCATCCTTTTTCTGCTCTTTCTTTTGTAATTCTTTATTATATGCACTGCTCTGAAGTCCTACATTAAGAACGAGTCCCATACCAATGAACAGACTGATCAGAGAGGTAAGGCCATAACTTACAAAAGGCAATGGAGTACCGGTATTAGGCGCAAGACCGGTAGCAACACAGATATTGATAAAACTCTGTATGGAAACAATGCTTCCCACTCCACAGCATATAATCTTTCCGGCAAGATCCTTAGCCCGCAGGCTCATCCGGATACATTCAAAAGTGATCAGAAACAGCAGCACTACGATCAGAGTACAGCCAATAAATCCATACTGCTCTCCTGCCACCGCAAAGATAAAGTCTGTCTGATTCTCAGAAACAAAGTTTCCATCATTTACGGAAGTAACACTTGTATCATTGCTGAAAGCACGCCCTACAAGTTCTCCGGAGGCAATTGCTGTTTTAGAGTTATTCTGCTGTTCAATATCATCCGCATATTCTTCGTTCTCCGGATACAGGAACGACATAATACGGTTTCTCTGATAATCCTGAATCAGTTTCTGATCTGGCTGTACAACAATGGACAGAAAAATAATTGCAAGAGGAATTGCAATCAAAGCCGCTCCTCCGATAATTTTGTAACTGAGTCCTGCAATGTAGATCAGAATACAGAACAGAATTACTACCGTAATTGTATTTTTCATATCTGGCTGTACGTAGATCAGCATTAACGGAATTACCAGAAGAACTGCTGACTGCACCAGAGTTTTCAATGTGTTCAGATCATCTTCATGATCCATGAAAAATTTTGCAAAAAACAGGATAATGATGATTTTGGATAACTCTGTTGGCTGAAATCGAATAAAGCCCAAATCCACCCATCTTGCAGCACCGTTGGCACTTGATCCGAAGAAACGGACCGCCAGAAGCATTACAATGTTAAAACCATACATGATCCATTGAAAATTCAGCAGCCAGGAGTAGTCCATCAGCGAAAGCGTCAGCATAAAGACCACTCCAATAATTACACCCAGAAGCTGACGGGTGCGGAGATAATCGGCAGCTGTTCCTACAAGATGGATTCCAATAAAGCTGATCGCCAGGAGAAAAACTACCAGACGAAAGTTGTAAAACCGCAGCTTATACTGTTTAATCATAAATTATGCATCCCTTTTCTTAAGTACAGGTATGACAGCATGCAGAACAGGTGGTTCCTGTGAAATCTGTATGGTCACCCTCGTTTCATCAATTACAACGTATTTTTTTACGGTATGTATGAGGTCATTCCGCAAAAGTTTCATCATCTGTGGAGAGCAGTCTATGCGTTCCGATACAAGAAGAAGTTTCATTCGGTCACGGGCATAACCTGCGGAGCGTTTTTTTTCGGAGAAAAACCGCATATTTATTCCTCCTTCTGTGATGAGAGATATCTGACAGCGTTTATTTATTTTCGAAAAATACTGCCAAGCCGTTGGAATACACTGGTTTTTCGCCGGATGGTGGTATATGGAACATCTTCTCCAATAAGACGCCGACAGATATTCCGGTATTCCTCTTCTGCCTGTGAATTTCTTCCAGAAAGTGGCTCTCCCTGATTTGTGGAAATTACAATCTGTTCATCATCAAGAATAGCACCGATCAGATCTACAGCAAGGATTTCCAGGACATCTTCTACAGACATCATGTCTCCTTTTGCGATCATTTCAGGCCTCAGTCGGTTGATAATCAGTTGGATATCCCGAATTCCTCCTGATTCCAGCAAACCTATGATACGGTCTGCATCGCGGATTGCAGAAACCTCTGGGGTTGTTACTACAAGGGCACGGTCTGCCCCCGCTACCGCATTTTTAAATCCCTGTTCAATCCCTGCCGGACAGTCCAAAAGAACATAATCAAATTCCTCTCTGAGATCGTCCGTAAGTTTGATCATCTGTTCCGGTGATACCGCAGTCTTGTCCTTTGTCTGTGCAGATGGCAGAAGATACAGATCTTGATGCCGTCTGTCACGGATCAGAGCTTGTTTCAGACGGCAGCTTCCATTAATGACATCTACCAGGTTATAAACAATACGGTTTTCAAGTCCCATAACAACGTCCAGATTTCGGAGTCCGATATCTGTATCCACAACAGCAACCCGTTTCCCCATGGCAGCCAACCCGGTTCCGATATTTGCTACAGTGGTGGTTTTCCCAACACCGCCTTTTCCGGATGTAATGACAATGACCTCACTCATATTTTCTGATTCCTCCCACTAAAATGTTCCACACTTCTGGTATCCTCATAAAGTTTGTTTAGTCATTCGATACATTACTGGTGTCGCTTGCTGCATAGCCAGTGAGAATGGTGCTTTCATCTGCAAGTCCGAAAATGTATTTAAAAATATCATTGGCTGCAAGGCAGGCATTACCGGATGCGTATCCGTTTGCGATTCGAACGGAAATAGCATATTTGGGCTCGGAAACCGGAGCATATCCAATGAAAAGTGCATTGTTCGGATGGTAGTAGTCAATCTCGGCAGTACCGGTTTTTCCGGCTACTTCCACGCCAAGTCCGTTAAACTGCTCATGGGTCTGCACTACACGGTACATACCATCATGAATATCATCCCAGATATTGCTGGAAATGTCCAGCTGGCCTTCTGTTTCAGAAGGATATTCTTTTATGAGTGTTCCCTTGGAATCTGTTACACGATTCAGAAGAGAAAGTTTGTAAATGGTTCCGGAAGTAGCAATGGTTGTAGCATATCTTGCCAGCTGACTGGTTGTAAACATATTGGTACCCTGTCCAATGTAGGAAGGAACAGCATTTTTATCGGAGATCTGAGGAGAAGCCTCGGAAATCTCTATGCCTGTTTTCTTATCAAGTCCAATGAGAGAAGCATATTTCTGAAGCATTCCAAGGCTTCTGGCTTCGGAAAAATTACCTTCGGAATCTTTTCCAAGTTCGAAACCAATCGTAGTAAAAAATACGTTACAGGACTGTTCGATAGCTTCCCGGATGTCCAGAGAACCATGGCCCTTCTTATTCCAGCAATTGATCGGAGGTGTCACAAGGTCAAAACTTCCTGTACATTCGATATAAGTACCATCGTCAACCACACCTTCCGACATGCCAGCAATGGTAGACAGAAGTTTGAGTGTGGAACCTGGAGCTGTTTTCTGCTGTGTTGCCTTATTAAAGAACGGACTGGAAAGATCGGTGGAAAGTTTGGCATAATAATCGGTATCCATGTTGTTTGTCAGTCGGTTGTTATCATATCCTGGATAGGATACGCAGGCAAGAACATCTCCGGTAGTGGTATCTGTAATTACCGCGGAGGCAGAACAAGGAGCAAGAGCAAGCTGTGCAGGAGTGATCTCAAGGCTGGCAATTTTGCGATACATAAATGTATACGCATCCAGGCCTCCGGAAACCATTGTCTGATACAGCTCGTCTTCTTTGGAAAGAACGCCCTGTTCATATAATACAAGACAAAGCTCTTCTCCGCTGATGGTATCTTCCTGAAGCATATATTTATACAACAGTTTGGAAAATCCGGTATCTGTTTTCAGGTAGTTGATAATATAATCTGTCAGGGCCTGATAAATTTCTTCGGAATCCAGATATTCTCCTGAAGTTGAAATCTGGGAAATATCAATCCAGTTCTGGCTTGCGGCATAGTTCAGATAGTCTTTCAGACTGATGCTCTGTCCGTTCTTCCATGCTTTGTAAGTTTCATCTGAGGTATCAATGGAATCACTTTTCAGCACTTTAAGAGTGTTTGTAAGAAGATCATCACAAATATAGGTGAGATATTCCTGCATCTGTGTATCTTCATCTTTATAAGCCGGAGGATTTTCGCCTGTCAGCCTGTTACTTATTGTATCAAAAACCTGTTGCTGTTTTTGCTGAAATTTGGCATATAAATTTTTTTCTGTATCAGACGCATCTTCCTTATTGAATTTATTGATATCAATGACACTGTTGGCGATCAGCGCATTGTATACATCATAAATTGGAATTGTAATTTTACTTGCGTCTTTTTCAGCTTCATAATCAAAACTTTTGTCCGGTGTCAGTTTGGAGAGAACAATTCCCGCAACACGCTGTTCCAGAATTTGATAGATGCTTCTCTGCCAGTCAGAATCAATAGTCAGATATACATCATTTCCGGCTACTGGATCAACTGTTTTGGAATTATCAATATCCAGAACCTTACCAAGATTGTCAACTGTGACAGTCTCTTCGCCATCTTTTCCCTGAAGATCCAGTTCCATATACTGCTCAATTCCGGCTTTTCCGACAATGGCATCATTGGAATAATCCGGATTATCTTTTCGAAGATTTTCCAGTTCTTCAGAAGAAGCCTGTCCGGTATAGCCGAGAATCGGAGCCATACTCTCATCTTCCACATATTTCCTTGTGGAATCTTCTACAATATCAATCCCCTGAAGTGCGGACTGGTTTTCTCTTATAGCGGCCACAGATTTTTCACTGACATTGGTAGCAATGGTTACCGGCATATATTTTTTGAAGCTGTTGGTATTTAACTGATATCGCATAATTGCAATTTCAAGAATTTCCTGCTTGGTAAGCTCCTCAGGAAGAGAATGTGCCGCCAGTTCTTCGCTGGTATAGGCATCTTTTCCGTAAAGAACAATGGAAAAGCCATTACTTCCGGTAAGATAATCCATCATCTGTGCCGCAGTTGCATTTTTCTGTTCATCACTTAAATTGTCAATCTGTGCTTCTCCATAGACATCCGCGCGGAAACGGTTTAATGTAAATCCCTCATCCACATCAAAGGCATAATCACCATGGTCATTGACGGTAATGTGGAAGTTATCAGATAAACTGTCGCCGTTTTTGGAAAGAATCTGCAGTACCTGGTATGCAATACCATTCAGTGTCAGATTCTTTTCACGGGTGCTGTTGTAGGTGCCGCTGTCCTCAAAAGTAACCGAATAGGCAAGAACATTGGAAGCGACAACCGTGCCGTTGCGGTCGTAAATATTTCCACGGGTACTTTTGATTACTCGTGTTTTTGTGGTACGTGTCTGAAATTTGCTGATATAATCTTCCCCCTGTATGATCTGCAGACTGAAAAGCTGTCGTACAAGAACAGAAGAAAGGAAAACAAATACAATCACAAGAACTGTGGTACGTTTCAAACGAATTTTTTTGATGATTTTTTTTATTTTAATTCCCAAATAGACTCACTTTCTTTCCTTACAGTATCCATCAAGTGGTAGTTGATCCAGTAAAATATCCGATATACAATGATCGTGAGAAACACGGTGTAAACAATCTCGGGGATGATGATCCGGTAGATATAGGTCCAGAAGCCAAGCCGTCCCCTGAGAAGGAACTGCAGGCCGTACACTGCCAAATTATAAAGAAGATCCGTTCCTGCCACAAGAAAAAGAGGAACTTTCAGATCATCATCATAAAAACTGCGGAATGCATATCCACTGACAAATCCTACGTACATATAGATCAGTGCGTAAAATCCAAACAATGATCCATAGAAAAGATCAATAAAAAGACCGGAAAAAAATCCTGTCCACAGTCCGGCTTTTCTTCCACGCATCAGTCCCATGGATACACAGAGAATCAAAGGCAGGTTTGGAGTAATGGAACCAATGGAAATATAATCCATTACCGTGCATTGAAGAAGAAAACAGACAACAATGGTGATAAATAAAACAATTTTATTTTTCATTGGACGCATCCTCCGATTTGTCTATTGCGTCCTGTTTATTGACGGTAATGACAAATACATCTTTCAGATGGCCGAAATCAACCGGTGTAACAATTGTGCCTGTTTTTGTCAGGTTATTGGGATCCTGCTGGATTTCGCTGACATAACCGATAAACAGTCCTTCTACGTATTTTTCACTGATATTTGAAGTAACGATACGTTCCCCTACGGTTACTTTGTTATCCTGGTCATAGAGCTGTTCAAAACTCAGTTTTCCCTCATCAATCAGTTCCAGATCACCGGTAACAACACAGTTGTCAGAAGTACTGACTGCCATTGCACTGACATTACTGCTGTCATCTATGATGGAACGGACGGTTGCCCAGGAAGGACCAACTTCTGTAACAATTCCGACAAGACCCTTACCGGCGATCACATTATTATCAACACGGATTCCATCGTTACTGCCTCTGTTGATCATAAAAGTGTCATACCAGTTACCTGGATCTTTGGAGATAATCCGGGCTGCTACTTTGGGATAATCGGTATATTCCTGATCCAGATTATAAAGTTCTTTCAGACGGGTAAGTTCTGTCTGGTCCTGAATCAGAATGTTGTTCTGTTCTGTAAGACTGTTAATCTGATTTTTGAGATCTTCATTTTCCTGAAGCACATCCTGTTTGTCACGGAGACTGTTTTTTACATTTCCGAACATATTGCTGACACCGGAAATTCCTTTTTCAAAAGGAACAACCAGAAAACCTGCCACATTCTGCAAAGGTGCAGAAGAAGTTCCGGAAGCTGCGGTGGCCACAATACAGCTGCCACAGAAAAGTGTCATAATTACCAGAAGATGTTTGCTTTTTAAGTTAAAATGAAAACGCACTTTTTTTCGAATGTTTTTCATTACATATGCCCCTTTACAGTTTTTTCTGCTTTACAGGCTGCGCCCATCTACGCAGTTCTCTGTCACGAATAATTTTTTCCAGACCATGTACAGCAGAAGTTTCATATAAGTCAGAAAGATTAAAAGCAAATCCCGTATAGCTAGCCAGATAGTTGTCAATATACGGAAGCCGTGTGCTTCCACCGGTCAGATAAATGCCTTCTTTTGCTATATGATAGGTAATCTGAGGTGGTGTACGTTCCAGAAATGTTTTCATTTCTGCGGCAATCTGATTTACACAATTGGTAATTCCCAGGTTCACCACATAAGCGGAAACGACTTCTTCTCTTGGAAGTCCGGAGACACTGTCAATTCCTACCACCTTCCGGGCTTCTTTTTTCTGGTCATTGAGTCTTCCCATAACGATTTTCAGACGCTTTGCTGTACGCGTTCCGATCTGAAGATTATAATGTTTACGGATCTCACTGCAGATGGATTCATTCATCTGTCTGCCGCCCACAGGAATTTTCCGGCTGATAATAATTTTTCCACCTGTTATAATCGAAAACTCAGTACTCTGTGCACCAATATTAACAACCATGCTGCCTTCTTCTTTTTCAAGATCAATTCCCATGGCTACAGCATCAGCAATGGGAGATTCCACCATAAAAACTCTGTTTTTTCGAAGCCAGTGTCCATTAACCAGGTGATAATAAGCACGTTTTTCAATTGCGGTCATATCAAGGGGTACAGCAAAATACATATCTGCACCAAGACCGGAAGTATGATCAATTTTTTTCATCATACTGTAAAGCACAATTTCCTGCAATTCCAGATTGGCAAGCATTCCAAAAGCCATAGGTGAATCCACAGAAATATCTGCAGGTGCTTTTTCAAACATTTCATAGGCTTCGTTTCCGACTGCCAGAATGCGCCGGCCTCTGTAGGCTACCATATTTTTTTCTATGTAGCTTTTATTTCTGAAAAATGAATAGACTTTTACAGAGCTGCTCCCCAGGTCTACTCCGTAATTATTTCTAAAAAGCATAAATCTGCCCCTTCACTTAGTGTACTCATCAAAAATCCCTTTTTCACGGAAACTGATATACCTGTGATCACCGATAATGATATGATCCAGAAGATGGATCCCGAGAAGTTCTCCAGACTGATAAATTCTGCTGGTAACTTCCAGATCTGCCTGGCTTGGGGACGGGTCTCCGCCTGGATGGTTGTGCACAAGAATGAGATTGACTGCATGATATTTTACTGCTTCTACAAAAACTTCTCTTGGCGTGATCAGCGTGGCGTTAGCAGTGCCACGACTCAAAAGATGTTCTCCTGTGAGATGATTGTGTCCGTCCAACATCATACAGTACAATAATTCCTGTTCTTCGTGACGAAGCTGTTCCATATAATATTTTGCAATCGTGACAGGATGCTGAAAAGACAGTTCCGGTTTCGCAGCGGCGGTGGCCATACGTTTGGAAAGCTCCCCGATGCATTTCAGTTGTATGGCTTTTACCTTGCCGATCCCATGGATCTTCATCAGTTCCGGTACAGAAGCATGAAACAGTCCAAGAAGTCCCGAATGCCCTGTCTGTTCCGATAAATTAAGGATTTTATCTGCCAGTGCCAGAGAACTTAATCCCTGTACGCCACAGCGCAGGATCACGGCAAGAAGCTCTCGATCGCTTAAAGACTGTTCTCCCTCCCGCAGGCATTTTTCATACGGGCGCTGATAATCTGGCATTTCCATTATAGTATCTTTCATATGATTTCCCTTTTCGCTCTCGAAGAAGGGTATGCAAAATTGCAGAAGTTATTTTAGCATAAAAAAGCAGGGATGTACACTCTATCCCGGAAATTTCCACTTTTTTCACATTTTGTTTATAGGCAAGGCATAAACGGAAGCTACTGCTTCTGCCACTTTAATTCCGTCCATTGCTGCGGATGTGATGCCTCCGGCGTAACCGGCACCCTCCCCGCAGGGGTAGATTCCTTCTATATTAGAAGTGAGTTTTTTTGGTTCCCGCACGATCCGGACAGGAGAAGAAGTACGGCTTTCCACTCCTTCCAGCAATGCATCCGGACGGTCAAAACCGGAAAGTTTTTTTCCAAAAGCACGAATTCCGGCTTCAATGGAATCGCCGATCTCTTTCGGGAAAATGCTGCGGACATCGGTGAGTGTATAGGCTCCTTTGATACAGGGGGTTACATCTCCAAGTTCGGTACTTTTCTGATGAGCGCAGTAATCTTTAAAAAGCTGTACCGGAACTTTTCCATTTCCGGCTTCCCAGGCTGCACGCTCCAGTTTTCGCTGCAGAGCGATCCCGCCGAGAACTCCTTCCTCCGGAAAATCGGAAGGATTTACGGTAACGATGATAGCGCTGTTGGCGTTACGGCTGTCACGTGCCTGATAACTCATACCATTTACTGCCAACATGCCTTCCTCAGATGATGCGTTTACCACATAGCCCCCAGGACACATGCAGAAGGAATAAACGCCACGTCCGTTTTCCAGTGTATGGGTAACCTTGTAGCTGGCTGCACCCAAACGGTCATTTTCCGGTTCTCCGTAAAGATCCTGATTGATCATGGTCTGGGGATGTTCCACGCGTACTCCTACTGCAAAAGATTTTGGCTCCATGGAAAGATTGTGTTTATTCAGCATGGCAAAAGTATCTCTGGCACTGTGACCGGGAGCAAGAACGCAGATTTCTGCCGGTATTTCTTCTTTTTCATTGACAACGACTGCCATAAGCTTCTGGTCACGGATCACCAGATCGGTCACTGTAGAACGGAAACGGAATTCTCCGCCCATTTCTTCAATCTGATGGCGCATAAACTGAACGATTCCCACAAGCTGATCCGTACCAAGATGAGGTTTCTGCTGGTAAAGGATTTCAGATGGAGCCCCTGCTTCCACAAATCTGGAAAGGACTTCTTTTCCTCTTCCGTAGGTATCTTTTACCAGAGTATTCAGCTTTCCGTCGGAAAAAGTTCCCGCACCGCCCTCTCCGAACTGTACATTGGAATTCGGGTCCAGGATGCCGTTTTTCCAGAAGTTTTCCACGGTTTCCTGACGTTTGTCTGCTTCTTCTCCCCGTTCCAGTACCAATGGACAGTATCCGGCTTTTGCCAGATACCAGGCGCAGAATAATCCGGCCGGTCCGCTTCCGATGACTACCGGTCGGTGGGACAGAGTTTCAGAACCAGGTGCAGGAAAATGATATTTTTTCTCTGAGGTTAACATAATATTTTTATCGTGAACCTTTTTGAGGATGCGGGATTCGTTATCCAGTTTAATATCTACGGTATAGACAAATTTTTTGTCTTCTTTATGCCGGGCATCCAGAGACTGTTTTCGGATCTCATAGGTGAACGGCTGATTTCCAAGACGAAGTGTTTTCGCTATTTTTCTGTGAAGCTGCTCTTCTGTATGGGTGATGGGAAGCTTCAACTGTGTGATCCGGATCATTTTTATTCCTCCTTTGCTGCCCAGATACCGGCGGTAGCTCCACTTGACCATGCCCACTGCAGGTTGTATCCACCGCAGGTACCGTCAATATCAAGGAGTTCTCCGGCAAAATAAAGGCCTTTGTGAAGTCGGGATTCCATGGTTTTGCTGTGAACTTCAGTAGTATCTACGCCGCCTGAACAAACCTGCGCCTGTTCAAAAGAAAGGCCGTCTTTTACCGGAAGGCGAAAATCGGTGATCCCACGAATCAGATCCTTCTGTGCACATAAAACACGGATCAGTTTTTCCGGAAAAAGCCCGATAAGAAGTTCTTTTTCTGTTTTATAAGGACAGTCTGCTTTTCTCTGTTCCAGGTATTCTTCCAGTTCTTTTGGGTTCAGTTCCGGGAAAAAATTTATGGAAAGCTCTGCGCTTTTGTTTTCGTGAACAGCTCGGATGGCGTAGCGGGAAATCTGGAATACCGGGATCCCGGATACACCGTAATCGGTAAGCTGCAGTTCTCCCTGCTGGGAGACTTCCGGTGTGCCGTCTATATAAAGGGTTATTTTACCTTCTGTCCGCACACCACTCCAGCCGGAAAAAGAATTTCCCTTACATTTCAAAGCTGTCAGCGCCGGAAGTGGTTCGATCAGACGATGACCAAGGCTCTTTGCGATTTCGTATCCACTTTCACTGGAACCTGCAACGGAAGAGGCACGGGAACCATTTGCAAGGATCACGGCATCACCGCTGTAGGTCCATCCGTCAGTGTGAATCTTCCACTGGTCGTCTTTGAAAGACACTCCGGTAACGGTCTGATTGGTTTTCAGTTTTACTTTCAGGCTGCGTGCTTTCATGGTAAGAACATCTACCACGCTCTGCGCCTGGCTGCTACGGGGATAGATCCATCCATCGCGGTCTGTGGTACAGATTCCCAGTTTCTGAAAGAATTCCAGAGTCTTTTTCACAGGAAACTGTGCCAGGGCATCTTTGACAAATTCTGGATGAGATCCCCGGTAAGCGTTTTCATCCTGGTTCAGGTTTGTCATATTACAGCGCCCATTTCCGGTAGCACAGATTTTTCTGCCGGGATGGTCATTCTGTTCCAGAACCGTAACCGCCGCTCCGTTTATGGCAGCCTGAATGGCCGCCATAAGACCGGAAGCACCTGCTCCTATGACAAAGACCTGTTTTTTTAAGTCCGGTCCTTCGGATTTTTTCATAATTTCACAAGTTCCTTATCAACCATATACTGAAGAGATTTCAGGATTCCAAGTTTTGCATGCTCCCAGGTAAGACCACCCTGGAAATAAACAGCATAAGGTGGTTTCATAGGACCATCAGCAGAAAGCTCAATGGAAGAGCCCTGGATAAAAGCACCTGCAGCCATGATAACCTGGCTGTCATAACCTGGCATATCCCACGGTTCCGGTGTTACAAAACTGTCTACCGGAGCGGCCGCCTGAATTCCCTGACAGAATGCCACAAGACCTTCCGGTGTTCCAAGGGTGACTGCCTGGATGATATCCTGACGTGGTTCTGTACTGTTCGGTACTACCGGGAAACCAAGTTTTTCGTAAATGTTTGCCGCAAAAACAGCGCCTTTTAAAGCTCCTTTGGTAACCATCGGTGCAAGGAAAAATCCCTGGTACAGAGAACGGTTTACACCAAGAGTTGCACCGACTTCCATGCCCAGTCCCGGACAGGTCATACGGTAGGAAGCATTTTCCACACAGTCTTTTCTTCCTGCGATATATCCGCCGATGGGGGCAAGGCCGCCGCCTGGATTTTTGATCAGGGAACCCACCATGATATCCGCACCTACATCACTTGGCTCGATGGTATCTACGAACTCTCCGTAGCAGTTATCTACCATACAGATCACATCCGGTTTGATTTTCTTTACAAAAGCGATCAGCTCACCGATCTGTTTTACAGAGAAAGAAGGACGGGTCTGATAGCCTTTGGAACGCTGAATGGTTACCAGTTTTGTTTTTTCATTGACTGCTTTTCTGATGTTTTCGTAATCAAAAGTGCCATCCTCAAGAAGATCTACCTGACGGTATTTTACACCATATTCTGCAAGAGAACCATTGGACGGACGGATTCCGATGACTTCTTCCAGGGTATCATATGGTTTTCCCACAGGGGAAAGAAGCTCATCGCCCGGGCGTAAGTTTCCAAATAATGCAATGGCAAGTGCGTGGGTTCCGCAGGTGATCTGCGGGCGGACCAGGCAGGCTTCTGTGTGGAACGTATCCGCATAGACCTGCTCCAGGGTTTCACGGCCAAGGTCATTGTAGCCATAACCGGAGGAAGCTCCGAAACATGCCTCACTGACACGGTTTTTCTGCATGGCATGGATAACCTTCATCTGGTTGTACTCTGCAGTTTTATCAAATTTTTCAAAACGTTCTTTCAGGGAATCTTCTACAGTTTTACCAAAATCGTAAACCGCGGAAGAAATTCCAAGCTGTGCATATAATTCTTTCATGATCATTTTTCCTTTTTTATTTTATTTGGCAGGCAGGATTCCCTTTTCCCTGCATACAGAAAGCATGTAGGAAAGGATCCTGCTGTCATCGTAATCAAAGTTATCTTTATCTACCCAGGTTACCTCGCCTTCTCTTCGGAACCAGGTAAGCTGGCGTTTGGCAAAATGTCTGGTGTCACGTTTCAGGATGCGGATGGCTTCCTCGTAAGAGTATTCTCCGTCCATCCAGTCCAGGATTTCTTTATAGCCCAGACCCTGCATGGAAACCATTCCTCTGTGACAGCCCATTTCGCGGAGTTTTTTTACTTCTTCCACCAGTCCGTTTTTCAGCATTTCATCCACTCTTGTGTCAATGCGTTCGTAGAGAAGGGGACGGGGGGCGTTCAGGACAAAATAGGCCAGGGCATAGGGGCTGGTATGCTCCTTCTGCTCTTCATTATGTTCGGAGATCCGGGTACCGTTCTGTTTATAAAATTCCAGGGCACGGATCACACGCTTGACATTGTTCTCATGGATATCTTCGGCTGATTTTGGATCAACCTTGGCAAGCATATCATGGAGAAAGGAAGGGCCTTTCTGTTTTGCCAGTTCTTCCAGCTCCCGTCGGTAATGGTCATCCTGGTTGGAACTGGTAAAATCAATGTCTCTGGTTACGGACTGTATATAAAATCCGGTGCCGCCTACCAGGATCGGGATCCGGCCTTTGGTGTAAATTTTATCCATAGCTTCTTTTGCCATCTGCTGAAAAAGAACGATATTAAAATCTTCTGTTGGATCCAGTACATCCACCAGGTGATGGGGAACTCCATCCATTTCTTCCGGTGTGATCTTGGCGGAACCGATATCCATGTGGCGGTAAACCTGCATGGAATCTGCAGAAATGATCTCTCCGTTTACTGCTTTTGCAAGGGCAATGGAAAGTTTTGTTTTCCCCACGGCAGTAGGTCCGGTAAGGACGATAAGAGGTTTTTTCATAGATTTCCTCCGTTTATGATAGGTATCTTATACGATACGTTTGAATTTTTTTTCAATCTCTGTCTTATTCATGGCAATGATGGTTGGCCTTCCATGAGGACAGTTATATGGATTTTCCAGTGTCAGAAGTTCATCGATCAGCTTGTCTGCTTCCTGAGGTGACATGGAATGATTGCCTTTTACAGCAGCTTTGCAGGCCATAGTTGCAAGCCTTGCGGTAAACAGTTCAAATGCATCTTTGGAGCCGTCTGCGTTAAGATGGTCCAGCATTTCCAGGAACAGCTCTTCCTCTGTCATTCCCAGAAGACTGGATGGCACTGCACTGATACTGTACTCTCTTCCGCCAAAAGGCTCGATCTCAAAACCGAAATCCCGGAAATACTTTTCGTTTGCTTTCAGAAGATTTTCTTCCTCAAGGCTAAGTGAAACGATCAGCGGCGGGCTTACATACTGGGACTGGATGTTCTGGGACTGAAACAGCTTTACGAATCGCTCATAATATACTTTTTCATGGGCTGCATGCTGGTCGATGATATAAAAATTATCCTCGAACTGTACCAGCCAGTAGGTGTCAAACAGCTGTCCGATCAGCCTGTGGCGGCTTCTGGATTCAGGAGCAAGAAGCCGTTCTTCGAACAGTTCCAGCTGTTTTGGCTGTTCCTGTTCACGTGGCGTAACCGGCTCACTGCTTACCGAAGGAGGAGTCGATTCCGCAGGCTTTTCAGAGATCACTTCTGGATCAGCTGTTTTTGCAGCGGAATTCTCTTTTTTTCCGTCTTTCAGTGTACCGGAAAACATTTCCTCTTCTTCTTTTGTAAAGGGCTGCGATCCATATACGGGATTTTCCTGCAGAGAATCCACATGCCTGTATTTATCAGTAGAAGAAGCTGAAGAACTGTGAGCTGTTTTTGCTGAGCCATAGGAGACTGTACTATTTGCCGGTTTACTGTAAGGCACAGATATAACCGGGGATGTACGTACTTCAGAAGCTGGTGGTGCAATATGGGAAGATATATTTGCGGTCCGGTTCTGGTGGCCGTACATCTCCTGCCGCCTTTTTACCTCAAAAGGCTCCGGAACATTTCCTGGCTTCATCTGCTCGTTATGTGATGTCGATTCGTCTTTTCCAACAGATACCTGCGGAATCAGTTCTCTGTGGGTTACAGCCTTGCGGACAGTTTCATAAATGGCTGTATAAACTTCCGTCTCTCTGGCAAAACGCACTTCTCTTTTTGCCGGATGCACATTGACATCCAGGTCATTGCCATCCATTTCAATCCGGAGGGAAACAAACGGAAATTTATGCTGCATGACAAAGCCTTTATATCCGTCCTCAATAGCCTTGGTAATAATCTTATTTTTTACATATCGGCCATTAATATAATAATTTTCAAAAGTACGGTTTCCTCTGGAAATCTCCGGCTTTCCTACAAATCCCTCGATCTTCATGAAATCATTTTCGTAGGAAACTTCCAGAAGCGCTTTGGCGATATCCCGTCCGTAAACACTGTAAATCACATCTTTTACACTGTAGTTCCCGGAACTTGACAGTTTCACCTGACGGTTTTGGATATATTTGAAGGAAATTTCCGGATGGGAAAGTGCCAGCTGTTCCATCAGCGTATTGATGTAACCGGCTTCTGTCATGTCGGATTTCAGAAATTTGCTTCTTGCCGGTGTGTTGTAAAAAAGGTTCCGGATCAGGAAGGTGGTTCCTTCCGGAGCACCCATCTCCTCCAGGGACTGTTCTTTTCCACCTTCGATCACATAGCGGGTACCGCTGATGGCAGAAGGGGTTTTTGTGATCAGTTCCACCTGGGAGACGGCGGCAATACTGGAAAGAGCCTCGCCACGAAAGCCCAGAGAGGCAATGTGGGTCAGGTCTTCCACTTTTTCAATCTTACTTGTAGCATGTCGGAGAAAAGCAAGAGGAACCTGCTCTGCTTCCATTCCGGAACCGTTATCCGTGATTCGGATCAGTTTTTTTCCGCCATCTGTGATCTCTACTGTGATGGCGGTAGCTCCTGCGTCAATGGCGTTTTCCACAAGTTCTTTTACAACAGAAGATGGCCGTTCTACAACTTCTCCTGCCGCGATCTTATCAATGGTATTCTGGTCTAAAACTGCAATTTTTCTCAAGGGATCACCACCGGTTCTTTATTTTGTTCTGCAGGTTATAGAGAATATTCAAAGCTTCCATAGGCGTCAGATTGCCGATTTCCAGGCCTTTGATCTCTTCAATGATATCATTATCCTGCACCGTGTCAAAGAGTGACATCTGTGCCATATCCACCTGGTCATAGGTGATCTTCTGCTTTTTCTTCGGGGCAGTCAGATCTTTTACCGCTGCGGTGATATCTGCGTCACTGAGTTCTTCCACCAGTTCCTTGGCACGCTGGATCACGGAATCCGGAACACCGGCAAGCTTGGCTACCTGGATACCATAACTCTTATCAGCGCCGCCTTTTACAATCTTACGCAGGAATACGATATCGTCGCCTTTTTCTTTGACAGCAATACAGTAGTTGTTGACACCGGAAAGTTTTCCCTCCAGCTCGGTAAGCTCATGATAGTGAGTTGCAAATAAGGTCTTGGCACCACAGAGCTTGGTGTTGCTGATATGTTCGATCACTGCCCAGGCAATGGAGAGGCCGTCAAAAGTACTGGTTCCACGTCCGATCTCGTCCAGGATCAGAAGGCTTCGGGAAGTGGCATTGCGAAGAATGTTGGCAACTTCTGTCATCTCCACCATAAAGGTACTCTGTCCGCTTGCAAGGTCATCGGATGCGCCCACACGGGTGAAAATCCGATCCACCACACCGATGTTTGCACTGTCTGCCGGAACAAAGCTTCCTATCTGTGCCATCAGTACGATCAGGGCTGTCTGGCGCATGTATGTGGATTTTCCGGCCATGTTCGGTCCTGTGATAATGGAGATCCGTTTTTTGTGGTTGTCAAGATAGGTATCGTTTGGAATGAACATATCATTTTCGATCATTTGCTCCACAACCGGATGACGGCCGTTTCGGATATCAATGAGGCCTGTTTCATTGATCTTCGGGCGGACAAAATTATTTCTCTGTGCAACCAGTGCAAGGGAGGCAAAAACATCCAGTGCAGCCACCGCTTTTGCAGTACGCTGGATACGGACAACTTCCGCTCCAACCTGATCACGGATATTGGAAAACAGCTCAAATTCCAGCGCATAAAGCTTATCTTCGGCTCCCAGGATCAGATCTTCCAGATCTTTCAGCTCCTGAGTGATGTAACGTTCTGCGTTGGTAAGGGTCTGTTTGCGGATATAATCTTCTGGCACAAGATCTTTGAAAGTATTGGTAACTTCCAGAGAATATCCAAATACACGATTGTACTTGATTTTCAGGCTTTTGATTCCGGTACGTTCCCTCTCCCTTGCTTCCAACTCAGAGAGCCATTTTTTTCCATCGGTCCGGGAGCGGCGGAATTTGTCTACATCTTCGTTATATCCTTCCCGGATAATACCACCGTCTTTCTGGGCAAGGGGCGGATCATCGATGATGGAATTACGGATTAGAGCAGTAATATCTGTCAGTGGATCCATATCTTCATTGATTTTAGTAAGCAGTGGAGACTTAAAATCGGAAAGAATCTGTTTTATATAAGGAAGCATTTCCAGGGAAGAGGCAAAAGAAACCAGATCTCTCGGATTGGCGGATTTGTAACTGATACGGCTGATCAGACGTTCCAGGTCATAGATCGGATTTAAGTATTCCCGGATCTCATCCCGTTCCATAGGTCGGGCATTCAGTTCTTCCAGGGCACCCAGTCTCTTTTCGATTTCCTCTGCATCGATCAGTGGCTGCTCCACATAAGAGCGGAGTGTTCTGGCACCCATGGCCGTTTTTGTCTTATCCAGTACCCAGAGAAGAGAGCCTCTTTTCTGCTTCTCACGCATGGTTTCCACAAGTTCCAGGTTACGACGGCTGGAGCTGTCGATAAGCATGTATTTTTCGGCAGAGTAGGGACGGATGCTTGCCATATGGGAAAGTGCTGTTTTCTGTGTTTCTTTCAGGTACAGAAACAGTGCACCGGAAGCAATGATCCCGCTGTCGTAGTCACCGATTCCCAGTCCCTCAAGATTTCCCACATGAAAATGTTCTTTTAGAGTTTTCTGACACAGCTGATCGTCAAAGTACCAGGGATCCAGGGCGAATACGCAGATTCCAAGGCGTCCTTTCAGATCCTCCACATCCACACCACTTAAAAGAAACGCATCGTTGCAAATGATCTCCGCAGGTGTGAATTTATTGATTTCATCCAGAAGTTTCTGAGGCTTATCCAGCTCTGTGAGAAAGCAGTCACCGGTTGTGATATCTGCAATGGCACAGCCAAAATGATCTCCGATGGAGACAATGGACATCAGATAATTGTTTTTAGACTCGTCCAGTGACATGGCATCCAGTGTGGTTCCCGGTGTGACAATACGGACAACTTCACGTTTTACAAGACCCTTGGCTTTTTTCGGATCTTCTACCTGTTCACAGATGGCAACTTTATAACCTTTTTCAATCAATCGGTTGATATAAGTTTCCGCAGCATGAAAAGGAACGCCACACATGGGCGCTCTCTCTTCCAGTCCGCAGTCTTTTCCTGTAAGTGTAATCTCCAGTTCCTTGGATGCAGTCAGCGCATCATCAAAGAACATTTCATAAAAATCGCCCAGACGGTAAAAAAGGATACAATCGCTGTATTCTTCTTTGGTCTTTACGTATTCTTTCATCATTGGACTCAATGCCATTCTATCTATAATCTCCTATTCTATACGGTGTAACACCGTTTTATCTTAAATCTGACCATGTTTGTGCCACAGTGAAAATTGCTTTTTAGATCTGTGTATAAACATGGCCAGATAGTAGTTAGTTGCATTTTTAAAACTTATTAAGTTTAACATATCCGGGCAGGAGGTTCAAGATACTGTGATGAGAAAATTTTATTAAAATTGTTTTCGGCTTATTTTATCAAAGACTCAGATCATTCTATATTGAATCGAAGTTCTAAAGGCTTTCTTTTTAATAGCCTTTCACTTCGGCGATCCGGCTGGGAAGTTCCAATATAAACAGAAAATTCATCACTGTCTATATACCTTTTTCCTTCTTCATCCACAATCTGCAATGCATCTTTATCAATTTCTATTTCAAAAGTTTCTTTTTCTCCGGCATTCAGATGTACTCGTTTGAATGCACAGAGGTGATAATTTCTTACCGCATATTTTGATTTCCAGTCCTTGATATAAACCTGCACTACATCGTCGGTGTCTGCCAGACCTTCATTTTTTACAGTACATTTTAATTTTAAATTCTTATGTTTCTGTGGCTTTTCCGTAAATTCCGCAGCTTCTGCAAATACATCTCCGTAGGTAAGCCCAAATCCGAAGGGATATAATGCTTCCTTCTTCATATACCGGTAAGTTCTGTTTTCCATGGAATAATCGGTAAACTCCGGAAGATCATCGGTATCATAATAGAATGTAACTGGAAGCTTTCCGCTTGGGGACACCTTGCCAAATAATATGTCTGCCAGTGCTGTTCCGCCTTCAGCACCCGGATACCAGGCTTCAAGAACTGCATTTGTATGTTGATCTGCATAACGAAGATCCATTGCACTTCCTGACATTAATACGGTGACAACTGGTTTTCCAGCTGTTGCAACAGCTTCCAGAAGCTTCTGCTGACAAAGAGGAAGCTCCAGAGATTCCTTGTCTCCTGCCTGACCTGCATTTCCCTCATCCGGTTCTTCTCCCTCAACGG
This sequence comes from Blautia sp. MSJ-36, assembly GCF_018917985.1. Taxonomy (NCBI): domain Bacteria; kingdom Bacillati; phylum Bacillota; class Clostridia; order Lachnospirales; family Lachnospiraceae; genus Blautia; species Blautia sp. MSJ-36. The sequence goes on along the minus strand of NZ_JAHLPQ010000001.1, from coordinate 373,558 downwards.
TTTCATCCAGGCCAAGCACAAGAACAACAAGATCACTGTGTTTTGCAGTAATTATCGCTTCCGAGATCCGATTATCCTGCCATGCTAGAGGCTCGGTCTTATCCTTATACAGATGGCAGCCTTCTGAATACAGAACTCTGCAGGTTTCTCCTGCTTCCTTTTGGATTCCATCCAAAACAGTTACATAATGTGAGGAAGTTCCGTGATAATTTCCAGAAAGCACTCTTCTGCTGTTTGCATTTGGTCCTATTACACCAATTGTCTTTATTCTGCTTTTATCTAAAGGAAGGATTCCATCATTCTTTAAAAGAACGATTCCTTTCTCTGCCGCTGTGACCGCAAGTTTTCTATGTCCCTCACACTCCACAACTTCATAAGGAATACTGTCATATTCACTTCCATCAAATAATCCTAATAGAAACCGCGTTGTATACAGTCTGACACAGGATCTGGTAATCTGCTCTTCCGTGATCAGTCCCTTCTTCAGCGCAGCCATTATATAAGCATACGTGCATCCGCAGTTTAGGTCACAGCCCGCATCCAGCGCCATTTTTACAGATTCTTTTGGCCCTTCCGTCACTTTGTGGTTCAAATGGAAATCCCGGACTGCCCAGCAGTCTGATACAACATGTCCTTTGAATCCCCAGTCATCTCTTAATATATCTTTCAGCAATGTTTTACTTCCACAGCATGGTTCGCCATTTGTCCGGTTATAAGCTCCCATTACAGCTTCAACGTCCGCTTCCTTCACAAGGGCTTCAAAAGCTGGAAGATAAGTTTCATACAAATCTTTTGGAGAAGCCTTCGCATCAAATTCGTGTCGGAGTGCTTCTGGTCCGGAATGTACTGCAAAATGCTTTGCACAGGCTGCTGCCTTCATTGTATCCCCATCGCCCTGAAGTCCTTTTACAAATGCGACCCCAAGTCTTGAAGTCAGATAAGGATCCTCTCCATAAGTTTCATGTCCTCTTCCCCATCGAGGATCCCTGAAAATATTGACATTGGGAGACCAGAACGTAAGGCCTTTGTAAATATCCCTGTCCCCTTCCCTGGAAAATGCATGATACTTTGCTCTTCCTTCTTCTGCGATTACATCTGCAATTTCTTTTAGTTTTTTATCATCAAACATTGCAGCCAGTGCGATCGCCTGCGGGAAAACAGTAGCAGTTCCGGCCCGGGCCACTCCGTGAAGAGCCTCATTCCACCAGTTATAAGCGGGAATTCCAAGGCGTTCAATTGACGGTGCATCAAACTTCAGCTGCCCTGCTTTTTCTTCTACCGTCATTTTGGCAACTAGCGCTTCCGCTTTTTTTCTTGCTTCCTCTCTATTCATCCTTATTCCTTTCCTGGTACAAGTACCGTTTCATTTCTCTTTGATGATTCCTGTGATTAGATCGATACTCATCCATGCATTATGTACATGGATATAATGTATGGATATACTGCCTTGTATTAAATTGGGTGTTTAACTTCTTTCTCATCTTCCGCCTCCGAACCACCGAAATATCGTTCCTATCCAATAAAATCAGCATATCATTTTACCGCAACTTTGGCAATGTATACAACAATTCTGCCAATCGTATTTTCCATATATTTTCTTATAATAAAATTAACAAAAAACAACATTCACAAAAAGAAAGGATCTTAAATACTATGGAAATGACATTGAGATGGTATGGCTCAAGTTTTGATACGGTAACCTTAAAACAAATTCGACAGATTCCCGGAGTAACCGGAGTGATCACAACCTTGTACGATACGGCTCCGGGAGAAATCTGGAGCAGGGAACGTATCCACGCAATGAAAGAAGAGGTAGAAGCAAACGGGCTGCATGTATCCGGAATTGAAAGCGTCAATGTTCACGATGCGATCAAAATCGGAAATAAAGACCGTGACCTCTATATTAACAACTATATCGAAACACTTGAAAATCTGGGAAAAGAAGATATTCATCTCGTATGCTATAATTTCATGCCGGTTTTCGACTGGACGCGAACGGAGCTTGCAAGAAAACATCCTGACGGTTCTACCGTCCTTGCCTATACTCAGGCTGCTGTTGATGCATTAAATCCGGAAGACATGTTCCATTCAATTGCTTCCGACACAAACGGATCTATCATGCCAGGATGGGAACCGGAACGTATGGCACCGGGAATAATGCACCATCATCCAGGGTTAACGGAAGTTCCGCTGCCGCAGCCCGGATATGTGCAAGCTGGATCAGAAGATTGTCTGGATCAACGATGGCATTTTCACTGCTGTGTTCAAAAAGCCATTCCGGTTCCAGAGCGATATACTGATCCATGGGAAGGTTGGCAAGAATCAGATAATTGGTGCATTTTCCACTTCCTCGTCCTGCACGGCCTGTCTGCTGCCAGAAAGATGCTCTTGTTCCCGGATAACCGGCCAGTACCGTTGTACTGATCTTTCCGATATCGATTCCCAGTTCTAATGCATTGGTGGATACAAGGCCAAGAAGATCCCCTGAGATCATACGCTGTTCGATGCTTTTTCTCTCCAGAGGAGTGTAACCGCCACGGTACCCGGAGATTTCTTCTTTTCTGGCTGTCCCTAAGAACCCTGCCGCATCCAGATGGTCTCTGGTTTCTTTCACCAGGATCTCCACATTTTTTCTGGATCTGGCAAATGCCAGAAAGCTCTCCCTTCGTTCCATCAGCTGAGGAAGAAGGTCCGCTGCAACATTTATAACAGATTCTTTTCCGTAGTGGATGCCATCTTTATTCAGTTTCTCTTCTGGCTGGACCAGGCAATAGATCCGCTCTGATATTCCTGCACCGCTTCTGGCGATATTGATAAAAGATCTTCCGCAGATCTTTTCCGCAAGTTCCAGGGGATTGGCAATGGTGGCGGAACTGCATAAAAACTGAGGATCTGCGTGATAATATCTGCAGATTCTGGTTAAACGGCGAAATACATTGGCCAGATGGGAGCCAAAAGCTCCTCTGTATACATGCAGTTCATCCAGAATAATGTATTTCAGATTGGAAAAAATAAAGTCGAATCCATATTTGCTGTGATTTGGAAGCATGGAGCCGTTTAACATATCCGGATTGGTAAGGATGATATTGGCACGTTCCCGGATCCTTTTTCGCTCAGCAGGCGGTGTATCTCCGTCATATACGCCGACAGATAAACGATGCTCACCAAGCGCTTCCACCCAGGGGATCAGCGCACGGTACTGATCAGCTGCCAGAGCTTTCGTGGGATAAATAAAGATCGCACGGGTCACAGGATTTTTCAGGATTTCCTCCACCACCGGCAGATAAAAGCACAGGGATTTACCACTGGCAGTAGGTGTAGTGATCACGACATTTTCTCCATCCATAGCATGGAAAAAAGCTTCTGCCTGGTGGGTATAGAGAGCCTTTATATTCTGTCCGGCCAGAAAATCCCGGATATCCGGATGCAGGCTTTCTGGAAACTCTGCATATTCCGGAGATCTGGCCGGGATTATTTTTTTGTAAATGATGTTTCCCTTCATGCTTGCTCCTTTGCTGTCAATTTACTCTTTGGTACAAAGAAACGGCTCATATCTGCATGTTCCAGCTTAAGCAGTGAAATTTTTCTATCAATTCCTCCTGCATATCCTGTAAGACTGCCATTTGTGCCAACTACCCGATGACAGGGAATGATAATGGAAATTTCATTATGTCCAACTGCACCTCCAACAGCCTGAGCGGACATATGGGAAATATTTTCCCTTTCCGCTATTTTACTGGCAATTTCTCCGTACGTGATTGTTTGTCCGTAAGGAATCTTTAACAAAATCTGCCACACTGCCTGTCTGAATGTTGATCCCGCAGGATGAAGAGGAGGTGTAAATGTTGGCTTTTCACCGGAGAAATAGATATCCAGCCATTTTTTTGTTTCTGCAAGGATCTCCGTTTCCTGTAAAATTCTCTCGTCCGGGAGTGTATTCGCAAAGTATTTCTGTCCTTCAAACCATAAGCCTGTAAGCCCAATTTCATCTGCTGCCAGTAAAATTTCTCCTAACGGTGATTTATATTTGTATGTATAGATCATAGTTTTCCACTCCTTATTTCAGTAGTGTTACCTCAAGTATAATTTATGTGAAATAGTTATCTTTAATTATGTGAAAAAACGGAGAACACAGCAAGGTATCCTCCGCATATAATATAGTGGTATGTTATCTGCTATTTTTACTGTTATATTACATTTTACTGCTATTCACAGGTGCTTTAATTCCAGTAATCTGTTTTTTGCTTCAGATCAATATTTTTACTGAAGAATACAGGATTTTTTTTCTGCCGGATCTGTCCTTCGTAATCTTTTAATGCTTTTAATACGGTATTGGACAATAGCAGGATTACCGGAATGTTGATCAGTGCCATTACCCCCATCAGTACATCAGAGATATGCCACAGTAATGTCATCTCCATTCCCGCTCCCAAAAACACCACCAGTGCTGATACAAGGCGAAATCCTGTCATGAATTTCTTACCCGGCTGCTTTTTAAGGATATAAGTCAGCAGATTATCACAGTAGAAACAATTTCCCAGCAATGTGGTGAAAGCAAATAATACCATTGCGATCATGATAAAATATGGTCCAAAAGAGCCAAGGGTCTTATAAAGTGCTGCCTGCACCCACGGTGCTCCCTGAAGCTCTTTTACCGGTGTCACTCCAGATACCAGGCACATCATGGCAGTTGCAGTACACAATAATAATGTGTCAATAAACACCGACAACATCTGTACCAGTCCCTGCTTGACCGGATGACTGACCATTGCAGAAGCTGCCGCATTTGGTGCAGAACCAATACCTGCCTCATTGGAATACAGACCTCTTCGGATTCCCTGCATCATAGCTGATCCGGCAAATCCGGCAAAAATTGCTTTAAAATCAAATGCTTCTTCGAAAATCTGTGCCATTACTGACGGAAGCTGTCCGATATTCAGTATTACTACCAGCAGGGATATCAGAATATATATAATTCCCATAAATGGCACTAAAGTAGAAGTTACTTTCACAATTCTGTTACCGCCACCTAACAGACACCATCCTGTCACCAGCGCCAGAATTCCTCCAATGATCCATGGGGTGATCTCTGCATTATAAAATGGCTGACCGGAAAATGTAGACTGCAGATTGTAGGAGGCCAGCATATTAAATCCAAACGCGTAAGTCAGGATCATGGCTATACAGAAAAGCACTGCCAGTCCTCTGCTGTGCAATGCCGCCTCTATGTAGTACGCCGGGCCGCCGTAGCACTGGCCGTCTTTCCCTTTTTTCTTATATATCTGCGCCAGTGTACTCTCTGCCAGAGCTGATGCACTGCCAAGAATGGCAATGATCCACATCCAGAATACGGAGCCCACGCCACCGATGCAAATAGCGGAAGACACTCCCACAATGTTACCTGTGCCTACACGGGATGCTGTGGAAACCATCAGCGCCTGAAAAGATGATACACTTTCTTCTCCCTCCGGCTTTTCCATTACAGCACTGCAGGCGTTTCTGAATAAACGTACCTGCGGAAATCTGGTCCGGATAGTAAAGTAGATACCAGAACCAATTAATATCACAATCAGCAATTTGCTGTAGAGAAATGTGTTGATTGCGTCAATAATCGTTTCGAACATAAATCCTCCTCACAACAGAATTTTTATCATAAGTTACTCTATTTCTGTACATTACAGATATATCGGACAAAAAGACCGAATTGTTACCATAATACAATACTTCTGCTCTTTTGAAAAGAGGTTAATTTCATATCCAATCCAGATCTATACCAGAAAGATGAAACTGGTATTGTTTCTTTTTTCATAGCCATAGATCCGGTTATCCAGTGTAATATTTATGAGGTTTTCGATAGTCATAAGAGGAAAAAGCTGGCCGCCGTGGGTGTGGCCGGAAAATACAAGGTCAACGCCGGATTCTGGGCTTCGATGGTTTTCATATGTTCCTCAAAGCCTTTTCCATGAAACGTAGTTCCAACATGGGAATCTGAGAACACTGCTACTTTAAGATTCCCAACTTCTTTCTCTGTCTGGATCCGATAGTTTTTTTCCCACACGTGATGAGCCAGATACCAGCCGGTGCCAAGATAACACATCGTAAAAATAATCGCTGTGATACCAGCATAATATCTGGAAAAACTTTTTTCACGGTGTTTCTTTATAAGAGAAAAAATTCCGTCACTGATCATCCAGAATATCAGTAAATGAAGAACACAGACAATTGCATTCATTGATCTCCACAGAAACCAGATGACTGCCGTAAATACAATTGTGATCAAAAATCCGTAAACTAAGGCAAGACGTTTTTTTCCATGGGACAGATTTCTGACGAAAGAAAAATGTCCGATTCTGTTGGACAGATATAAAATTCCCGCAAACGCAAGAACAAATAAAACGACCATAAGAACAGCCCACATAATCATAATTTTATCCCTTCTTTCTTGTCTTCACTTAAACGGATATAAGATCAGCAACCCGACTATTTTCTCCCGTCTTTCTCATGAAGAGCTTGAGTGCTTCTTCAAGGGTTGCGGCTGGAAACCATATTTCGTTGAAGGCGACGACCCGATGACCATGCACAAGAAGATGGCTGAAACCATGGATACTGTTATTGAGGAGATCAAAGCGATCCAGAAAAATGCACGTGAAAACAATGATCCGGAGCGTCCAGTATGGCCTATGATCGTTCTTCGTACTCCGAAGGGATGGACAGGTCCTAAGGTTGTTGACGGACTTCAGATCGAAGGATCTTTCCGTGCTCATCAGGTTCCGATCTCTATGGAGAAACCGGAGCATCTTGATCTTCTGAAAGAATGGTTGACAAGCTACCGTCCGCAGGAGCTGTTCGATGAGAACGGCCGCTTGATTCCGGAGCTTGCAGAACTGGCTCCTAAGGGAAATGCACGTCTTGGTGCCAACCCACATGCAAACGGCGGTCTTCTTCTGAAAGATCTTCGTCTCCCGGATTTCCGTGAATATGGCATTGATGTTCAGCCAGGAAAAACTAAAGCCCAGGATATGATCGAGCTTGGCGGATACATCCGAGATATCTTCAAACTCAATGAGGAGAACAAAAACTTCCGTATTTTCGGACCGGATGAGAGTATGTCCAACCGTCTGTACAAAGTATTTGAGTACCAGAAACGTGACTGGAATGCGGAGCTGCTTGACACTGATGACTGTCTTGCAAGAGACGGACGTATCATGGACAGTATGCTCAGTGAGCATATGTGTGAGGGATGGCTGGAAGGATATCTTCTTACAGGCCGTCACGGATTCTTCGCAAGTTATGAGGCATTTATCCGTATCGTTGACTCCATGGCCGCTCAGCACGCAAAATGGCTGAAAGTCTGCAATCAGCTTTCCTGGAGACAGCCGATCGCTTCCTTGAACTTCATTCTTACATCTAATGTATGGCAGCAGGATCATAATGGATTTACACATCAGGATCCGGGATTCCTGGATCACATTGCCAACAAAAAGGCAGACGTGGTACGTATGTATCTCCCGCCAGACGCGAACTGCTTACTCTCCTGCTTTGATCACTGCATCAAGAGTAAGAACTATGTCAATGCCATCGTAGCTTCCAAACATCCAAGCTGCCAGTGGCTGACTATGGAACAGGCTGTTAAGCACTGCACACAGGGTATCGGCATCTGGGAGTGGGCAAGCAACGACTGTGGCGAGGAACCGGATGTTGTTATGGCCTGCTGCGGTGATACTCCTACCCTTGAGATCATGGCTGCTGTTACCATCCTTCGTGATGAAATGCCGGAGCTTAAGATCCGTGTTGTAAACGTTGTGGACCTGTTCAAACTGGAATCCGACCACAAACATCCGCACAGCTTAAGTGATGCAGAGTATGATGCGATCTTCACAAAAGATAAACCAGTGATCTTTGCATTCCACGGATATCCGACTCTGATCCATGAGCTTACTTATGAGCGTCATAACCACAACATCTCTGTTCATGGCTATCAGGAGGAAGGTACTATCACTACTCCGTTTGATATGCGTGTCCAGAACCAGATCGACCGTTTCAACCTGGTAAAAGATGCTATCATGCATCTCCCGCAGCTTGGCAACAAAGGTTCCTTCTTAATCCAGAAGATGAACGACAAGCTTGTTGAACATAAGCAGTATATTGCAGAATATGGCCAGGATCTTGAAGAGATCAGAAACTGGGAATGGCATAAGTAAAAATCCTCCAACCATATAAATACAGGGCAGGTACCATGTAATCGCACGGTGTACCTGCCCTGTATTTTACTTTGTTTTTTCTGCTTCTCTTTCCGTGAGAAATTTCTGAAATGCTTTTGAAGCAATGCTCTGAGGATATTCGGTATCGTGAATTACCAGAATGTTTCTTTCCGGAAGCGCTTCTTTTACCTGAATCTCAAAAACCTTTCCAGATCCCAGATCATCCTGGGCAAATTCTCTGGGAATGAATCCAATTCCCAGATTATACCGGACAGCGGGAAGAATCATATCGGTTGTGGCAAGCTCCACATCCGGTGAAAACTGCAGCCCATGCTGTTCGAAGTAAGAATCCAGAAATTTCCTGGTAATGGCTTCCGCTGTCAGACTGACCCACGGACAGTTGGAAAGCTCTCCAAGGGAAAGTTCCCTGTCTTTCAGTTTTTCAAATCTGCTTCCGCCGATCAGGATATCTCTGTATTTTTTTACAATCTTCATTTTCAGAGGAGCCGCTACCTGCAAAGTTGCCGATACAACAGCCAGATCTACTTTTCCTTCTTTCAATGCATTTACGGAATCCGTGGTGCTGTTATTCAGGATTTTGAAGTGAACATTCGGGTACAGGATATTGAAATCCCGGACTGCTTCAAACAGATAACAGTGAAGAGCTGTTTCTGTTGCACTGATATAGATGGTTCCATTTTCCAGGCTGATCAGATTGCTGAGATTATTTTCGCCCTTAAAAAACTGGGCACATCCGGCAGCTACGTATTCATAAAAGATATTACCCTCCGGCGTCAGTTTCATTCCGGTTTTGCTCCGGATGAATAATCTGCATCCAAGAATATTTTCCAGGTTGTGGATCGTTCTTGTAACAGCCGGCTGACTGGTTTTTAAAACGGATGCCGCTTTTGTAAGGTTTTCGTACTTTGCTACATAATAAAATACTTTGTAGTGTTCAAAATTGGTGTCCATAGCTGTCCTCTCTCCTAATAGTTTTCATCTGGTTCAGAAAAGGAGCTGTTCTTTCAGTTTCTGTTTTCTGTCCTTGGAGGTGAAAGCTGCTTCCACTGAATGAAGGAGCAGCTGCTTCTTCTGTTCTTCTGTAAGATTTAACAAAGATTCCATGTACTGGAATTCCCGGGAAAGGGTTGTTCTTTCAATGGCCGGATCATCGGTATTTAATGTTACTTTCAGCCCTTTTTCGAGAAATGTTTTCAGCGGATAGGCGGACATCTCTTCCACTGCTTTTGTCTGGCGGTTGCTTGTCGGACACATTTCCAGAAAAACGCCTGTATCTTTTACAAGCTGCATCACTTCTTCGTTTCCTGCGATCCGCACACCGTGACCGATCCTGGTCGCACCCATATGGATGGCTGTTTTTACGTCATCCGCGTCTCCGGCTTCACCTGCATGAATGGTAAATGGAACCTGGTATTCTCCTGCTTTTGCAAAAAGATCCTCGTAATTTTCCGTTGGGAAAAGTGCCTCGGCTCCTGCAAGGTCAATGGCAACTACGCCGCCATCTTTTACAAGATATTTTTTTGCCAGCTCCAGGGTTTCCAGATTTTCTTTCTGGTTGGAATCGCCACGCATACAGCATAAGATCAGATTTCCAGGGATAGGCGATTTTTTCAGGCCACGTAACGCAGACTGGATCGCTGTTTCCTGAGTCATTCCTTTTTGTGTATGGAACTGTGGGGCAAAACGGAGTTCTGCGTAGATCACACCGTCTTTTTTCATTTCAGAAAGGATAAGATAAACGGCTTCTTCCAAAGCTTCTTCTGTCTGTAGAAGGGAAAGGGGCAGGTCAAAACATTTCAGGAAATCATTGAGATTTTCGCAGGTATCCGGCACAGAAAGAAGGGAAAGAAGTTCTTCGTCTGTTGTGGCCGGAAGTGTAATCTGCTGCAATGCGGCAAGTTTTTTTGCAATATCCACGGTAATACAGCCATCGAGATGTGCATGAAGATCGATGTAGTGATTGATTCTGTTTTCTGTTTTCATAGGCATTAAGTACCTCGCTGTTTGGATTTTTCTCTATTATAACACGAAAATGAGCGCATGAAATTCCACATTTTATGGATACATGCGCCCTTTTCTGTTTTAAGGATCTTTCACATTTTGTGAAATATTCTTATCTCTGGAATGGTTTTACATTCTTTACTGCATCTGCAGGAAGGATCTCTTTATCATCTTCGTCAATGTTGATGAGATGATATCTGTCATTTCCCATGTGCATTTCTTTCATATAGCTGAGCTGGCGGAGGCCGTGACGTGTCTCAATTCGCTCTACCAGATCTTTATGATCAGAATCTTTCAGTGCATACACAAGGTCTACAGAGGCCTGGTCTGCCGCAAGAATATCTGTAGATGCGACGATTCCGATATTCGGTGTTACGACCGGTGCTGCTCCAACACCCTCACAATCGCAGGAAACAGACATGTTTCGAAGGACATTGATAAATACGATATTCTTTCCGAAGTGGTCAACTACAGATTTGGTGGACTCTGTGATACGCTCCATCAGTTCTTCCTCTGCAATACTCCACAGATTGTCGGAACCTTCTACCGTATGGATCATTCCCTTACCGATACGTCCGTCTGCACAGCCGATACCGATGTTCTTGTTGGAGCCGCCGAAGCCGCCCATAGTGTGGCCTTTGAAATGTGTCAGGACAAGCAGGGAATCATAGTTTTCCAGATTTTTTCCAACGCTCATCTCTGTAAACCATTTTCCGTCTTTTACCGGGAACATGGTAGTTCCGTCCTCATCCAGGATATCTACCGGGCAGAATGTCCAGCCATTTACCTTCAGAGTTTCACGATGTTTCTCCGTTGTGTAACGGTCTCCCTCGTAGTAGGTGTTTGTCTCTACGATATGGGCTTCCGGGATCTTATCTGCGATCAGTTCCTTTACCCATGGTGCAGGGATGATATTTGGTCCGTGCTACTCTCCTGTGTGAAGTTTGACTGCGATCTTACCATTAAGGCTGCCGCTTACACGCTCGAAAATCTTCTTCAGTCCTTCGGCGGAAAGATCCTCTGTAAAATATACGATGGATTTCTCTCCGGAACGCTCCTTATAAGGAATGTAATGTTCTCCGCCTGTTCCAGGTACGATTTTTTTGTGTGCCATTTGTAATCCCTCCTGTGTTATGTTCATAAAAAATTTCGCTGTTTTTATGATACAATCTAAACCTAGGTTCAGGTCAAGAATTTTTTGTCAAATGTAACCGTTAATTCCGGATCAGATTGCCTGTGTGGCTTCTTTTAACCAGCATTTTTCCTCCTCATCCAGATATGGAGAAATTTTCTCATATACAAGAGCATGATACTGGTTGAGCAAAGTGCGTTCTCCTGCTTCCATCTGGGCTGGATCTATGCCTTCCAGGTCAAAAGGTACCAGAGTCAGAGGTTCAAATTTCATAAACTGGCCGTAGGCTGTTTTTTCAGCTTTTTTGCAGACTACAAGGTTTTCATGACGGATACCAAACTCATTTTCCGCATAGTATCCAGGTTCATCGGAAGTGATCATTCCTTCTTCCAGAACAGGGGCCGGACGATCTAAAAGATTTTTCCAGCGGAAACTCTGGGGGCCTTCGTGTACATTGAGAAGATAACCTACTCCATGACCGGTTCCGTGGTTGTAATCCTCTCCCATAGCCCAGAGTGGTCCTCTTGCCAGAGCATCCAGATTCAGTCCGGTACAGCCATAGCGGAATTTTGCGGCTGCCAGATTCAGATGCCCACGAAGTACTGCTGTGAAATATTTTTTTTCTTTTTCAGTAACCGGGCCAAGTACAACGGTACGAGTGATATCTGTAGTTCCTTCAAGATAATGTCCGCCGGTATCCATCAGAACCAGTTCTTTTGGCTCCAGTGGGATACTGGTTTCTTCTGTTGCACCGTAATGGACAATGGCTCCATGTGCACCGTAGGCAATGATAGGATCAAAGCTGTTTCCCTGGAAGTTCTCCTGACCGGAACGAAATTCATAGAGTTTATCCGCTGCGGAAAGTTCTGTGATCTCCTGATTTTCCACATTCTTTTTCAGCCAGTGGATGAATTTCACCATTGCCACGCCATCTTTGATGTGAGCAGTCTTTTCATTCTGGACTTCGGTTTCATTTTTGATAGCTTTTGGAAGAAGAGTCAGGTTTTCTCCATTCAGGATCGTTACTCCGGACGGAATGTTGCTGACCAGGCGGCTGTTTACATTGCTTTTTGAAAGATATACTTTTTTCTCTTCAGGGATCGTCTGTACATAAGTGTAAATATCCTCATATGGATAGATGGTAACACCATCTGCGGCCAGAGCTTCTTTTACTGAATCCGGAAAAGCTTTTTCATTGGCAAAAAGCCGGATTTCTCTCTCATCCATTGCAAGATAGGAAAGCACTACCGGGCAGCAGTGGATATCATTTCCGCGGATATTCAGAAGCCACGCAATATCATCCAGAGAGGTGAGTACAAAAAGATCTGCGCATTTTTCTTTCAGTTTGCTGCGGATTTCCTGGATCTTGTCTGCTCTGGATCTTCCGGCCCATTTTTCGGATAATTCCATTACCGGTTCGCAGGAAAGTGCCGGGCGGTCATCCCAGATATTTCCGATCAGATCCTCATTTACAGAAAAACGTACCTGTTTTTCCCGAAGGATTTTTTTCAGTTCCTCTGTTTCTTCTGCGCTGACAGTACGGCCGTCGAAGCCGAGACACATTCCTTCTTTCAGATTTTCTTCCAGAAATTTATGGATCGTCGGTACATCCGGTTCTCCCATCTTAAACAGAGTAACCGGTGTTCCCTCTAACTGCTGTGCAGCCTGGATAAAATATCTTCCGTCTGTCCAGAGCCCTGCCATGTCCTCCATGATGACGGCAGTTCCGGCAGAACCGGTAAATCCGGTAATGTATTTCCTGCATTTAAAATAATTTCCTACATACTCGGAACCGTGAAAATCATCGGTCGGAACCAGATAAGCATCGATTCCCTTTTCTTTCATCTGTTTTCGAAGAGCGGTGATCCGTTCTGTAACTGTCATAACCTTATGCCTCCTCTGTATAACTGTTTTTTACTGCAAAACCATGATCCATAGGGCCGCTTCCTTTTCCGAGATCCAGCATGGCAGCAAGAGCTCCGGAAATATAGTCCTTGGCACGGTTTACAGATTCCACCATGGAAAATCCTTTTGCAAGGTTGGATGCGATGGCTGAGGAAAGAGTACATCCTGTTCCGTGGGTGTTGGGATTGTCGATCCTTTTTCCCTCAAACCACTGATACGTTCCGTTCTCATAGAGAAGATCATTGGCATCATTAAGCTTATGGCCGCCCTTGCAGAGAACTGCACAGTGATACTGTTCGGAAACCTGCTTTGCGGCTTCGATCATATCTTCGGTGTTTCTGATCTTTCGTCCGGTAAGCACTTCCGTTTCCGGGATATTGGGAGTGAGAAGATCCGCAAGAGGAAACAGTTCTTCTTTCAGAACATCCACAGCCTCTTCGCTGATCAGCCTTGCACCGCTGGTAGCCACCATAACCGGGTCTACCACGATATTTTTCGCCTGATACTGGCGGAGTTTTTTGGAGATCATACAGATCAGATCACTTTCGGAAACCATTCCGATCTTTACTGCATCCGGAAAAATATCCGTAAAAATACAGTCCAGTTCCTGGCCCAGAAATTCTGCCGTTGCATTCTGGATGGCTGCGACACCGGTGGTGTTCTGGGCAGTCAGTGCGGTGATGGCACTCATGGCGTATACTCCGTTTGCCATCATGGTCTTGATATCGGCCTGGATCCCTGCACCTCCGCTGGAATCGCTGCCTGCGATGGTTAATGCTGTTTTCATCTTTCGTTTCCTCCGTTTTCTGTAAATATATGATTCTGTAATTCTGTCAGATTCTGGCAGTAGATATGTGCGTCATTTTTTAACTGCTCCTGATCCGGTTCTCCCAATGCGTCATAGATGCCTGCAGTCAGAAATCCAGCTTTTCCTGCGGTCTGCAGTGCATAGAGAGAATCTTCCACTACCAGTGTCCTGGATGGCTCCGTTCCCAGCACTTTCGCTGCTGTAAGATAGATCTTCGGAGAATATTTGCTTTCTCCGATCTCACTGGTGGTATAGATTTTTTTAAAAAAAGAAAGAAGGCCGTTTCGCTTTAGTGCCCGGCAGATATGTTCTTTGGGGCTTGAAGTTGCCACCACAGCCGAGATTTTCTTTTTGGCAAGGCATGCAAGAAGTTCTCTGGCGCCTGATTTTGCCGGGACTTCCTCAAAATAGTAGTTTTGGATCCGAACTTTCAGATCTTCCACGATCTTTTCTTCGGAAAGCCCAAGAGCGAACTTGCTTTTCAGCCATGCCGCTCCCTGCTCCATACTCATGGGAAAAAGGATCTCTTCCATTCCCGCAACCGGCTGATATCCCAGATCTGTGATATATCGTTTTCCAAGTTCCCTCCAGATAGAAAGAGAGTCCAGAAGGACACCGTCCGCATCAAATATCACGGCTTTTATAGGAAAAATCATGTTTTTTCTCCTGAAAAATAATTTCTGTTGATATAAAAAACGCGGATATACCACAAAAGATATATCCGCATTTTATTATAAGCCGCAGGTTCCCAAAATGCAACCGGGAGTTATCTGACAGTTTCTTTTTCCAGACCAACTGGTTCGTACAGCTTTTTTAATGTTTTTACCATTTCATCTTTCCCGGTATCTTCGATACAGACATCGTATCTGCCTTCCACACTTCCGAATGTAATCACTTTATCCAGATTCAGCAGTGCTTTTAAATTCCGGAGCATATTTTCCCGGGTAGCATCTTTGATGTAGATCTTGATGTTGGCACATCCGGGATATCGGATGGAATCATGAAAAGCCACACGGTAACTGCCGATCCACTGCTGCTCCATCAGTTCCCGGTAAAGTTTTTCCATGACTTCTTTTTTATCCAGAAGATACAGATATACCACGTTTTCGTATACCGGCTGAGTTTTCTGGACGTAATTGCGATGAGGAGACCGGTGTCTCCGTTCATAAACTTCCTGATGAAGAGGTGAGATCAGCCGGTCATAATAAATTACCAGAAGATCATCCACTACACAGTTTGTAAAATAAGAAATTCCTTTCCGGTCAAGAAAATCACAGATCGTCTGTGCCTGGGACGTTGACATCTGATATTTCATAAGATAGGAATTTTCGTTCAGATCGTACAACACTGCTCCATCCATGGCGATCACCGGAAGTTTCAGATGAATCCCAGGAAGAGATTCCCGGATCGTTGCAGGAGTACGCCCGGTAGATACGGTGAACTTTGCCCCGGAATCGATCAGGCGGTTCAGTTCGATCCTGCTGTATGCGGACATCTGATCTTTTTGATTGAGAAGGGTGTCATCAATTCCGGAAACAAAAAGAACATCTTTCTGCCGTTTTCTTGGAAGATGCACGGTATTTACGATCAGTGCGATCCCAACTCCGATCAGGGTATCCAGTACACGGTTAAATACAAAGAGAAACGGACTTGCGTCTGTCATATGCATGACCGTTATACTTAAAAACACCACGCATGAAAAATAAGCAGTATTTTTACAGTTCAGAACAACGGTAGAGTAAATAACAATTCCCGTAAAAAGTGAAATCAACATGTATCCGGGAAAAGTGTCCATAAGACTTCCGTGAAACAGATACATCTGGCTCAGAATGATCACCAGTCCCCAGAAAGCGCCCACAAAAGTTCCTGTGACTCTTTTTTTTGCCACCTGAGCCATACTGTCCTGATAAGGCTGGATACACTGAAGAACTGCCAGTGCGGAATAAAACGGGATTCCTTCTCTGTTTCGAAGATAAAACACACAGAAGCAGCATGCCACAGCGATCACAGAGCGAAGGATCCGCTGTCCTGGTTTTGGAAAATGGAAAGTATTTTCAGCAGCCATGTCCTTTTCTCCTATATCATTTTTTCCAGCTGGTATAAGAACAGGGTTGCCGCCAGCAGATCCGCCGCACCGCCGGGGCTTAGATTTCTGCGGATGCATTCCTGATTCAGCTTCTCGATCTTTTTCATGCCGGTTTCAAAAAAAGCGCCGCCCGGTTTCCAGATTTTTTCTGCCTGCTCCTGGATCCATATGACATCTGCGTAGGATCCACGGCTCCAGACATTGGTATCCTTTAATTCCATCATGATCCGCAGCAGAACATTGATATTGGAACGGTTCTCATCAAGCCCGATGGCACGGTACTGTCTCACCAGAGGAAGCGCTGTTTTTCCAATGATAGGAAAACCTTTCTGGGCCTCTCCACGGATTCCACGTTCTTTGTATTTCTGAAAAAGGATCTCTCCATGAGTTACCGGTGTTCTCTGACTCATTTCATAGAAATCTGCTTCCAGCGCTTTTTCCGTCATTTCGCTGGCAGAAGCAAGGATTTTTGCAGTATCAAACCGACGAATCCTGGCATAGCAGTGTCCGGCGCAGGCGGACAGGATTCCCATGGTAAAAATCAGTCCTTTATGAGTGTTGACCTGGGCTGTTGCACGAAACATGGCTTTTTCTGCCAGCACTCCTGTTCGGCGGATCCTGGGAAAAAGATTCTGGAGATTTCTTTTCCAGAAATATCCTTCAAAGAACATTTTTGCCAGATAGGGAGTGATGGCATCGGCGCTTCTTTCAAAAGTATACACGTTCATATCATGGTGAGCACCATTGTCATGACGATCTACAAGTCCTGGCTTTGGAGTAGTATAAACTTCTCCAAGGATCGCACTTTTGATACACTGTTCTATTTCTGCAGAGGTAAGCACTGCCGCATTCGCTCTTGCATACATGAGATCACTCCTCCTATCACTCTTATGTTTTATGGAAGAACAGGATTTATGCCTGCTCTACATAATCGTCAATCACCTGAAACAGCTGTCTTTCTCTGTCTTTTTCTTTTGGGGTGTTGGAACATCTGCGTCCCGGAACCTGTCTCATTATTAAGATGTATGGTCCAAAGATATTTGCGGTTGCGTAATTTTTTACTGTTTTTGTCATCATGATCATTTCCTCCTTATCCGGTTTTTCCTCCGGTTGCTTTTCTTTTCTTCTTAAGATAACTATAACAAAGCTCTGCCCCGAAATCTAATTCTCTGTCATTATGCTGTTATGCCAAAAAGGAAAGTCCCGGAAAATTTCGTACAAAAAAAGAAAGCTCCATGGCAGTAGAGCTTTCTTTTCATAGAGAGGTTTATAATTTGTGGGTGGTTACCAATATCATAACGATAGATTCGATTTATGCTTCTTTAAAGGTAAATGGTTTTACCTGGCGGACAACATCCATGATGGTGCCTTCACGACCTTCGATAATACCTACAACTCGGTCACCAAACTGAACCGGTTCAGGCTCACCTGTGATAGAATATGCGATATCGCGAAGTTCTTCAATAGTCTTCAACGGTACACAATTTGCTTTTTTCAGTGCATCCAGAAGATCCTGACGTGCCGGGTTTACCGCAACACCGTAATCTGTGACAACAATATCTACAGACTCACCAGGTGTGGTAACGGTTGTAACATTAGAGCAGATCGCCGGGATACGTCCCTGTACCAGCGGAGAGATCACGATGGTACATTTTGCGCCCATGGCTGCATCCGGATGGCCGCCCTGTGCACCTGTGATCACACCATCGGAGCCCACAACAACGTTACAGTTAAAGTTTACATCGATCTCCAGTGCGGCAAGAACTACGTAGTCCAGTTTGTTTACAAATGCACCTTTGTTAAATGGATTTGCGTAAGCGCCGGCACTGATCCTGTGATGATTCGGACGTTTTACGGATTCTACTGCGGAAGTATCGAAATCCTGTGTATCCAGAAGTTTTCCTACCAGGCCCTCATCCAGAAGGTCACACATGCCTTTGGACATGCCGCCCACTGCGAATCCCATTTTGATCCCGCGCTTTTTCATGATCTTTCCGAGAGATGCTGCAGATGCGATGGAGGCACCGCCGACACCGGTCTGGTATGCAAAACCGTCTTTGAAATACGGAGTATTTACAACAACCTGTGTACAGTAATCCGCCATCATCAGCTTTCTTACATCTGTAGTTGGTTTGGCTGCTCCGGAAGCGATCTTTTCCGGAATACCGATCTGATCTACCACGCAGACATAATCAACTTTTGTCATGTTGATATCTGCAGGATAGTTCGGGAACGGTACCAGACAGTCTGTGACAGCAACTACTTTGTTGGCATGGTTTCCGTCTACGAAGGAATAGGAAAGGACACCGCAGTCGCTTTTTCCGCCAACACCTTTACAGTTTCCGTAATCATCACAGGTCGGTGCTCCGATAAAGGAGATATCGATGACAGTTTCACCGGTCTGGATGGCGCGGATACGTCCGCCATGGGAACGCATGATGGCAAGTCCTTTTAATTTTCCTGCGGAGATGGCTTCGCCGATCTTTCCACGGACACCGGAGGACTGGATGTTTGTGATGGTTCCATCCTCGATCATCGGTACCAGAGCATCGTGTGCTTTTCCAAGAGAGCTTGCACAGATGGTAACATCTTTGATCCCCATATTGTGGACTTCCTGCATAACCATGTTTACAACCAGATCTCCGTCACGGAAATGATGGTGGAAACCAAGTGTCATACCATCGTGAGCGCCACATTTTACAAGGGCTTCGTGGATGGAACTTACCATTTTGCTGGTATCATGGTTCATAACTACTTTTGTAATGGGTCCCTGTTTCTGAAATTCTGTGTTATCTTTGTAATAATTTCCCTGAAAAACTTCTTTTCCTGTCTGTTTCAGGATTTCTTCCGGGATTTCTCTTCCAACTTTATTTAACATCTTATAAATCCCCCTCATACACGCCGGATGCTTTGGCAAGTTCGATGGTTCTCTTTGCACCGTCATAGAATGCGATATCGATCATCTTTCCGTCAACGGTAAATACGCCGATGCCTTTGGCTTTTTTGTCGTCAATTTCTCTTACTACCTTCTCTGCAAAGATGATATCTTTTCTGGAAGGTGTGTAAATGTCATGTACAACCTGAATCTGTCTCGGGTTAATGATGGATTTTCCGTCAAATCCCATAAGATGGATGGTCTCTACGTCCTGGCGGAAGCCTTCCATATTGTCAAGATCTGTGTAAACCGTATCAAAACACTGAACACCTGCGGCTCTTGCTGCGATCACCATGTTCTGACGGGCACCCATAAGCTCTACGCCTGTGCCTGTGATATGTGTCTGAAGATCTTTGGTGTAATCTCCTCCGGAAAGTGCGATTCCGAAAAGCCTGTCTGATGCTTCACAGATATCCAACGCACGCATGATTCCTCTTGCGGATTCCAGGGCTGCCATGATAAGGACGCTTCCCTCCGGACGGTGGAATTCTTTCTCTGCAGCTGCAACTGCTTCTTCTACCATATGTACATCTTTTGCACTTTCGGTTTTCGGGATTCGGATGGAATCACATCCACCGGCAACTGCACAACGGATATCCTCTTTCCAGTATGGTGTATCCAGACCGTTGATACGGACAACTGTTTCCACACCGTGATAATCGATCTCACGAAGTGCATGGAAAAGGGAATATCTTGCAGCGTCTTTTTCCTTCTCAGCAACTGCATCTTCCAGATCCAGCATAATGGAATCCGGTTTGTAGATATACGGATCTTTGATAAGTCCTGGTTTCTGACAGTTAAGGAACATCATGGTTCTTCTTAATCTTTTTTTATTTGGATTCATCGAATGGCACCTCCCCATGGAAGATTTTCGTTCTGGTCTGCTCCTCTGAAAAGAGCTCCCTCCACTCTTGCTTTCAGCGTACAGTCAAGAGCACCTTTATCTACAACGCTGATCTTTACATCACGGACATCCAGTCTTTCAAGAGTGTTCATAACAGTGGCACGGATGCTGTTTCCGAACTGGTTGATTACAACACTGTCCAGATCAAATTCGATCCCTGCTCCTTCTGCGTTTGGTTCTACGGTTACCAGAGCATCGCTGGATTCCAGTGTACCGGCAACTGCGTTTTTAATGATCTTCACGGTTTATTCCTCCTCATGTGATGCTTAAGTTTCTTTCTGTATCCATCATAAATCACTGTGAGCGATTTGTATAATTGTGAAAAAGAATGGAAATATAACTTTTGGGAATTATCAGGAAATAAACAGTCCGTAAATTCCTGCAAAAGCAAAGATGGCAAGTACTGCCAGTGCAATAAACGATACTGCAAAAAGCTCAATAAACATACGATTCTGCGGGAAACGTTCTTCCGCATTCTCCTGCTGTGACACACCGGCCATGATAAGAGCTCCGGTTGTGGAGATCGGGGTGAAACCGGAAACCGTTCCACCGATAACGATCACGGCAACAAGCTCCAGTGCACTGACGCCAAGGCCGCCTGCAAGACCTGTTGCTGTAGGAATCAGAGTTGGAAATACCACACCAAGTCCGGAACTGAAAAATGACATCAGACCAGCTGCGATCGCCATGATCATAGTAGCTGTACGTTTTCCCATGATAGCTTCCAGCGCAGATACCATAATATCAATTCCACCGGAAAGAGAAATTACATTCATCAAGATTCCTACGCCAAGAACCATAAGGATTACATTCCATGGAATGGCTGCGATTGCCTTTTTTTCGTCACCGCATCCCAGAACAAGGAGTGCAGAACCGATGGTAAATCCGGTAAGTCCTACATTCCAGGAGAAGAACAGAGCTCCTACTACAAGAACAACAAGTCCCAGAATGGAAAGCCACTGTTTTCCTGTAAATGCAGGAAGTTTTTCCTGCTGAAGAGCAACAGTCTCATCAACTTTCCATCCTTTGTAATAGATGTATACCAGTATCATAGTAACAAGTGCAGTAACGATCATTGCAGCCATGATCGGCAGTGTATTTCCTTTCATGCCCTGCTCTTCCATCAGTTCACGGACAACGGCACTTTCCGGTGTCAGAGGGCTCATACGGCCGGACATGACACCAAGATCACCGATGATCGCTGTCATGATCGGGTTCACACCTGCGGATACAGCTACCGGGATTGCGATAACCGGAACAATGGCCAGTGACGGGATCGCTCCAGGTCCTACCGCACAGATGGCAAATCCGAGAATATACATGACAAAGGGGATCAGATGGCGTTTTGTTCCAACAAGTCCTACCATTTTTCTGGCAAGAAGTTCCAGAGTGCCATTTCCGCTGATAATAGCAAACAGATAGGTGATTCCTACCATCTGGATAAAAAGAGAGGAACTGAAACCACTGAGAATCTCTTTTACATCCATGCCATAAATGATTCCGAGAATCATGGAAAATGCCATACAGAGGATACCTACGTTACAGTTTCTTACAAAACCGATGATAATTGCTGCAAGAAGCAAAATTAATGAAATTAAACCAAGATTCATAAAGGCAGCCTCCTATCGAAATGTGATACAGACAGGGCTCTCTGTAGGAATGATCCTGCCGGTATAAGTCATAAGTCCGGTTTCGGAATCCAGTTTCATCTCAACGATGGTATCGCTGTCTTCGTTTGCCATGTAAAAGTTTCTGTACTCCGGATCAAAAGTGATAAATCTTGGAGTCAGTCCTAAGGACGGGTAATATCCAAGTTCTGTCATATAACCGGTATTCTGGTCAATGCGGTATACTACGATAGATTCATGGATACGGTTGGAGCCGATGAGGATTTTGCCTTCTTTATCAAGAAGGGATGCGCTGGCCTGTCCTTCTCCTGTGTAAGTGGCAGGAAGGGACGGAAGGTTCTGCATGGCGGTAAGTTTGCCGTTTACATCATCAAACTGCAGGTAGGTCATTTTGTTTCCTTTTTCGTTGATCAGATAAACGTAACGGTTGTTCGGGTGGATGGATACGTGTCTTGGCTCATCGTATTCTCTGGAACGGTAGGTATCTGTCTCTGTGAGTATTCCGTTTTCTGCGTCAAAACGAAATACTTTTACCTGGCCATATCCCTGGAGACGTCCCTGTGTTACCACAAAAAGATACTCTTTTTTCTGATCCCAGATACACTGGTGTGCAAAAGAGATGGTGCCTTCTTTTTTGCCTTCAAGATGTGTGGTATGTACGATCTCTCCTAAAGTTCCGTCCGGGTTTCTTCTGATCACATAGACAGCTCCGCCCTGAAGTGCGGCAACCACAACATAACTGTTTGTCTTGTCAACGGTGATAAATACTGGGTTCTTTCCGCCGATATCAATGGTGTTCATGTGTTCCAGAGTACCGTTTTCCAGAATTTTGTAGCTGCTTACTTTTGTGATGTCACCATGAACGGAATAGAGATATTTTTCTTCCAGATCCAGGGTCTGATAAGATGGGTTCGGCTCTGTGGAAAGGCACTGGATCTCTTTCCAGTTTCCGGTGCCCTCACAGATTTCATAGACTTTCAGGCCTTTTCCTCTCGCATTTCGTTCTTTTGTTGTACGACATCCCACATATGCGTATTTCATACAGGTTCCTCCTTTTATTAGATGTATTTTTTTAACGATCTTGATAATATGATTATATGAAATACGGATGTCAATTTGAAATTCAGATAAAGACTGTGAAGGCCATTCCAAAACGGAATGGCGATTCTCTTTTGCGGACAGAAAGCAGACTAAAAAAAGAGAGATGATCGAAATCATCTCTCTAAAAGCACTCGTTTTATTGGTCAGTCCAGACTGTTTACATGATAATATTCTTCCACCATAGACACAAAATCCATGATCTGCTGGCTTTTGAAGCATTTCTCGGAAAGCATCAGCCAGACTTTTCTTGTGACCGGTTTATTCTGTTCGTCGTATACCGGAATCTTCTGCACCTGTTCGGAACTTAAGCGCCATTTATCTCCAAAGATAAATGTGATCCCCAGGTTGTTTTCCACCATTCCAATGGCAATATCTGCATAGGGTACCCGGTATGCCTCATGGGGGAGGCTGCCAAAATGATATTTCCACCACTGGTTCACCAGCATCTCCACCATAGGATTCAGATAGGATTTGATCAATGGCTGCTGTCCTATCTCGTTTTCTTTCATGTTTGCAGGCGTCACAACATAAAGATTCTCCTGGAACAGGCAGACTTTTTCCCCAAGGTAAGGGTAGTCTCCGCAGATCACGGCCATATCCACCGTTCCGTCGATGAGCTGCTGCATGAGAATATCACTGGAATTGGGAACAGTCACGATCTGAAGCCTGTCATATTTTTCTTTATAGGCTTTGAAAAGCGCAGGCATATGAAGACGTGCAAAAGAGTTGGGCACGCCAATACGGAGAAGCTCCCTGTGTTCACTTTTTATTGCCAGATGATCCCGGATCTCCTGGAGAAAATCCAGGATGATATTGGCTTTTTTTACAAGGTAGCGGCCTTCTTCCGTGAAAGTGACTCCCTGACTGCTGCGTTTTACGATCTCCACATTCCACTCTGCCTCAATAGATTTCAGCCTTTTGGTCAGGGCGGACTGTGTCATATAAAGGGCATCTGCAGCCTTGGTGATGCTGCGCTTTTCTGCCAGGACAGCCAGGATCTTCCAATCAATATCTTTCATATGGTTATCTGCCTTTCAGGGAGAAATTCCCCTCTATGTAGGCGATAAACTCCTCCAGTACCTTGCTGATCCTTTTGTTTTTGGAATAGATGAACCAGGTGTTTCGGATCACGCTGCTACCGTCTTTTCGCTTCAGAGGTGTCAGGCAGAGATCATAGGTATTCTCAAAATTATCCGGAAGAAAACAGATGGTATAGCCAAGGCCTCTGTGTATCAGCTGCCAGGCAACATCAATATATCCCACGACCATACTTCCCGGACATTCGGTTCCAAACCAGTCTTTCCACCATCCGTCAAGGAGTTCTCTGGTACGGTCATTGGTCTTATATCCGATCCGCTGCATGGAAGGAAGCTGGTCGAATTCCACTGGTTCTCTGGTTACCAGATACGCTTCGTTGCGTCCGATCAGGGTCCGGTTTACGGCGCCATCATAATCTCCACGGATAAAGCCCACATCAATGGAATCTTCCAGCATCTTGCGGAAAAGGATATTGCTCTGTTCATTGACAATGTTAAATTCCACGTTTGGATGTTTGGCTTTATACTGTACAAGAACATCGGTCAGGGTATACTTGCTGTAGGTATAGGAGCTTCCTATTGTGATCACGCCCTCGGAATTTTCCTGATATTCTTTCAGTTTTTCTTTGGTCTTCCGGAGAAATTCCAGATATTCTCCGGCCTGTTTGCCGAGAAATTCGCCTTCTTCCGTAAATTCCAGTCCCTTGGGTGTCCGGTTGACAATGGTCACCTGAAACTCGGATTCCATATGCTGCAGCCTTTTGGTAAGGGATGGCTGCGTCATGTAGAGAAGGTTTGCCACCTTGGTCATATTCGGATTTTTATACAGTTCATAAAGGATCTCCCAGTCTGAATCTTTCATAAACATTCTCCTTTGTTGTTTTTTCACAATATAGAGGGTAAATGCCCCAAATATGCTGTTATTTTAACATAATCCGCAATATTTCTCAACGGGCAGAAAGATTTTATCTTTTTTCACCACAAAAAGCGTGATATCCCGACAGATATCCCGCTTTCTGCGGAGGTTGAATATGTGCTATATGCTCAGACTGTGTGGAGGCTGTTATCGTCTGAAATCAATCAGTTATTTTTCAGGCTGCGGATGGTATCCAGAAGATAATCGGTAAATTCTGCTGCGCTTGCATCTTTGGTCTCTGTTGTGACAACCAGTTTTTTCTCTGTAACGGTACAGATCTCCAGAGCTTTTTCCAGAAGTTCGTTTCTGTCTGCATAACCGATATGGATCAGCATCTGGCCTACGGCGCGGATCAGGCTGCACGGATTTGCATACTCGCCTCTTCCGTGACTCATAAGGAACGGAGCAGTTCCGTGGATAGCCTCAAACAGTGCGTACTGGTTTCCGATGTTGGAGGAGCAGGCAGTTCCAAGTCCGCCGGCATGCTCTGCTGCAACGTCTGTTACAATATCACCGTAGAGGTTTGGAAGGACAATTACTTCCATACCCTGGTTAAAGGACGGATCCAGCATTTTCGCACACATGGCATCTACCAGACGCTCCTGGATCTCGATTTCCGGATACTCTTCTCCTACTTTTCGTACCGCTTTGATAAAGTTACCATCTACAAGTTTGACAATATTTGCTTTTGTAACAATAGTTACATTTTTCTTTCCGTTCTTTCTTGCAAATTCAAAAGCTGCTCTTGCAATACGCTCGCTTCCCTGCATGGTTTGTACTTTGAAATCAACTGCAAGGTCTTCATCAACCTGGATACCTTTGTTACCCCAGAGATATTCTCCCTCGATATTCTCACGGAAGAAAGTCCAGTCGATATTCTTTTCCGGGATCTTAATAGGGCGCACTGCTGCAAAAAGTTCCAGATTTCTTCTTAAAAGGCTGTTTACGCTTACAAGATTTGGAAGTCCGTCTCCTGCACGTGGAGTTGTCATCGGTCCTTTGAGAAGTACGTTACATTTTTTTACTTCTTCCAGAACTTCTGCCGGAAGGCTTTCCATTTTTGCCACACGGTTTTCAATGGTCAGCCCCTCAATTTCACGGATTTCAATCTTGCCAGATTCAATCTCATCCGGTACAAGTTCTCTCAACACACGAAGGCCCTGTTTCATCAGGATCGGGCCTACACCGTCTCCTGGAAGAATACCCACAACGATCTTATCCAGTGCTGCAAAATCGGTAGGTACGGAGGATTTTTTCATATTTTCAATTCTTGTTTCTTCTCCGCGGATCAGTTCTCCAAATTTTTCCTGTGCGGTCTTAATATCTTCAGCTTTCATATCGGAAGCTCCTTTCTTTATTTATCCTGGGCTGCCAGCTGTTTTTTGAGATAACGGAGCTGACCGCCGCTTAATACTACTTCTACTTCATTATCGGAAAGATCCAGTTTTACCTGGAAGGAAAATCCTTTTGTTTTATCAGTAACTTCTACTTTTCTGGTTGGGATCTGATCCAGAAGGTTGTTGATCTCCAGCTCATCTTCCTGATCGATCTTATCGTATACGGATGGATCTTCAAACAGCATCGGGATAATGCCATGGTTTACCAGATTTCCTTTGTGGATCCTGGCGATACTCTTTGCAATGACACATTTTACTCCAAGATACATGGGGTTAATGGCTGCGTGTTCTCTGGAAGAACCCTGACCGTAGTTCTCGCCTCCGATGATGATGCTCTTGCCCATTTTTCTTGCACGCTCGGAGAAATCCGGGGCATAGCGGTGATAACAGTATTTGCTCATCAGAGGAATGTTGGAACGCATGCTGGAAAACTCCGCACTTGCCGGTGTGATATCATCAGTGGAGATATTGTCTCCGCCTTTTAAGCTGACCGGCACACAGAGATGCTGCTGCGGTTCATCCGGTACAGGAAGGAATTTGATGTTCGGTCCTTTTACCAGCTCTACTTTTCTGGCTTCTTCCTCAGGGAGCGGTTTAATGATCATGGAATCGTTGACGATATATTCCTCCGGCTCGTGGATCTCTGCCAGTTTCTTTACATCATCTCCAAGGATTTCCTCTGCGGATGCGAAGGTTCCTTTGATGGCTGTTGCTGCAGCGCTTTCCGGGCTGACCAGATAGATCTTTGCGTTAGGATTTCCGGCACGACCTTTAAAGTTACGGTTGGAAGTGCGGACTGCGATTCCTTCTGTTGCCGGTGTCTGACCGATGGCACAGCACGGTCCGCAGGCGATCTCCAGGATACGGACACCTGCATCAATAAGCATGTCCAGATATCCATCGCGGAGAAGTTCCTTGTATGTCTGTCTGGAAGCAATTCCGCAGGTACAGCTTACATTTTCATTTACCTGTCTTCCCTGGAAAACAAGAGCTGCTTTTGCAACATCTGCATAGCTTGTGTTGGTACAGCTTCCAATGAAGACCTGCTGTACCGGTTTACGCTCCACATCCTTTAACGGGATGACATTGTCCGGCTGATGAGGACATGAAACAAGAGGTTCCAGTTCGCTTAAATCGATCTCGATGCGATCATCGTATTCGGCATCTTCATCCGGAAGAAGTTCTGTGTATGCTTCTTCTCTTCCCTGAGCTTTCAGGAATTTATGTACCTGCTCGTCTGCCGGGAAAATGGAGGTTGTGGCACCAAGTTCCGCACCCATATTTGTGATGGTGGCACGCTGTGGCACTTCCAGTTTTGCAGCTCCCGGGCCTGTATATTCATAAACATTTCCAAGGCCACCCTTGATGGATACTCTGCGGAGCATTTCCAGGATCACTTCTTTGGCATTTACACCTGGTTTCAGTTCACCGGTAAGATAAACCTGTACCACACGCGGCATTTTCAATCTCATAGGAACACCGGTCATTGCTGTGGCAACATCCATTCCGCCCACACCAATGCAGAGCATTCCGATGGAACCGCCGTGAGGGGTATGACTGTCGCCGCCCATGCTGATCTTTCCGGGAGCACCGAATCTTGCTACGTGTACGGTATGACAAATACCGTTTCCAGGTCTGGACACATGAACTCCGAATTTCTTTGCTGCGGACTGAAGATAAATGTGGTCATCCGGTGTTTTGTGATCTACATAGAGCAGGTTGTGATCCAGATAGCTGACACTGCATTCTGTGCGGATACGGTCAAGGCCAATGGCCTCAAATGCCAGATAAGTCATGACTGCGTTGATGTCATGAGTCAGTGTCTGGTCTACTTTGATAAAAACTTCTTCCCCAGGAACCATGCTTCCGGATACATAATGAGATTCAATGATTTTTCTTGTTAATGACTTTCCCAAGTGGATTACCTCCTTAGTGTTTACGTCTGGCTGAACGTTTTGATTTGTTTTTATGATTTTATTATAAGCGGGAGGTTTCCGAAAATAAAATTGCTTCTCGCAATACAGATATTCCTTTTTTTCATGGCCTTTTTATCGGGGATCAGTTCTCTTCCATGTAGCGGATCATTCCCATGGCTGCGATCTTGGCACCTTCTACTGCATGTACCACAGTTTTGGAACCGGTAGTTACATCACCTGCGGCAAAAACGCCTGGTTTTGTGGTCATTCCATTTTCATCCACGATCAGAAGACCGCGGTCAGATCCTTCCAGACCAACGGTGGTACGGATCAGTTTTCTTCTTGGTCCCTGGCTGATGGAAATAATGGTGGAATCTGCTTCCACCTGTTCTTCCTCTTCCTCAAAACCGATGGCTTTTCCGTTTTCATCCAGAATAGAATTACTGAATACAGGGCCTTTTTCTGTGATGCGGCGGATCTCTTTTCCAAATACAAACTCCGCACCATCCAGCTGAGCATAGGAAATCTCATGGGAGCTTGCGGCTGCTCTGGTTCCTCTTGCATAGAGGGTTACATGTCTTGCGCCGTTACGGAGTGCAGTTCTTGCCACATCCATAGCTGCATTTCCCATGCCGATCACTGCCACATTCTCACCCAGCTGATAACCGGAAGGATTGGCAAGATAGTCGATACCAAACTGTACATTGCCGAGACATTCTCCGTGGATCCCTAAGTTTCTTGCCTTCCACACGCCGGTTCCTACAAAAATGCTGGCGTAGCCGTCGCGGAGCAGATCATCAATCTTCAGAACAGCTCCAATGGTCGTGTTTGGACGGATCTTGATCCCCATTTCCAGAAGACGTTTCTGATATCTGTCCAGAATGCTTTTTGGAAGACGGAATTCCGGGATTCCGTACTGCATGATCCCTCCGATCTTATCTTTCCACTCAAAGATCGTCACATCGTAGCCTGCCTTTGCAAGGATAACTGCTGCTGTGATACCGGCAGGACCGGCACCGATCACTGCCACTTTTTTCCCTTTTTTCTGAACTTTTGGAATTTCCATACGATCCAGATAAGTATCGGAAATATAGTTTTCTATGCTGGAGAAATGTACCGGAGTACCTTTTCTTCCAAGCACACAGTTTCCCACACACTGCTGTTCATGATTACAGACAATGGAACAGATCACGGACATGGGATTGTTTTCGAATAATTCTTTTCCTGCTTCCATAACCTGGTTTTCTTTGAACATCTGGATGATGTGCGGGATCGGTGTATGCACTGGACATCCTTTCTGACACATTGGTTTTTTGCAGTTGAGGCAGCGGTTTGCCTCATCAATGATATGTAAGCCCATTTGATTCCCTCCTGTATTGATCACTTGGTATTTTTTCTTACTTATATCTTATCCCGTGACTGCTCATTTGGAAAATTCAGAAAGGGAATTC
The DNA here is from genome assembly GCF_018917985.1 of Blautia sp. MSJ-36. NCBI lineage: Bacteria > Bacillati > Bacillota > Clostridia > Lachnospirales > Lachnospiraceae > Blautia > Blautia sp. MSJ-36. The sequence continues at coordinate 344,119 of NZ_JAHLPQ010000001.1, read as the reverse complement.
ATATATGCCTGTTGTTTATCAGATGCTATTTCTTCATGATCACTCTTGGCAGGATCTCGCCGGTTTCTTTCATCCTGCGGATGGTTTCTTCTTCTGCCTGGATCTTCTTTCTGGCGCGTTCCATCACACCTTCCACTTCCTCCGGTTTCAACACCAGGACACCGTTACAGTCTGCCACAATGATATCACCAGGGCAAACCATAACTCCGCCGCACATAACCGGAACATTCAGTTCTCCCAGAGATTCTTTTCCGGCACTTCCGGGAGTGACGGCTCTGGCATAGATGGGCATTCCTGCTTCACGACATCCTTCCAGATCACGGAAAGCTCCGTCGATCACAACGCCTTCCACGCCTTTCATGGCCGCACAGATGCTTCGGTGGTCTCCCCAGTAAGAGCCCTGGCAGTATCCTTTCCCTGCAATGACCATAACCTGGCCTTCCTGGATCTTCAGAATCCCGTCAGGAACAAGTCCGCTGATGCCAATGGGGGTTTTTACTGTGTAGGCAGGACCTACAATCTTTTTATCTGTGACCATCTGACGGATGTGATAATCCATGGTCTGATATTTTCCCGCACCCACACCATCACATAATTCTGAGGTGGAAAACTCTCGAAGTTCTTCTACCAGCTGCTGGATCGTTTTTTTCATGATTCGTATACTCCTTTTACATAAGTTCACAAAAAGGCCTGTTGCCAGACAGACCTTTTTGCTCAAGGGAAAATTATGGAATTACCGGTTTATTTACGCGGTTATATATTATTATTTACGGTTTCTGTTGTAATTGATCAGACAGCCGGCTTTTACGATCTTCTTCTCGTCGTCTGTCATGTCTGCGATGTAGAGTGAGAGCTCGCGGATCTCATCTCCGATCACATAAGCTTTGATATCTTTGAGATCTCCGTCCAGGGCCTCAAGGATGTTTGGTACATAAATGTAGTCACCAACAGCGAAATCCGGCTCACCGTTCATCTGGAATGGGATCATACCCCAGTTCATAACATTGGAACGATAACGTTTTGTTGCATATTCCTTTGTGATATTGGCAAGTCCGCCGATGACTCTCTGGCAGGAAGCTGCCTGCTCTCTTGCAGAACCATCGCCTGGTTTTACTGCGTAGATCATACTGCCGATCTCAGTCTGAGACGGCTCTACATCTGCCTGTCCCGGAAGTTCTTTGATCTTTGCAAAAATCTTCTCAAGTTCCGGCTCTGCTGCAAAGATATCTTCTCCTGCAACTCTTGCTTTCTCAAGTTTGTCCACAGCTTTGGATCGGCCTACATATTCCGGATCACGTCTGGACAGAGTAAACTCAGCAAGTCCAAGAGGATTGGAACGGAAGGAAGAAGTCTCTCCGGATGGGATCAGCTCATCGGTTGTTGTTACAGGGTCAAGGATCCTGGAGCAAACTTTCAGAAGGATGTTGTCAGTAAGCGGGCTCATCTCCGGCCAGTCTTTGATATTCGGGCCATAGACAAGATCTTTCTTTTCGTCACCTTTCTGATAGCCGTTGTAAACTCTCTTCTGGTAAACGGTATTATCGTATGTGTATTCCGGTACATCTCCCCAGCAATCCAGAGTTTCTGCAGATGTAAGGATACCACCGTTTGCTGCTGTTGCTGCGATGGAACGTGCATCCATAAGTGCAACTGCGGACATCTGGCCGTTTCCTGGCTTGCTTCCCTCTCTGTTCGGGAAGTTTCTGGTTGTATGACGGATACTTAAGCCATCGTTGCACGGAGTATCGCCTGCACCGAAGCACGGTCCGCAGAATGCAGTACGGATAATTGCACCTGCTTCCATAAGATCTGCGATATAACCCTGTCTTGTAAGGTTGATAAATACAGGCTGGGAAGACGGATATACGGAAAGACTGAATTCTCCGTCGCCTGTGTTTTTGCCTTTCAGTGCATGTGCTGCTTCTACTACGTTTGTGTAGTTACCGCCTGCACATCCTGCGATGACTGCCTGCTGTACCTGAAGGCCTTTGTCTGTGATCTTGTCTACCAGGTGGAACGGTGCTTTGCCCTGGGCAACCTTTGCTGCTTCCTCCTCAACATTGTGAAGGATATCTTTCAGGTTTGCATTGAGCTCATCGATCTCGTAGGTGTTGCTCGGATGGAACGGAAGTGCGATCATTGGTTTTACGGTACTTAAATCTACGTAAACCACGCCATCATAGTAAGCAACTTCTGCAGGATTCAGCTCTTTGTAATCTCCGCCACGGCCATGGATGGTCAGAAACTCTTTTGTATCCTCGTCTGTTCTCCAGATGGAAGAAAGACAGGTAGTCTCTGTTGTCATAACATCGATACCATTTCGGAAGTCTGTTTTCATGGAAGACACGCCAGGTCCTACGAACTCCATAACTTTGTTTTTCACATATCCGTTTTTGAACACTGCACCGATAATAGCAAGTGCGATATCCTGTGGTCCTACCCATGGATTTGGCTTTCCATCCAGATAGATTGCGATCACTTCCGGACATGAAACATCGTAGGTATCACAGAGAAGCTGTTTTACCAGCTCACCGCCGCCTTCGCCGATGGCCATGGTTCCAAGTGCACCGTAACGGGTATGGGAGTCCGAACCGAGGATCATTTTTCCACAGCCTGCAAAATTCTCTCTCATATACTGATGGATAACTGCAATGTGAGGTGGTACATAGATTCCGCCATATTTCTTTGCTGCGGAAAGGCCGAACATGTGGTCATCCTCGTTGATGGTTCCACCTACTGCACAGAGAGAATTGTGGCAGTTTGTAAGTACATACGGGATCGGGAATTTTTCCATTCCGGATGCCTTGGCTGTCTGGATGATTCCTACAAATGTGATATCATGGGAGGCCATTGCATCGAATTTCAGTTTCAGGTTTTCCATGTTTCCGGATGTGTTGTGTGCCTCCATGATGCCGTAAGCCATGGTGCCCTTTCTTGCTTCCGATTTCTCTGCCTTTTTTCCGGTGAGTGCTTCTACTTTGGCAGCTTCTGCTTCCGGTACGATCTCTGTTCCGTTTACCAGATATGCGCCGCCATCATATAACTTTACCATAATGTATTCGCTCCTTTTTCTTTTTTCACGATGTTTGTTCTTCGTGACTTTATTGTATCGCATCCAATGCATTCTGACTAATTGCCAAAATGAATGCTGTTATAACTTTTTGTGAAAATAAATTAGAATTAAAATGACCAATCTTATAAAGAAATGTTGACAGAAATTCGTTACTATTTTATAATTTTCTTATAATTATGAAGGAGGTATGAATAATGAAAAAATTCAAGAAACTCTTGGTCTGCATGCTGGCAGTTATGATGCTTATTTCATCTGCGATCCCGGTTTCCGCAGCCGCACGCCCGGCAATTCCAACCATAAAGAATGCAGAGGTGACCAGTACCGGACGTATGTATCTCAGCTGGAAAACTGTAAGCAATGCAGATGGATACAAACTGCGAATCTACAACTGTAATACGAAAAAGTCAGCATCCAAATTTTTTGGAAAGTACAACGTCAATTATTCCACAAAAAAGAATGCCAATACTGCTTATCTTGTATCTGTATGGAGTTACAGATGGGTAAACGGACAGAGAATATACAGTACTGATTCAGATGCATTTGTATGTACACCAAGAGATTTAAAAACAGTAAAAAGCACAGCATCAGCTTTAACCGTTAAATGGTCCAGACTTTATGGAATCAGTGGATATTATGTTTATAAATCTACCAGTCCTAATTCTGGCTACAGACGTACAGCAACCTTAGCTGCCAACAGGACTTCTGTAACAATACATAGATCTTCTTCCTCAGGAAGTACTTATTTTTATATCGTGCCGTACAAAACTTATAACGGAAAAAGATATCTGTTACCTCACAAAATTTACCGTATGTATACCGTATACTATTAAATCAAACGGATATCCAGAAAGTAAAAAGGCTTTCCTGTCAGACCTGCTCTGACAGGAAAGCCTTTTTTATACATTTATCATTCTTTTCCGTTAAAGCAGTATGTACATACATTACACGGATCAATACCTATGGATTCCAGAAGATCATCCAGTCTGTGATAACGAAGAGTCGTAAAATTCTGCATCTTGCAGATATCCTGCACCATCTGCTCATATTTCTCTGTACGTGGATCTGCGTATTCGTCCAGTACTTCCTGCGGACAGTTTGGTCCCTCTCTCTTCTCGATGACCTGACGTGCGATCAGCTCCATCTCGGATTTGGAGCGGGAGAAGTTTAAGTATTTACATCCGTACATGATCGGCGGGCAGGCAGGACGGACATGAACTTCTTTTGCACCGCTGCGGTACAGAAATTCTGTTGTCTCGCGAAGCTGGGTACCACGTACAATGGAATCGTCGATGAGAAGAAGTTTTTTGTCCTTGATCAGCGCACGTACCGGGATCAGTTTCATTTTGGCGATGAGGTTACGCTGGTTCTGATTGGTTGGCATAAAAGATCTGGGCCAGGTTGGGGTATATTTAATGAATGGTCTTGCATATGGAATGCCGGATTCATTGGCATATCCGATGGCATGAGCGATACCGGAATCCGGAACACCTGCTACAATATCCGGGTGAACGGAATCTCCGTCTCTTTTTGCAAGCATGCTTCCACAGCGGTAACGCATCTCTTCCACATTTACACCTTCATAGGATGCTGTCGGATATCCGTAGTAAACCCAGAGGAAGGAACAGATCTTCATTTTCTTTCCAGGTTCTACCAGAGTTTTCACTCCATCTGCAGTAACAAAAACGATCTCTCCCGGTCCCAGTTCCTTATAGTCTTCATAACCCAGATTAATATAGGCATGGCTCTCAAAAGAAAGGCAGTAGGAACCTTCTTTGTGACCGATCTCCACCGGAGTTCTGCCCATCTTGTCACGGGCTGCATAAATTCCGTCTTTTGTCATAAGAAGCAGTGTCATAGAGCCGTCGATCAGCCCCTGCACATATTGGATACCTTCCACAAAATTATCCTTTTCACAGATCAGAGCTGCGATCAGTTCTGTCACATTGACAGTTCCGTTGGTCATCTCCTGAAAATGTACCTTGGTCGTATCGTACATCCGCTGCAGAAGTTCATCATAATTATTGATCTTTCCCACAAAAGTAAGGGCAAAGCTTCCAATTCTGGAACTGAACAGAAGGGGCTGAGGTTCATAGTCAGAAATACATCCGATTCCCATATTTCCCTTCATGGAACCCACATCTCCGTCAAATTTTGTGCGGAAAGGTGTGTTCTCAATGTTGTGGATAGCACGGTCAAATCCATGCTCTCCGTAAACAGCCATACCGCCGCGGCGTGTTCCCAGATGAGAATGATAATCCACTCCGTAAAAAAGTTCCAGTACACAGTCGTCTTTTGATGCTACTCCAAAAAATCCGCTCATAATGTGCTCCTCTCTACTTCCATAGTATTAACGATTCCTGTTATCGTTCGTACATCCATAATCGCTATCAGTATAGCATAAGAGAATTGAAAATAACAATCAATTCAGCGGATATTCCTGCTTTTTCAGAATAAATTATAATGATATTAGCCGGATTTATAAAAGCAGAAAGCATTTTCTGCATGAAGCAAATGTTCCATCAGTTCCAAAGTGCGATAAACAGATTCAGGTAACCGGCAAAAGTCAGCCATGCCAGATACGGGACCATCAGATATGCAGCGTTCCGGGAAAACTCCCCGAATGTGCGGATACAGCAATATACAAGTCCCCATAGAAAAATAAGCCAGAGAAATGCAAAGCCATACCATCCTGCTCCAAAGAAGAAAAACGGCCACAGGAAATTCACGGCAAGCTGGATCCCATATAAAGCAAGGGCCCTATCCCTGTCTCTGCTTTTAGGCCTGGATGCGATCAGGAACGAAGCAATCCCCATTATGATAAAAAGGATCGTCCACACAACCGGAAACAGCCATCCCGGCGGCGATAAAGGCGGCTTATTTAACTTTGCAAATACTTTCATTCCGTTTCTGGTAAAAAATCCGGAGACAGCTCCTGTTGCCAGGGGCACTGCAATGCAGGTGATCAGTTTTCTGGTATCTTTTTTCAAAAATATCCCCCTTTCTGGTCTGGGAAGATTTTCGGACAACACAGGTTTTCTCTGTTTATTATATTTCGGGATACCGTTTTCTATACGATCATATATAAAAAAGAAACAGCCCTGTTTTTATGCAGAACTGTTTCTTTTTGTAAACCGTTTAAATTTTTAGATCATTTAACTGGTATATGTTTTTTCTGTTTATTACTCCTGAGTGATTCCCTTGAACTCGTAACCGGCTTCTTTGATCACCTCTTCCACTTTTGCCTCGTCAACTTTCTCAGGTACTGTAAATACAGTTGTTCCGTTCTCGTGGGAAGATACCACATCCTCTGCTCCGAAAGCTGCCTGAATAGCTTTGTTTACGTGTGCCTCACAGTGTCCGCACATCATTCCTTCTACATTGACTGTTACTTTTACCATTGTTTTGTTCTCCTTTTCTTCTTTTTTATTTTCATCATGAGTGATGTTTAATGTTACCGGATTTTTGATTGCTTTGTCTCTGGCTGTGTTGTGGATCTTAAACAGATTCAGTCGCAGCGCATTTGTTACAACACAGAAACTGGAAAGACTCATAGCTGCAGCTCCGAACATCGGATTCAGTGTCCATCCAAAGATCGGGATCCAGACACCTGCTGCCAGCGGAATACCAATTACGTTATAGAAAAATGCCCAGAAAAGATTCTCGTAGATATTCCGAAGTGTGGCACGGCTTAAACGTACTGCCGCCGGAACATCGCTTAACTGGCTCTTCATCAGAACAACATCTGCCGCATCAATGGCAATGTCTGTTCCTGCGCCGATGGCAATTCCGATATCTGCTCTTGTAAGTGCCGGTGCATCGTTGATACCGTCACCCACCATGGCAACTTTCCCCTGTTCTTTTAAGGAACGGATCACACTCTCTTTTCCATCCGGAAGGACTCCTGCGATCACATCGTCAACTCCTGCCTGGGCTCCGATGGCTCTTGCGGTACGCTCATTGTCACCGGTAAGCATAACTACGCGGATTCCCATGTTCTGAAGCTCTTTTACCGCACGTGGACTGTCTTCCTTGATCACATCCGCAACAGCGATAATTCCCAGAAGTTTTCCGTTTCGGGTGAAAAGAAGAGGTGTTTTTCCCTGCTCTGCAAGCTGTTTTGCTCTCTTATCAAGGTCTGCGGAAACCTTTGTCTGGCTGCTGATAAATTTCATACTTCCGCCGGTCAGTTTGTCACTGCCAAGTACAGCGGAAAGTCCGTTTCCTGGAAGTGCCTGGAATCCGGTTACTTCACCTGCAACAAGTTTCTCTTCCTCTGCTTTTTTGAGAACTGCTTTTGCCAGAGGATGTTCGCTTTTTTTCTCCAGTGCACAGGCAAGTGTGAGAAGTTCTGTTTCTGTGACTCCCTCTGCCGGAAGAATATCGGTTACTTCCGGCTGGCCGCTTGTAATGGTTCCGGTTTTATCCAGTGCGACGATCTGGACTTTTCCGGCTTCCTCAAGAGAAACGGCTGTCTTGAAAAGAATGCCGTTCTTGGCACCCATACCGTTACCGACCATAATGGCAACCGGTGTTGCAAGACCAAGTGCACAGGGGCAGCTGATAACCAGCACGGAAATTCCTCTTGCCAGTGCATAACCAAAAGGATGCCCGGTAAGAAGCCAGATAATGGTTGTAATCACTGCAATGGTGATCACTGCCGGTACAAACACACCGGAAACACGGTCTGCGATCTTTGCAATCGGTGCCTTGGTGGCTGCCGCGTCGCTGACCATCTTGATAATCTGGGAAAGGGTGGTATCCTCTCCCACTCTGGTTGCTTCACATTTGATAAATCCAGACTGGTTCACAGTTGCCGCGGAAACCATATCTCCGGCTTCTTTGTCCACCGGAATACTCTCTCCGGTCAGCGCAGATTCATTGACTGCAGTAGTTCCTTCCAGGATCACTCCATCCACCGGAATATTCTCTCCCGGGCGGACAGCAAAAGTTTCTCCTTTCTGAACCTGTTCGATGGGAACGGTAAGTTCCTGCCCGTTTCGTACTACAACCGCAGTTTTTGGTGCCAGTTTCATAAGGCTTTTCAGTGCATCGGTAGTCTTACCTTTGGAACGGGCTTCCAGCATTTTTCCTACGGTAATCAGTGTCAGGATCATGGCCGCGGACTCAAAATAGAAGTCCATCATGTAATTCATAACTGCGGCAGAGTCTCCGTCTACCTGTGCTCTTGTCATGGCAAACAGTGCATAGACACTCCACAGGAAAGATGCCATGGAGCCAAGGGCTACCAGAGTATCCATATTGGGAGAACGGTGCCACAGGCTCTTAAATCCGTTGATAAAGAATTTCTGGTTGATCACCATGATGATGCCGGCCAGGAGCAGCTGTACCAGTCCCATGGCTACATGATTGCCGTCAAACCATTTCGGCAGCGGCCATCCCCACATCATATGTCCCATGGAAAAATACATCAGCACCAGCAAAAATCCTACAGATACGATGAGACGTCTCTTTAAAACCGGAGTCTCATGATCTTCCAGTGCTTCTTCTGCTGCAGACATGGAGATTTTTTCTCCGGCAGCGCCTTTTAAGGATGCACCATATCCAGCGGCTTCCACAGCGGCAATGATCTCGCTTGGGGAAGCAGTTCCTTCCACTCCCATGGAGTTGGTCAGAAGGCTGACTGAACAGCTGCTCACTCCCGGAACCTTGGATACGGCTTTTTCCACACGGGTAGAGCAGGCAGCGCAGCTCATACCGGTTACGTTATATTGTTCCATTTCCTTTCAGTACCTCCTAAAATCTAGTATGTCCCTTTATTTCATCAGCTTCTGGAGGGTTGTTACCAGCTCATCGATGGTCTCATCCTTACCTTCCCGGATATCTCTGGCAACGCAGGTACGGATGTGGCTGGCAAGCAGCTCTTTATTAAACGCATTCACTGCGGCATTGACCGCGGCAGACTGGATCAGGATGTCATTACAGTAGGCATCATTCTCCATCATTCCTATAATGCCCCTGATCTGGCCTTCAATACGTTTCAGACGGTTGATCAGCTTTTTTTTCTCCTCCTCTGAACGTGCAGTGTGTTTTTCACAGCAGCAGGGACAGGCTTTCTTTTCAGACATAGGCTGTCTCTCCTTTCCTATAAATACCCTCATGGGGTATCCTCTATATATGGAATAATATATACCCTCATGGGGTATTTGTCAATAGAAACAGTATTTTTATAATAAAAAAGCCCGCTCATCCGATAATGGCAATGAGCGGGCAATATAAACTTATAATTAGCCGAATCAGGTAAGTCCCCAACGGGGTTGCGAAAAGCAATAAGCAGTGGGTGGGGACTTGTCTATAATTCTACTCTTCCACGATATGTCCGAAATAATAGAATCCCTTGCAGGTATCCAGGCTTACTTTTACATATTTGCCGATGAGATCTTTTTCTCCCGGGAAATGTACCAGGAGATTATGCTGGGTACGGCCTGTGAGCGTACCTTTTTCACGGTTTTCGTCTTCTACCAGGATTTCCTGAATGGTTCCCTGGAAACGTGAGGAATTCTCCCGTCCTTTCTCCTGTACCAGGGCAAGAAGACGGCCGAAACGGTCTTTTACCACGTCTTCCGGCACCTGATTTTCCATGCCGGCAGCCGGAGTTCCGCTTCGTTTGGAATAAATAAATGTAAATGCCGTATCATAATTCGCTTTTCTTACCACATCCAGTGTCTCCTGGAAGTCTTCTTCTGTCTCTCCCGGGAATCCGACCATGATATCCGTTGTCAGTGAGATATCCGGGATCGCCTTACGGATTTTATCTACCAGTTCCAGATATTTCTCCTTGTCGTAACGACGGTTCATTTCTTTTAAAACTCTGCTGCTTCCGGACTGCAGTGGAAGATGCAGGTGATGACAGATTTTTTTGCTCTCTGCCATAGTCTGGATCAGTTCGTCGGACAGATCCTTCGGATGGGAAGTCATAAAACGGATACGCTTCAGTCCTTCGATCTTTTCCACTTCTTTCAGAAGTTCTGCAAAGGTAACAGGTGTCTCCAGATTTTTTCCGTAGGAATTTACGTTCTGACCAAGGAGCATGATCTCTGTAACGCCGTCTGCAACCAGCTCCTCGATCTCACGAATAATGGCCTGAGGCTCACGGCTCTTTTCACGGCCACGGACATAAGGAACAATGCAATAGCTGCAGAAGTTATTGCAACCAAACATTACGCTGACGCCTGTCTTGAAGGAATATTTACGGGAAGTTGGCATACCCTCCACGATCTCATCGGATTCTTTCCAGATATCAATGATCTGGTCATCGGTCTGTAATGCCCGGTAAAAAAGCTCCGGGAATTTATGGATATTATGGGTTCCAAATACAAGGTTTACATATTTATAATCCTTGCGGATCTTTTCTACCACGTGATGTTCCTGCATCATGCATCCGAACAGTACGATCTTCATATCCGGATGGTTACGCTTGATACTCTTTAAATGGCCCAGGTGTCCGTAGATCTTCTGGTTGGCATTCTCGCGGACTGTGCAGGTGTTAAACACAACTGCGTCGGCATCTTCGGTATCTACCATCTCATATCCCATTTTTTCCATGATGGCTGCAATGGATTCCGTCTGGATGGAGTTCATCTGACATCCTTCATTCTGGATGTGGAAGGTGGGATGTTTCGCACTGTTTTTTGCGAGAAGTTCTTTACATTTTTCAATGTACTGAAGCTGGATCTCTGTTTCTTTATTCTGGCTCAAATCAATTCCTCCAATAAATAAAATTTCTTATGTATCTTTATAAAATATTTTCCATTAGACAATATCAGACGGGAGCGCTTAACTCCCGTCTGGTATATCATACAGAATTTACACTTGTCTGTCAAAGAGTTTTTATAACAGTGGCGCAAAAACTCTCAGCACATTCTGGATGGCACGTACCATAATATTTCTCTTCTTGCAGAATTCCAGATCAATGGCATTACAGTACTCCAGTGTTTCCAGAAAATCATCCCGGATGTCCAGAATCACATCGTTCTTATACATCCAGACACCGTCTTCAAAATGCAGATAAAGACTCCGGTAGTCCAGGTTGATAGTTCCCACAACACCTACCTTATCATCGCAGACAAACGACTTGGCATGCAGAAATCCCGGCTGGTATTCGTAGATCTTTACTCCTGCCTCAAGAAGCTGTTTATAGTAGGACTGGGTCAGAAGAAATACCATTTTTTTGTCCGGAATTCCAGGCGTCATGATCCGGACATCCACACCGCTTTTTGCCGCAAGGCAGAGCGCCGTCATCATCTCATTATCAATGATCAGATATGGCGTGCAGATATAAACATAGTTTTTGGCACGGTTGATAATATTAAGGTAAACATTTTCGCCTACAACCTCATCATCCAGAGGGGAATCACAGAATGGCTGGACATAACCACTGCCCGTAAACTCGTCTGGATGCCATCTGTGTGGAACATAATTTCCGAAATCAGAGGAAGTATCCGTTCTGGTAACAATTCCCCACATATACAGGAACATGGCCGTCATATTCCAGACACCTTCGCCCTTCAGCATAACTGCAGTATCTTTCCAGTGGCCAAAACGGTTCCGCTGGTTGATATATTCATCTGCCAGGTTGATGCCGCCGGTAAAACCGGTCCAGCCATCGATCACACAGATCTTACGGTGGTCACGGTTATTCTGGATAATATTCAAGATCGGGCGGAACTTGTTAAAGACTTCGCATTTGATCCCACGCCGGCGCATTTCCTGATCATATTTGTATGGCAATGTGGTAAGGCAGCCAAAACCATCATAGATCAGGCGGACATCCACACCTTCTTTTGCCTTTTTTTCCAGGATATTGAGGATTGTCTGCCACATTACTCCGTCATTGATAATGAAGTATTCAATAAAAATATAATGTTTCGCCTGTTCCAGCTCATGCACCAGAACCGGAAACATATCATCTCCTACCTGAAAATACTCTGCGGTTGTATTCTCATGGACCGGATATCTGGAATACTGCCAGATATAATCCGACTGGATCCTCATGGAACGGTCATCTTCATTCAGATGTTTTCTGGTGCATTCCGATCCTTCCAGATATTCCGCGGTCTCGTCGATCAGATTCTGATAGTGCTGTTCCATTACAGTACCGATCCTGGATTTACCGAACAGAAGGTACAGGGAAACACCAAATACCGGAAAAATAAGGATCAGCATCGTCCAGGCAAGCTTATAAGATGGATTGATCTTCTTGTTTACGATCCACAGAACGACCAGAAATCCTACAACCTGCATTCCGATCATCACCCATCTGGAATACTCCATAAGCCGGAAAAGAGCGATCAACAGCCATGACAACTGTACTACCAGAGCCAGAGCTACATAAAAAATTCGATTAAATAATAACTTCAGGAGCGATCGCAATGGTTTGATAATTAGTTTGATAATCAAATTCATACTTTTTTCCTTTTGTCAAACGGTCTTGCGTCTCTTTTTAATTAAAAATCCCTGACCATACAGCCAGGGATTTTTGCGCACAATTAATTATATTTACGTTTTCTTGCGGCTTCAGATTTTTTCTTACGACGAACGCTTGGCTTCTCGTAATGCTCTCTCTTACGGATTTCCTGCTGGATTCCCGCTTTAGCACAGCTTCTCTTGAATCTGCGAAGAGCGCTATCTAAAGTCTCGTTCTCTTTTACGATAACGTTTGACATAGACTCACACCTAACCTCCCTCCAGTTGTAGATTGTGCTAAAATACAACTGTCTGGGTATTTTTCTTGCACGAGTGTTATTATATAGCATAACATGTGGTTTCGTCAACATCTTTTTCGATTTTTATGAAAAAAATGTCAAAATTGTAAATCACACACAACTTTGTTATTTTGTGAGCTGTTTCTCAAGGATTCCTGCTGCTGCGTCCATAGCTTCCTGAGCCTTCTCCGGATTCTTTCCGCCGGCCTGTGCCATGTTCGGACGTCCGCCGCCGCCACCGCCAACGATTGCGGCTACTGCTTTGATCAGATTTCCAGCATGAGCGCCTGCTTTCTGAGCTGCGTCAGTTGCCATTGCAAGGAGATTTACCTTGCCGCCGTTTACTGCTGCAAGAAGGACAACGCCCTCGCCAAGCTGCTCTTTCAGCTTGTCACCGAGATCTCTGAGACCGTTCATGTCAACGCCATCAACTTTGGCTGCAAGGAGTTTCACGCCGTTTACTTCAACGACTTTATCCATAACATCGCCAAGTGCACTCTGCGCTGCTTTGCTCTTGAGAGATTCATTCTCACTCTGAAGAGCCTTTACCTCAGCCTGAAGATGGCCGATCTTCTCTACAACTTCCGTTGTGTTTGCTTTTAATGCTTTTGCTGCCTCGTGAAGAAGCTCTTCCTGTTTTCTGTAGTACTCGATTACGGCTTTGCCGGTAAGTGCCTCGATACGGCGTACACCAGCTGCGATACCGGATTCGGACACGATCTTAAAGAGCATGATGGAGCTTGTATTCTTTACATGAGTACCACCACAGAGCTCTTTGGAAAAGTCTCCCATGGATACTACACGTACCTTCTGATCATATTTCTCACCAAAAAGAGCCATTGCTCCGGATTTCTTGGCTTCTTCCACATCCATGACATCTGTATGAACATCAAGCCCTGCCTGGATCTCTTTGTTTACAAGCTCTTCTGTTGCCTGGAGTTCTTCTGCTGTCATAGCCTGAAAATGAGCAAAGTCAAAACGAAGTCTGTCCGGAGTTACCAGAGAACCCTTCTGCTCTACGTGGGAACCAAGAACGGTCTTCAGTGCTTTCTGAAGAAGATGTGTTGCACTGTGGTTTTTTTCGGTATCTTTTCTTGCTTCTTCGTTTACCTTCAGGGATACTGTCTCACCTGAGGAAATCATACCTGATTCCATATGTCCTACATGGCCGAACTTGCCGCCACGAAGCTTGATAGTGTCCTCAACAACAAATTTACCATTTGCAGTCTCGATCACACCGGTATCGCCTTCCTGTCCACCCATGGTTGCATAGAAAGGAGTCTGCTCTACAAATACGGTACCCTTCTGTCCCTCTGTGAGAGAATCCACGATCTCTGTCTCTGTGGTGAGGACAGTAACCTTGGAATCAAAGGTAAGATGATCGTAGCCGACGAATTCTGTTGTTACGTTTACATCAATATCATCGTATACGGTTGCGTCTGCACCCATATAGTTGGTTACTTCACGGGCAGTACGTGCCTTGACTCTCTGTTCCTCCATTGCTTTCTGGAAGCCTTCCTCGTCAATGCCGTAGCCTTTTTCCTCAAGGATCTCTTTTGTAAGGTCAAGAGGGAATCCGTACGTATCATAAAGCTTGAATGCGTTGTCACCGGAAAGAGTCTTTTCACCTGCTTTTTTCATATCCTCTTCCATGTCGGAAAGGATACGAAGTCCCTGATCGATAGTTTTGTTGAACTGATTCTCCTCATTTGTCAGTACACGGAAGATGAACTCTTTCTTCTCCTCAAGTTCCGGATATCCGGCTTTGGAGCTCTCGATTACCTGTGCACTTAATTTTGCAAGGAAAGTTCCCTCGATGCCAAGAAGACGTCCGTGACGTGCCGCACGGCGGATCAGGCGGCGGAGAACGTATCCACGTCCCTCATTTGTCGGCATGATTCCATCGGAAATCATAAATGTTGCGGAACGAATATGGTCTGTGATCAGACGGATGGAAACATCGTCTGCATAATTTTTCTCATATTCTTTATGTGCGATCTCACATACAAGATTACGAAGTGCACAGATTGTATCTACATCAAAAATAGAATCTACATCCTGAACAACGACAGCAAGTCGCTCAAGACCCATACCAGTATCGATGTTTTTCTGTTTCAGTGTTGTATAGTTTCCGTTTCCATCATTCTCGAACTGTGTGAAAACGTTGTTCCATACTTCCATGTAACGGTCGCAGTCACAACCTACGGTACATCCTGGTTTTCCACAGCCGTATTTCTCACCACGGTCATAGTAGATCTCAGAACATGGACCGCATGGACCTGCGCCGTGCTCCCAGAAGTTGTCCTCTTTTCCGAAACGGAAAATACGTTCAGACGGAATCCCTACTTCTTTGTTCCAGATATCAAATGCTTCATCATCATCCAGATAAATGGACGGATAGAGACGGTTCGCATCAAGGCCTACCACCTCTGTAAGGAACTCCCAGGACCAGTGGATGGCCTCTCTCTTAAAGTAATCACCAAAAGAGAAGTTTCCAAGCATCTCAAAGAAAGTACCGTGACGTGCGGTTTTACCTACGTTCTCGATATCTCCGGTACGGATACATTTCTGGCAGGTTGTCACTCTTGTTCTTGGCGGCTTCTCAGCACCTGTAAAATATGGTTTCAGCGGAGCCATACCTGCATTGATCAGCAGAAGACTCTTATCTCCCTGAGGAACCAGGGAAAAGCTTTTCATTACAAGATGGCCCTTGCTCTCCATAAAGTCAAGGAACATCTTACGAAGTTCGTTCACTCCGTATTTTTTCATGTTGTTATCCTCCTTGTGTCAACCCTACCTGTCAGCATTTCCGGAATGCCGTAGCTTTATCCCGGAAATGTCACAGATATGGGAAATTATTTTACACAGATCTTTTTGAATTTCTTTTTGCCTCGCTTGAGAACGATTCCGTCTCCTGCAAAAACATCTTTCTCAACGGTATGATAGATATCTGTGATCTTATCACCATCGATGGATACACCACCCTGCTGGATCGCACGGCGTCCCTCGGAACGGCTTGGTACCAGTTCTGCTTTTACAAGAAGTGTGATCAGATCGATCTTTCCTTCCTCGTCAAAATCCTCTTCTGCAAGCTCGGTTGTTGGCATATGAGAAGTGTCTGCACCTGAGAACAGTGCGCGGGCACCTTCCTGTGCTTTCTTAGCTTCTTCCTCGCCGTGTACAAGTTCTGTCAGCTGGTATGCAAGGATCTCTTTAGCCTTATTCAGCTCGCTGCCTTCCCATTTTGCCATCTCGTCGATCTCTTCAAGCGGAAGGAAGGTAAGAAGACGCATACATTTGATAACGTCTGCATCATCCACATTTCTCCAGTACTGGTAGAAATCAAACGGGGATGTCTTGTTCGGATCAAGCCATACAGCTCCGGACTGTGTCTTGCCCATCTTTTTGCCTTCAGAGTTGAGAAGCAGTGTGATAGTCATGGCATAGGCATCCTTGCCAAGTTTGCGGCGGATCAGCTCGGTTCCGCCAAGCATGTTGCTCCACTGGTCATCGCCACCGAACTGCATGTTACAGCCGTATTTCTGGTACAGCATGTAGAAGTCATAGCTCTGCATGATCATGTAGTTGAATTCCAGGAAACTTAATCCTCTCTCCATACGCTGTTTGTAGCACTCTGCTGTCAGCATACGGTTTACGGAAAAGTGAGCGCCTACCTCACGGAGAAGCTCTACATAGTTAAGATTCATAAGCCAGTCTGCATTGTTTACCATAAGAGCTTTTCCATCGGAGAAATCGATGAAACGGCTCATCTGCTGTTTAAAGCAGTCAATATTGTGCTGGATGGTTTCTTTTGTCAGCATCTGACGCATATCGGTTCTTCCGGAAGGGTCACCGATCATTCCTGTTCCGCCGCCAAGAAGGGCGATCGGACGGTTGCCTGCCATCTGCAGTCTCTTCATCAGGCAAAGAGCCATGAAGTGACCTACGTGAAGGCTGTCTGCTGTGGGGTCAAAGCCGATATAGAATGTGGCTTTACCATTGTTTACCATCTCTTTGATCTCATCTTCGTCTGTAACCTGCGCGATCAGGCCACGTGCTTTCAGTTCTTCCCAAACTGTCATTGTTCTTTCCTCCTGTATAGTCATATAAAAAATGCCCGGTTCCTGTCCCTTTAGGACGAGAACCGGGTCCCGCGTTACCACCTAAATTTACAGAAAACTCGCATTTCCTGCCTCATAAAGTGAATCTATATCCTCTTATATCCAATATAATACGATATAAAACCACTTCAGCACAATAACGGGTGCTATTCCGTCGCAGCCTATCTGTAATACGTTATTATTATAAATTTATTTTTGACAGTATCAAATCCAGATTCGGTACGCAGCTCCGGGATGTATTCACAGAAGTTCCACCCCTGCGCCTCTCACCTGCCGGCTGCTCTCTGTGGGCTTTCCTTAAGTTACTTCTTCCCTTCTATGCCTTTTACTATACTATATGAAGTATACAAACTGCTTTTTTGTTTGTCAAGAAATTTTGATATTGCTTTGACAACTTAAAGTGACAGAATACCCCTGCCCCGTTTCGTCCGGAACCGTTGGAATTCTCATTACAGTTATCCGTTTAATCCCTCATCTACATAAAGCTCATCACCGTCTGCTGCAGACGTGGCAAGCTGGTCACAACGCTCATTTAACGGATTATCCGCATGCCCCTTAACCCAGTGTAAGCTTACCTGATGCTGTTCTTTAGCTTTTAGAAGGCGTTTCCAGAGATCTACATTTTTCACATTTTCATTCTTACCACGTTTCCAGTTTTTCTTCAGCCAGGAATCGATCCAGCGCTGATTGAAGGCATCTACCAGATATTTGGAATCGGAATACAGATCTACCTGGCAGGGACGGTTCAGTGCCTCCAGAGCTACGATAGCTGCCATCAGCTCCATCCGGTTGTTTGTAGTTTTCTTGTAGCCTCTGGACAGTTCACGCTCATGTAACTGGCCTTTGGTGTCAATATACTGAAGAACTGCTCCGTAGCCGCCTGGTCCGTCCGGGTTTCCACGGGCTGCGCCGTCGGTATAGATTTTTACCTGCATATTTGACTCTCCTTGGATTTCAAGTTAAATGTTTAAATAAAAGTGTTTATATAAAATTTATATTTTACAGTTACGCTGCTCTTGATTATACCTGCTCTTTTCTTTCGGCGCAAGAAATTTTTGCCCATATGCCGGTGCGTTCAAATTCAGCTGCCGCATTTCCGGCATTTTTCACAAGCTCCTGATCATATCCCAGCATATCCAGAAGACGGATGGCATTTCGTGTAGTTGCTCTTCCTGGCTGAAGAAGATAATTGAACACCACTTCCTGTTCCCGGACTTTCTCTTCAAAATGATAATTTGTATAAATTTCATCCAGAATATAAGAAAGTTCAATATCATGAGTCGCCGCAAAAGGCAGTATCCAGTTTCCCCGAAGAGAATTTAATATCTGCGAGGAAGCCGCGATCCGCTCAATGGTGTTTGTACCCCGGAGAACCTCATCGATCACACAGAGCAGAGGTTCTTTTTTCCTGCTTTCATCCAGGATCCGTTTCAGAGACCGGATTTCTACAATGAAATAACTTTCTCCGCTGCTGATATCGTCCCGCAGCGCCATGGAAGTCATTACTTTCAGAAACGGTGTCTGACAGGATGTGGCTGTACAGGTGTGGATGGTCTGTGCAAGAATACTGTTGATCGCCACATTTTTCAGAAATGTGGATTTGCCGGAAGCATTGGAGCCGGTAACCAGGGTGCCTCCTGTTGCAGTGATACTGTTTGCCACCGGATTTCTGATCAGAGGATGGTAGAGATCTTCTATTTTAATCTGGATCGCAATATCAGATTTCTCTGACCAGGGCATAAACACGGGTATGCTCCAAAGTGACAGTGTCCGGCGAAAAGAAGCTATGGAAACCAGCGCGTCCAGTTCCCCGATATTATCGATCAGCAACATGATCGTATCTGCTTTGTCTTTGATTTCTTTTAATAGGGAATTGTATGCCAGAATGTCCACATGAAATACCATCCGCACATAACTCATCAGCAGCTGAAAAGGATCTCCGGAATCTGCATTTTTGCCGGTGATCAGAAAGGCTTTTTTCCGGAAACGGCGGAATTCTTTTTTTCCTTCCGCGATCGCTTCCATCTGTTTTTTGGCTTCAGGATATTTCACGATCTGCATCTGATCTGCCGCTTCCAGCATTTTCAGAAGATGGTTAAAGCAGTCCATATAAGCTTCTATGACCTGCTGCCCTGCACTGGCATAATAGATTGCGATATTGGCGATCATCAGACACATGAACACCAGAAATCCCATCATCGGATACATTGGAAGCAGCACAAAAATACTAACAAGAAGCGCCACCAGCATCAGAATATGGATTTTTATATTGATCACAGGTGCATCATTGAGGGCAAGCACTGTGTCCGCCAGAGAGCCAAGCCTTGTCTTCCCGATGGAGGCCAGAATCAGCTGAAGATCTGTCCGTTCTTTTTCGTGGGTATCAAAAAAATGTATCAGTTTCTCACGTTCTTCCAGAATTTCTTCGTTAAAAACAGGCCTTCGGAGCATATTATAGAGAACATCTTCCCCAGGTGAGGAAAACGTCTGATTGATCTGTATAAAGATCCGATCCATATCCAGATCGTTCCAGGTAATATCATCAATATAAAATTCCCCGTTTTCTTTTCTGCGGAAATAATGGGAAATACGCTCCAGATCATCCGGGGAATATTCTCTTTCCGGAATTTTTCCGAAAATTCTTTTTATTCTGTTTTTCTGAGCTTTTTTCCACTTGTAATTGTTCCATGCCATCATGACAATAAACAACACAACAATTCCTACTGCCCACAGGATCACCTGTAAATAAGGGTTCATGCTATATCTCCTTCCCGTTTTTAACTGAATCAGGGAAATCTCCCTGCAAGGTTACGTATATCCTCTTAATACAAAAAGTCCCCGTCAGCGGCTGAACTGCTGCTGACAGGGATATGGCTTTATTATACCCAGTCTACAAAGAATGTGTGGTCTTTATAAACTTCGTATTCCACTTTGCTGAAAGTCAGTGGCTGTTTTTTAAATGCACTGTTCATCATAAAATACATATAATTAAAGTCTTTCTTCTTAAATCCGCTTAAGGTTCTCGCTTTTCCGGTTTTTACATAGTTGTTGAAAATAGTCATCGCTTCTCTGGCAGCCTGATATGCAAGTGTACGGTTCTCAAAAGTTCCTTTGAGCCGCTTCGCAAGTGCACCATCTCTTACAACAGAATACTGTGGTGTCGTACTGCTTCCAATGTTTTCGTAAATTACACCTCGAATTGTTGAAGGAAACTCTTTATCGGACTTAATTGTACGGTTTAGAACACAAAGTGCGACTGCTTCCATACCGATTTTTCCCTGATTTCCCGCCTCTGCTTCACAAAGTGCAGCCAGAAGAGCCTCATCCGTTGTTTTTCCGTTTGCAATTCCCGGATGGCTTTTATATTCCTTAACCATTGTATAATAACGACTGTTTGTAGTGTCATAAACCTTAACATTTCCGTTACTTACATTCACATTTGGTTTACTGGTCTTTGCAGTTGCTACACCTGTTGCGGATATGGAATATGTAACACCATTTACTGACACGGTTGTGCTGACAGCCATGACTCCATTACTCTTAAAGTAATAAAGCTTACCACTGATCCGATTCAGGCCGGTATACATATAACCGGTATCTGTATCAAAATAATACGTGATATTTTTGGAGGTATTCTTAAGCCAGCCTGTCGCCATCACACCGGAATTACTGTAGAAATAACGTTTCTGCCCTTTACTGTTTTTCATCCAGCCAGTAGCCATAACGCCTTCACCGCTTGTGAAATAATACTTCTGGCCTTTGCTGTTCTTCATCCAGCCCCTGGTCAGTTTACCGGTCTTTGGATTGAAATATCGTTTATGCTTCTTGGAATCCGTCATCCAGCCAGTTACCATGGCTCCTTTTTTGCTTGTAAAATAATAGGTCTTTTTTCCAGATACACTAAGCCAGCCCTTGACCTGAACACCGGTTGTTTTATTGAAATAATACTTATATTTTCCTAATGTCAGCCAGCCTTTCTGCTTACTTCCGTCACTTTTTATGTAGTAAGTTTTTCCTCCAATGGTTTTAAAACCGGCAGTTGCCGCCTGAACCTCCGTTGTGGAATTTGATAGAAACATACATCCTGTGAAAAGCAATGCAACCAGAATCAGACCTTTCAACCATTTTCTTGTTCTGAAATTCTTCATAATTTTCCCCATTTCCTTATAACTGATACAAATGTATCAACTCTATTTCAAAAATTACAAAAATGTTACATCGCGTTTATTATATCGTAACGAATAAATACTGTCAACTTTTTTGTAACTGTGGACAGCTTCCAACCATATGATGAACTGTAAACAAAATTCTGGAGGACTTATCGATGAGTGACTTAGCTGCTACAAACTGTAATGACTGCGGATGCGGCTGCGATTCCGGATGCGGAAACAATAGTTGCGGATGTAATGGTGGATGTA
The DNA here is from genome assembly GCF_018917985.1 of Blautia sp. MSJ-36. Classification (NCBI taxonomy): domain Bacteria; kingdom Bacillati; phylum Bacillota; class Clostridia; order Lachnospirales; family Lachnospiraceae; genus Blautia; species Blautia sp. MSJ-36. Next base: position 322,785 of record NZ_JAHLPQ010000001.1, on the reverse strand, counting down.
ACAATGGATGCGGATGTAACAATGGCTGGGGTACTTCCCTGTTTGGCGGCGGAGGAAGCAGCTGTTCCTGCATTCTCTGGATTATCTGTCTCCTGTGCTGCTGCGGAAATAATAATGGATGCGGATGCAATAACAATGGCTGCTGTAACGACAGCTGCTGGATTATCATCCTGCTTCTGCTCTGCTGCGGAAACAACGGATGTGGTTGCAACAATTGCTGCTGATCTTTCCGGCAAGAAAAGGCAGAGGTTATCTCCTCTGCCTTTTCTGCTGCCGTTTCTTTGCTTCCTCCTGTTTCTTTCTTTTTTTCTCCAGACATCTCAGATCTATTTCATAAAAAGCATTTCCATCAATTACCAATTTCTGCTTCTTTTCAGATTCCATAAAACGCTCCAAAAAAATTCTTCCATATATAATATGGCAGCTGCAGGTTTTCCGTCATATTTTCATTTATGAAATCATAGATTTCAGGAAAAAGGATTTTTTATGGAACAGGATTATATTGCCAAAACTGCGTTGGATGAAATGGTTGAAAGTGACCGGGATCAGATGCTAAAAGCCATGGTTCCGTATCTTCCCCCATCCGGCCAGCAGTTTCTGTCTATGTATACAAAAACACAGGAGCTTATGAATACCATGTCTCTTTTCCGAAACCGGAAAAAATCTGCGGATCTGCAGGCTGCCAGTCTTTCCGGCATAGATCCTCTGGAAATGCTGCAGGATATCCGAAAATGCTGCAGTGGGGAAAGCCGTCGTCAGATTGACCAGATCACCAATCTGATGGCGACCATTCAGATGCTGCAGATTATGAACGAAAATTCCTGAAGGAGGGGAAAAATCCATGAGCGATGACTGGAAAAACAATCCAAAACTTTCCCAAATGGATCCGCAGAAACTTTCCATGTTACAGAATCTTGCAGATCAGGGACTTGGGAAAAATCCTTCTGAACTGATGCCGTTTATTATGGGCGCAGCTTCTCAGGGAAAAAATGCGGGATTAAATTTTAGCTCCGATGAAATCTCTGCGATTATTGAAGTACTTAAGATGGGAAAAAGTCCCGCGGAAATCGCCCGGCTTGACCGTATTGTAAATCTGATGAAAATGATACGCCATTAACAGCTCTGTGATCCCGGAACAGCACCTTTTCTGTTCCGGGAATTTTCTGTCTTATATTCCTTTTTCTATCTGTCTGAATATAATCTGTAAAAATCTGTCAAATCCATAGATTCTATTGCATAATTCATAGAACATATTCCCTATTTTTGTGATATTTTTTTATCATTTTCCCTTTCTTATTATACCAGTATATGGTATACTTGTCCGTGAAATGAATGATATGCAAAATAGGACTTTATGCGTCAAGTGTTTGGCGAATGGGGAGTTGTCGCCAGAACGAAAAGTACGTCTTACGGTATGGAGTCCGCACCCGTTGCAGCAATATAAGAGGATATCTCATATTGTGTAGGGCTTTTTTCGACATACGTTCTATTACAATTGGAGATATCTTTTTTGTGTGCAAAAATAAAAAAGACAGTCTCCGAAAAACGTGATTTTTTTAACAAATGGAGGTTGTTATTTATGGTAGACAAAGCAAAAGTAGAAGAAGCGATCAAACTTCTTCTCGAAGGAATCGGCGAAGATGTGGACAGAGAGGGACTGCAGGGAACTCCGGAGCGTATCGCCCGTATGTGTGAGGAAATTTATGGCGGACTTGACAACGAGGCGGACGAATATCTTCAGAAACAGTTCCATGTAGAAAACAACGAAATGGTCCTGGAAAAAGATATTACCTTTTATTCCATGTGCGAGCATCATCTTATGCCATTCTATGGAAAAGCTCATATCGCATATATCCCAAATGGCAAAGTTACCGGCTTAAGCAAACTGGCCCGTACCGTTGATGTGTACGCAAGAAGACCACAGATCCAGGAACGCCTGACTGTGCAGATCGCAGATGCTCTGGAACGTGTCCTTGATCCAAAAGGAATCATGGTAATGCTGGAAGCAGAACATACCTGCATGACCATGCGCGGAATCAAAAAGCCGGGAAGCAAGACCATCACCACTGTCACAAGAGGTGAATTCAAAGAAAATATGGAACTTCAGAAACAGTTCCTCGCTATGGTCAAAGACTGATGGACAGAGTAAATCAGATCTGGAATCATCCGCTCTATCAGACTGAGCTCCGTAAACTTCAACTTCTGGAGGCTGACCGTGAATTCTGCAGACATACACCGGAACATTTTCTGGATGTGGCACGTCTTGCCTATATCAGAGCCCTTGAGGAAAATTATCCGGTTTCAAAGGAACTGATCTACTGTACTGCCCTTCTTCATGATATCGGACGGGCCAGACAATATGAAGATGGTACGCCTCATGATGAAGCCGGTGCGATTATCGCCGGACAGATTTTAAAGGAACTTGGATTTTCTCCGGAGGAAATCCAAGCAATTGTTTCGGCGATCCGCGGTCACAGAGCCGAGACTGACCAGACGGTTCTCGGAAAACTGATCTATCGTGCGGACAAAAAATCCAGAAACTGTTTTTCCTGTAAGGCAGAACCAGAGTGCTACTGGTCTCCTGCCAAAAAAAATATGACGATCCAATATTAGGAGGTTTTTCCATGAAAATCGGAAATCGTGAATTTGATGTGAAAAATAAAACATATATCATGGGTATCTTAAATGTCACACCGGATTCTTTCTCAGACGGTGGAAAATGGAACGACATGGACCATGCCCTGAAACATACAGAAACTATGATTGCTGAAGGTGCTGATATCCTGGATATCGGTGGAGAGTCCACCCGTCCGGGCCATACACCGGTTGGTGCACAGGAAGAGATCGAGCGTGTACTTCCTGTTATCGAGGCAGTAAAAAGCCGTTTCGATATCCCGATTTCTGTAGATACATATAAGGGATGCGTTGCCGAGGAATCCCTGAATCACGGAGCAGACCTCATCAACGATATCTGGGGACTGAAATATGATCCGGAGATGGCTCCTGTTATCGCCAGATATAATGCTCCCTGCTGTCTGATGCATAACAAAGATAACACAGAGTATAACAACTTTATTGTAGACATGCTGGCTGAAACCCAGGAATGTGTCAATATCGCCAAACGTGCCGGTATTGCCGATGACAAGATCATTCTTGACCCGGGTGTCGGATTTGGTAAAACATATGAGATGAACCTGATGACAATGGATAATCTGGAGCTTTTCCAGAAACTAGGTTATCCGGTACTTCTTGGTACTTCCAGAAAATCCATGATCGGACTTGCCCTTGATCTTCCGGTGGATCAGCGTGTGGAGGGAACTCTTGCCACATCCGTGATCGGTGTTATGAAAGGCTGTGCGTTTGTCCGTGTTCATGATATCAAAGAAAACAAGCGTGTCATCCAGATGACAGAAGCCATTCTGGGACGCTAGGAGGAACCGATGGATAAAATCGAAATCAGAGATCTTGAGATTTTTGCAAACCATGGTGTATTTCCGGAAGAAACTGCTCTTGGACAGAAATTTGTTGTTTCTGCCATTATGTATACAGAGACACGTCCGGCAGGGCTGACAGATGATCTTTCCGCTTCCATCAATTATGGGGAAGTCAGCCATATGATCACCGATTTTCTTCAGAAAAACACCTATAAACTTCTGGAAGCTGCTTTGGAGAATCTGGCAGAAATGTTGCTGCTCTCTCTTCCGCTTCTTAAAAAGATCACCCTTCGTATTGAGAAGCCATGGGCTCCGGTAGGGCTTCCACTGAAAACCGTTGCTGTGGAAATTACCCGTGGCTGGCATACGGCCTATATTGCTTTTGGTTCCAATATGGGGGATAAGAAGAAATACCTGGACGATGCGATCCAGGGGCTTCGGGATATGAAAGAGATCGTTGTTGAGAAAGTTTCGGAGTATCTTGTGACAGAGCCTTATGGCGGTGTGGAGCAGGATGAATTTCTCAATGGAGCTTTAAGAGTCCGGACTTTGCTTTGTCCGGAGGAGCTTCTTGACAGGCTGCATGTGCTGGAGCAGGCTGCGGATCGGAAGCGGATCATACATTGGGGGCCACGGACACTGGATCTGGATATCTTGTTTTATGATAATGAGATCATTGACACGGAGGTATTGCATGTGCCTCATATTGATATGGAGAATCGGGATTTTGTGTTGAAGCCTATGGTGGAGATTGCACCGTATTTACGGCATCCGGTGTTGAATTTAACAATGGAGCAGTTGTTAAAAAAGCTTGAGGGAAAAAATTAGTTTTTTCTCGGCTTGAAAGCTGTGAAAAGCGTGGGGAAGGGAAGCATTCATAGTTGCGAAGGCCATTTCCCTTCCCCACACCCCTTCCCTCCGGCCACGCTTAAAACATTTTGGCTGTGTGACTTTATTCAAATTATAAATAAAAAAGATGACAAGCCCGATACAGATGTCCTGATTGCGATCTGTATCGGGCTTGTTTTGTATGGTGTGAATTGTTGACTACTTGTTGTTATTGAAAAATAGTTTATTTCTGGTTTACCAAATCGAATTCGTCGGTGATTTCTTTGGATGGGGCCTTGGTGAGGAGACTGACGATGATGTTTGCTGCGATGGCCACCAGGAAGGCGGGAAGGAGTTCATAGATTTCCCAGGCGCCGCCGAGTTTGCTGATTCCGTATTTCCAGATGAATACCATGGATCCGCCGCAGATCATTCCTGCCAGGGCTCCCTGCCAGTTGGAGCGTCTCCAGAATAATGCCAGGAGGACTACAGGGCCGAATACGGCTCCGAAACCTGCCCAGGCAAAGGATACGATAGTAAACACGGAACTGTTCGGGTCGCGGGCAATAAACATGGCTACTACTGCGATGAGAAGAAGCGTGATCTTATCGGCTACCATGCTTTCTTTTTTTGTTTCTTTATCCTTCAGGATGCTTCCGAGAAGGTCGGAAGAAACGGCTGAGGATGCTGCCAAGAGCTGAGAATCTGCGGTTGACATGGTGGATGCCAGGATTCCTGCGAGGATAAGTCCTGCAAGGATTGCTGCAATTACACCATGTTTACTGAGAAGATCTGCAATCTGAACGATAATTGTTTCAGATGCGGAGCCCTCCAGAAGGTCAAACTCTCCTGCTGCTGTCATTCCAAGTCCTACCACACCGATCAGTACTGCTACTGCCAGTGAGATCACTACCCATGTAGTTGCTACTCTTCTGGAAAGTGTAAGCTTTTCTTCGTCTTCGATCGCCATGAAACGAAGAAGAATATGCGGCATTCCGAAATATCCAAGTCCCCATGCAAGCATGGAAATGATATTAAGCAGTGGGTATGCCTGTTCTGTTCCGGTTGTCGGATCATATGTAGTAAACATAGTCAGATATCCGGGCAGTGATCTTGCATGGTCTGCAACTGCTTCAATACCACCTGCTGTGCTGATCCCAAATACAAATACGATCACAAGTGCGATGGACATGATGATACTCTGGATAAAGTCTGTGGTAGATGCTGCCAGGAACCCTCCCAGTGTGGTATATCCAACGATGACCAATGCACTGATGATCATAGCCGGCAGATATTTTACCCCGAAGAGACTTGCAAAAAGTTTACCACAGGCTGCAAATCCGGAGGCTGTGTACGGAATAAAAAAGATTACGATAAAAATCGCTCCGATAGACTGCAGGATCTTTTTCTCATCTCTGTAACGGTTGCTGAAAAAGGATGGCAATGTAATGGAATTTCCTGCCACATGTGTGTAGCGGCGGATTCTTTTTGCCACGATCCTCCAGTTAACGTAAGTTCCGATCGCAAGGCCAATGGCTGTCCAGCCTGCATCTGCAATACCGGTAAGATAAGCAAGTCCAGGCAGGCCCATCAGAAGCCAGCTGCTCATATCCGAAGCCTCTGCACTCATAGCTGTTACAAGAGGTCCAAGCTTTCTTCCTCCCAGATAGAAATCGGAACTGTCGTTATTGTTCTTGGAGCACAGATAACCCACAAAGATCATTGCACCCAGGTAGACGATAATGGCTGCCATTATACAAATATGTGCTGTTGTCAAGAATAGTTCTCTCCCTTCATTTATCTATGTATGTTTTCACATATTTATAGATTTTATTATATTAACTTAAGAAAGTAAAGAGGATTTTCCATTTTTTTGAATAAAAATGTCTTTTATACGAAGAAAAAGGGCTGAACCCATAAGACAGCCCAGCTCTTTTCCAAAATTTCTGTTTAGTTTTCCTCAATACGCTTCTGCACATCTTCCACTGTATACGCTTCTGTCAGTGCTTTCAGATCATCCGGTGTGGTATCTGTATTGTAAGCTTTGATCACTTCCATCAGATCTGCACAGCTGTATGCATTTTCATAAATATCCTGTGTGTATCCGTAAAGCTCATTGAAGGTATCTTTATCGGATGCGCTCCAGAATCCCTGATACAGACGAACGGTATTGCAATCTGTATCATCCGTGTTTGCCTCCGGATGACCGGACATTGCATTGTACAGGATCGCAAATGCAGGGCCGCCCATGGATGCATATTTTCCTGCAATGTAATCAATCTTCGGATTACCAAAAGAATCTTTATCGTTGATCTCATCATGATTTCCCATGGAGAAGCAGTCAACAGCTCCAACTTTGATATTGGAGCCCTGCTCTTCTTCCTTGGAAGTAATCGTCTTCATGACCTCATCTACATTGAAGGTACAGAGAACTGCATCATAATTTCTATCTACAAAAGCATGTTTCAGGTTATTGATTCCTTTCGGATCTGTCATATATCTAGGGCAGATGGTAATGCTGACATCATCCTTTCCTGCATCTACAACCGTTGTTTTCTCAGATGACGCAAGTTTCTCAACATCCTCCGAATAAGTCAGTCCTTCTTTTTCAGCCAGTCCTTCCAGAACACCAATGGTTCTCTGAAGGTGCATGTAGTTTCCTACGGAAGAACCACCGGTCAGCACAATATAACTGCTGGTATCTGCATCTGCAAAATAATCTGCCATATTGTAGCCGGCTTCATAATCTGCCTTTGCATCCGGTCCTACACTTCCAAGAAAATACGGGCTGGTTTTTACCTTGTCATAATCTTCATCGCTGATACTTCCGGAACCAAGAACATAATACATTTCTTCTTCATCACAGGCTTCTACGATCTTCTGAATATCCTGTCCATAAAAAGAAATGATTCCGCTTACGCCCTGCAGCTTCATTGCGCGGATGAAATTGATCTCGTCCTCTGCAGAATTAATGCTGCCTGAAAAATAGAACTTTACCGGAAATCCCTGCTGGATATATTCTCTGTAATAGTTCATAAACATGTTCATTTCCGGGCTGTTCTGATTATATACTACAACACCTATTGTATATTGAACATCTCCGTCTTCGGAAGCAGCAGAAACTTTTTTCCCGCCAACTGCAAAAACGGCAAGCAACAACAGCAGAATGCCCAGTACTTTAAAGTTTTTTAATGTCATACTGTTTTTTGCCTTTCTTTATTTCTCAGTTACATAATGGCAGGCTACTTCATGTCCGGACTCTACCTCTGTAAGCACCGGACGGATCGTCTTACATTTCTCCATGCAGTGCTCACAGCGATTCTGGAACGGGCAGCCATGAGGAACATCCAGAGGGCTTGGAGCCTCACTTTCAATACTCTCGATCTTTTTGTTCTGATCCATATGAATGGAAAACTGAGCGCCAAGAAGAGCCTGTGTATATGGATGAAGAGATTTTTCTGCAACATCCTCTCCTGGAATTACCTCCACGATATTTCCAAGATACATTACCGCGATCTGATGAGCAAAAGAACGGATCAGCGCCAGGTCATGGCAGATAAAGAGCATGCTGATGTTTTTCTCCTTCTGGAGACGTACCAGCAGCTGGATCACCGATTCCTGTACAGAAACGTCAAGTGCGGAGGTTGCCTCATCACACACCAGGATCTCCGGTTCCAGGGAAAGTGCACGTGCAATACTGATACGCTGCCTCTGACCACCACTCATATTATGAGGATAGCGGTCTACAAAATCTCCGGGAAGTTCTACCATTTCCAGAAGTTCTCTGGCTTTGGCTTCCTTTTCGCTTCTTTTCAGTTTCCCGTAATTGATCAGCGGCTCTGTAAGAATATCCACGATCTTCATTTTCGGGTCAAAAGATGCCAGTGGATCCTGGAATACCATCTGCATATTCTGACGGTTCAGCCAGGTTTCTTTCTTGGAAAGATTGGAGAGATTTTTTCCATGATAAAGGATCTCACCACTGGTTGGCTTGTCAAGAGAGATGACCATACGGACAAAGGTGGATTTACCACAGCCGCTCTCTCCTACGATTCCCAGAGTCTTTCCTTTATAAACATTTAAGTTTACATCATTGCAGGCTGTCAATGTTCTGCCACCAGAAGCCGGGAATTGTTTTACGATATGTTTTGCACTGAGTACGATATCGGATTCCTTAAACATAACGCTGTCCCTCCATTTCCGGCACTGCAGCCAGCAGTTTCTTTGTATAGTCACTGGTCGGATGATTCATGACTTCATCACGTGTTCCCTGATCCACAACTTTTCCGTGCTGCATAACAACCAGCTGATCGGCCATATAAGCCGCTACACCAATGTTATGAGTAACGATGATGATGCCGGTTCCGAAATCATCACGGAGCTCCATCATCTGGCGTACGATCTGTGCCTGCGTGGTTACATCCAGGGCACTGGTCGGCTCATCTGCAAGAAGCAGTTCCGGGTTAAAAGTCATAGCCATGGCAATACCAACTCGCTGACGCATACCACCGGAAAGCTGGTGAGGATAACTTTTCATGATATTTTCCGCGTCTGGAAGACGCATTTTCTGAAGCATGGAGCAGCCTTTTTTCCATGCTTCTGCTTTGGATACGTCAGTATGTGTACAAATATACTCCACATACTGGCTTCCGATTTTGCGGATCGGGTTCAGGGTTCCGCCGCAGTCCTGAAAGATCATGGAAATGCGGGTACCTCTTAAATTTCTCCATTCATCCTTGGTATTGGAAAGCAGGGAATGTCCGTTGAACTGAATATCACCGGCACTGACCCGGCCACCCCCAGCAAGAGCGCCGAGGACAGCACGGATCACGGTTGTTTTTCCACTTCCACTCTCTCCTACAACACTGATGATCTCACCCTTCTTCATGGAAAGATTGAAATGCTCAATGGTAGGTGCCTGCTTTCCGTACTGAACGGAAAGATCCTTGATTTCAAGCATAAATAAACGCTCCTTTACTCGGCAAGAGTGATATCCTTTGTCAGCCAGTAGTAATCCATCGGATACATCTTAACTCCAGTTACTTTCTTATTGGAGAAGAGATAAGTTGTCTCATAACCGAAGAATACAGTTGCTGCATCATCCATAATATCCTGCTGGATGTCGATAATCAGATCTTTTCTTGCATCCTCATCGAATGTCTGAGCAAGCTCGTCAAGAAGTTTATCTACATCCGGATTGTTGTATCCTGCAGTATTGTTTGCGGAAGAGCTGTACCAGTTCTCTCTTAAGTAGTTCTCCGGATCACCTGTGTTGGCAACCAGTACGTTCCAGATCAGAAGATCATACTGACCGGAATCTCTCATGTCAAGAAGTGTCTCATAACTTACAGTATTCAGGTTTACATTGATACCGATCTCTTTCAGGCTGGCCTGTGCTGCCTGTGCGTATACACCAAGCTCTGCACGGCTTGTGTAAATAACGAAATCAAGAACAAGCGGATCTCCGTCCGGAGTCTCTACAAATCCGTCACCGTCAACATCTTTGTATCCAGCTTCCTCAAGAATCTTCTTTGCGCCATCCGGATCGTAAGCATTCTCATCGTTCAGATCATCAAATCCAAAGTCAAGTGTTGGCGGAACCGGTGCTTTACCAGCTGTTGCACCACCCTCAAGAAGAGTGTTACAGTATGTCTCTTTGTCAAGTCCGCGGAGAAGTGCCTGGCGAAGTGCCTTGTCGCTGAGTGCATGATCCTCGTTCTGGTTCATAAACGCATAGGTGGAACGAAGAGACTGAAGTTCCTGAATATCATAGTTGTCATTTCCCTCGAACTCAACCAGATTCTCTGTTTTCAGGTTGTAAGCGATATCGATCTCACCTGTCTGAAGAGCCATGGAACGTGTTGTCTGGTCATCCACACATTTCAGTGTAACTTTATCAAGGGGAACTTCTCCATCCCAGTAGTTCTCATTTTTTACTACGACACAGGAATCTGTCGGGTTGAAGGACTCTACTGCGTAAGGTCCTGTACAGATCGGTCCTTCCATGGCAAATGTAGAATCATCTACATTTGTATCTACGATCAGAAACAGCGGGTCTGCAAGGCATCCGGCCATGTTTGCATTTGCTCTGTTCAGGTGGAAGATCAGGTTCTGTCCATCAACCTCGATGCTGTCGAGATCAAAGAATTCCGGAACACGGTCACTCTTTTCAGCGGTACGCTCGATGGAAGCTTTTACCATCTCTGGTGTCATATCGTCGCCGTTGGAGAATTTTACGCCCTCACGGATCTTGAAGGTCCATGTTTTTCCATCTTCGCTGTTCTCCCATTCTTCTGCAAGACATGGAACGATCTCACCGTTCTCATCGAATTTTGTGAGGCACTCTCCGATCGCATAACGGGATACTACCCAGCTGAAATACTGCTCTGTCGGCTCCAGTGTATCTGCAAAGCTTGTTACTCCGATGGTGATCTCCTTATCACTTTTTTTGTCACCTTTTGCCTGAGCCACTGTTGTCATGGAAAAAGTCATCATGCATGCAAGTGTAGCAGCCAGCACTTTTTTAACTACGTTATTTCTCATTTCATCCTCCTAAAGATAAATATACTAATAATATGGTGTTGGTTTGTTACAGAAAATGTTTTATTAATCCTGGCGTGGATCCAGTACGTCGCGGATGCTGTCTCCAAGCATGTTGAAAACAACCACGCAGATCACAATGGCAATACCAGGGTAGATCATAAGCCATGGCGCTTTTGCCATGTAGGTTCTTCCCTCGTTGAGCATCAGTCCCCACTCCGGTGTCGGCGCAGTTGCACCAAATCCCAGGAAAGAAAGGGAAGCCAGCTCCAGCATCATGGTTCCGATATCTGCTGCCGCAGTTACCACCATCTGTGTTACCATGTTTGGAAGAACATGTACAAGAAGAATCTTCCAGGTCTTTGTTCCGTTTACCACAGCTGCCTCTATGTAAAGACTCTTCTTGACTTTCAGAACCATACTTCTTGCAAGACGGGCATATTTCGTCCAGCTTACAGCCGCGATGGAGATAACGGCATTGACAAGGTTCGGTCCCAGCATACCGGCAATGGCGATGGCCAGCACAAGGCCCGGGAAGGAAATCATCATATCCGCAATGCGCATGATCACCGCATCTACAATACCGCCAAAATATCCGGCAATAACTCCTAAAAATGTACCGATCACAAAAATCACCGCAACCAGACATAAGGTCATGATCAGAGACGTTCTTGTTCCGAAAATAACACGGGAAAGAAGATCTCGCCCAAGTTTGTCTGTTCCAAATGGATGGGCGGAGCTCGGCTCCTGCAGTGATTCGGTCATAACTGCATCCAACGGATCATATGGGGAAAGCTGCGGTGCAAAGATCGCAACACCGATCACCACAAGACCTAGAATAAAGAAAAGAGTGAATTGTTTGTTTTCTTTGAATATTCGTAATACTTTTTTCAATTATCTATCCTCCTTAAGTCTTGGATCGAGATAAGTGTAGGATAGATCCACAAGCAGGTTGATGCACATGTACAGGATCGCGATCCAGAGTACATAGCCCTGTACAAGAGGATAGTCACGACAGGAAATTGCCTTTACTGCCATATTTCCCATTCCAGGCCAGTTGTAAATGATCTCTACAACTGCAGTACCTCCCAGAAGACTTCCAAGGGAAAGTCCCAGCAGTGTTACCAGCGGAAGCATTACATTAGGAAGAACGTGTTTCCAGAGAATGACGCTTTCCTTGATCCCACGCATTCTTGCACCTGTGACATAATCCTGGTGAAGCTCCTCCAGTACTGCACTTCTTACCTGTCTGGTATACTTTGCAGACATGGCAAGTGCAAGTGTCAGCGCCGGAAGGATCATGGATTTAAAATCTGTACTGCCTCCGGCAACATTGATCCAGCGAAGCTGAACACCAAAGATGCTGAGAAGGATCAGGCCCAGCCAGAAGCTTGGAACAGATACTCCCACAAAGGTAATTCCTCTTACAAAATAATCCGGGAATTTGTTCTGATATACAGCGGCCAGTATTCCAAGCGGTATGGAAATAATGACCATCATCAGAAGTGCCAGCAACGACATCCTCAGCGTCGGCCAGAAACAGGATACCAGTTTATCCGTTACCGGCATTTTGAAAGAATAGGACTGTCCCATATCTCCTGTTACAACACCTTTCAGCCAGGAACCATACTGTACAAGAAATGGCTGGTCAAGGCCGAGATCATGTCTTGTCTGTTCCAGAAGTTCCGGTGTTGGAAGATTACCACACTCTGTCAACATGATCTCCGCAGGATCACCAGGTGACAGGTAGGTCAGTCCAAATGTGAAAAAGCTGATTCCAAACAATACAATTATGATCTGGAGAAATCTTTTTCCTACTTGTTTCTTTGTCACGTTTTACTCCTTTCCTCATTTGATGTGATTTTTAGCATAGCCGTTTCAACTTATATAAGATAATAATAACTATAATGGGATTCTTTATATGCAGAAAATGCATGGAATTTCAGAAATACGCACGAAAAAAGCCCGTGACGAAATACGGGCACACACAAAAAAACATGCTTCCTATCTTCCGTAAGAATCATCTTAAAACAATTACAAGCAGGTCTCCTGACTCAGGCTCCTCACCCTCAGACACCTTCCCGGCCCTATTTCTCACGCACCCGGCCAGTGGTATTTTATCTGAGGATTCCCCATTACAGTGACGGGATCGTACCGGATTTACACCGGTTTCCCTATTAATCCTCTCGGAACTTGCAACGGCTGATGTAAAAATCAGCAAATGCTGTTAAATTACGGATTTATTGTATGATAAATCTATTGCTGTTGTCCATAGAAAAATGTTGTATTTTTAGAATATTTATCAATTTTGTCAAAGCTGTTTGAATTGTACATATACCCCGTTAGGTATTTAACAACTGAGTTTATCCGATTTGTCAAAAAAATACGGATTTTACGCGTTTATTTTTACAAATAGAACAACAAACGGTAAAATCCGGTTTTCTTATCGCTTCTATAGGAATTGAATAAAACAATTTTTGGTGGAAAAGCTCTGCGAATATCAGGTCAGCGTCTCTGTGATCGCTGCATAGGCGATCATCGGTCCGTCCTCAATAATATTCAGGCTGGCTGTCTGATAAAGTACAACTCCATTTTCTGTTGCAATGGATGTATAAAGCAGGTTTCCGTAGTAATCTCTCAGTTCACCCAGGTCTTCTCCTTTAAAGAAGTACTCTCCAGGCTTTTTGGATGGATACCAGCATCCGGTATATGGTGCATATTCATATACCACATTTTCCAGAAGCATCTGACGGTAATGTTTCAGTCCGTGACATTTCTTCCCCTGAAGATGAAACACAAGATGACGGACGTCTCTTTTGTCCTGTTCCACTTCCTCCCAGGTCCAGTAACTGTGTCCGCCCCTCTCGATGAGAATACTTGGAATTCCAAGAGAAGAGGCATAATTATAGGCACCACCTGTAGCAGTTGTAGAGCGGACCACATATTTGACACCGATATGTCTTGCCATATGTAAGGACTTCTCTGCCGTCTCTTCATCTACAACCCCTACATAATAAACATATGGATGAAGCTGCTCATATCCGTCTCCGCTGTGCAGATCAATATAATAATCCGTTATGGAAAAAAGTTTCGTCACCATGGTATAGGCAATGCGGTCTGCAGCTGTCCCCTCAGGATCTCCCGGGAAAACACGGTTCAGATTCTTACCATCTTCATAGACCATACTCATGGTACGATGTTCAAATCCACTGACATTGACCAGCGGAATGATGATCACATTTCCCTTCAGTTCCTCCGGCTGAAATTCTTTCGCAAGTTCCATCGCCGCCTGTATTCCTACATACTCGGCGCTGTGTACTCCTGCTGTGATCAGGATCGTCGGTCCGTCTTCCACCCCGCAGATCACAGTCGCCGGCATCGCCATGCCGCATCCTGTGATCTCAATCTTACCTTGTGCTTTTTCTCCTTTTTCGATCACCCAGTCATCAATTTTGATCATTGGCTGTTTCCCTTTCCCTTTTTCTTATATTTCCGCACTTTGTTCCGATAAGTATACCATGCCTAACCAAAATTGTATATGTCTTTTTTTAATTCTATCTTTTTGCCAGTTCTCTGGTGATCTCTTCCCAGCTGACACCTTTTTCCACCATCAGTACCATCATGTGATAGAGAAAATCTGAGATCTCATACTTGATCTCTTCTTTATCCGGATTTTTGGCGGCAATAACGATCTCTGTACATTCTTCACCGACTTTTTTCAGGATCTTGTCAATTCCCTTATCAAAAAGATAATTGGTATAGGAACCTTCCTTCGGATTCGCTTTCCGGTCTGTGATCACATCGTACACATTCTGGAATACATGGAGTGGATTGGTATCATCGTACTCTTTCTTCATCAGTGGTTTGAAGAAACAGGTACGGTTTCCTGTATGGCAGGCAGCCCCCACCTGATCCACCTTGGCAAGGATTGTATCATTGTCACAGTCAATGGTAAGAGATTTTACATACTGTACGTGTCCGGATGTCAGGCCTTTTGTCCAGAGTTCATTCCGGCTGCGGCTCCAGTATGTCATTTTTCCCAGTTTCAATGTGGTATCAAAAGCCAGTTCATTCATATAGGCCAACATCAGCACTTCATCTGTCCGGTAATCCTGGACAATAACCGGAACCATTCCATCACTGTTTAATTTAAAATCGGACCATGCAATATTGCTTTTATAGGTATTCACCGGAATTCCGGCTTTTTCGCAGGTCTCTTTTAATGTATGCAGATCATTTTCAAGACTGCTCACATAAGCACCGCAAAGTCCGGACACGGCGGTTTCCCCTAAAAGCTCCAGAACTTTTTCCTGACTGCTTTCGTCCGTGTGGAGAACAATGGAAATCTGCGAAATCTGTGCGATTTCATTTTCCACTGTATCCAGAGCCAGAACACTGTCTGCATAGGTTTCGATCAGATCCTGATTTTCTGTAAATTCCTTCAGATCAGAAATACTGATCATCATACGTTCTTTTCCAAAACGTCTGGATACTTCCTCCAGAAGCTCAATATTACTTTTCTTTGAAAAATTTAATACAACTTTGGCACAGCCTGCATAGATCAGTTTTTTTACGTCTTCCATGCGTTTGATGTTTCCTGCTGCGATCACCGGGATTTCCGATGCCTGGCAGATATCCCGGATCTTTCCAATCGCACGGTCATGCTCTGCATCTGCAGAAGAAAAGTCAAACACCAGAAGCTCATCTGCTCCATTGTCGCCGTAAAACTTTGCAAGTGTCTCTACATTTCCATCTCCGAAAAGATTTCTCTGTCCAAACCCTGTTACCGCTTTTTCTGCCTGAAGATAAAGGCATGGGATCAACTGTTTGTTCATAAGTGGTCTCCTTTATGTATCAGAGGCTTCCCTTGGTAGAAAGCACGTCTGTGATCCGGGAATCATACTGTGTTGCCGCGTCAAGGGCTTTGGCAAAACTCTTAAACATGGCTTCTGCCACATGGTGGCTGTTTCCGCCGGAAAGAACTTTGATGTGAAGATTCATTGCTGCGGAATAAGACACTGCATAAAAAAATTCCTTCACCATCTCGGTTGCCATATCTCCTATTTTCTCCGTGGAAAACTCCGCATCCCATCCAAGATAAGGTCTTCCGGAAAGATCCACCGCACAGAGCACCAGAACTTCATCCATGGGAAGGATACAGCTGCCGTAACGTTTGATTCCTTTTTTGTCCCCTACCGCCTCACGGATCGCATTTCCAAGGACAATACCTGTATCTTCAATGGTATGATGATCATCCACATTCAAGTCACCGTGTACTCTCAGTGTAAGATCGTACAGTCCATGACGCGTAAAGCCGTCCAACATATGGTCAAAAAAGCCAATACCTGTATCAATATCGGAACTTCCTGTTCCGTCAACATTCAGCTGCAGACGAATCTGTGTTTCTTTTGTGTTTCTTTCGATCAGTGCTTCTCTTGCCATTATTCGTTCTCCTTATCCTCTTCCTCAAAACGGACTGCAATGGAGTTTGCGTGTGCGGTCAGCTGTTCCGATGTGGCAAACTGGATAATGTCCTTGTGGATCTTCCGGAGTGCTTCTCTGGAATAATACACAATGCTGGATTTCTTAATAAAATCATCTACAGAAAGTGCGGAGAAAAATTTCGCGGTTCCATTGGTAGGAAGTACATGGTTCGGTCCTGCAAAATAATCTCCAAGAGGCTCGGAGCTGTGCTCTCCGATAAAGATCGCACCTGCATTTCGTACTTTCATCATATCTTCAAACGGATTCTTTGTGACGATCTCCATATGCTCGGAGGCAATTTCATTGGCTGCCTCAATGGCCTCGTCCATATCTTCTGCGATCAGGATATATCCAAAATTCTCCAGAGATTTCTCGATGATAGCTTTTCTGGAAAGTTTTTCAACAAAACCTTTTACCTCTGCGTCAACCTTATCTGCAAATTCTTCATTTGTTGTGATCAGGATCGCGGACGCCATCTCATCATGCTCTGCCTGAGAAAGAAGATCTGCCGCGATATAACGTGGATTTGCAGTCTCATCTGCAAGAACAAGGATCTCGCTTGGTCCGGCAATGGAGTCAATGCTGACATAACCATAAACTGCTTTTTTTGCAAGAGCAACAAAAATATTTCCAGGTCCTACGATCTTGTCCACTTTCGGGATACTCTCAGTTCCGTATGCAAGAGCTCCGATAGCCTGGGCACCGCCCACTTTATAAATTTCATCTGCACCGGCCTCATTGGCAGCAACCAGTGTGCTTGGATTCACCTTTCCGTCTTTTCCCGGAGGAGTTGTCATTACAATACGGTCCACACCTGCTACTTTGGCAGGAACGATATTCATCAGTACAGAAGATGGATATACAGCTTTTCCGCCTGGAACATAAACACCTACACGGTTCAGTGCAGTTACTTTCTGGCCAAGCATAGTACCGTCTGTCGTACTTGTGAACCAGCTGTTCTGAAGCTGCTTTTCATGATAGCTGCGGATATTTACCAGCGCTTTTTTGATCACATCAATCAGAGACGGATCTACCAGTTTATAAGCTTCCTCGATCTCCTCCGGTGTAACACGGATCGTCTCCTTTGTCACTTCAACTTTATCAAATTCTCTGGTAAAAGCAAACAGAGCTTCATCTCCCTCTGCCTTTACTTTTGCGAGGATATCTGCTACAGCATCCTCATATTTGCCATAATTATTAGGACTTCTTTTTAAGAGAGTTTCCAGAATATCTTTTGTAGATTCCTTGGTGAGTTTTACCTTACGCATAATAACTTCTGCCTTCTTTCTGTATTTATTCACAATCCGTTCCACTACATGCTCATAAGCAAATAAACAGCTTCACAGCTTATTTGACAACGTTTCGAAGTTCTGTGATCAGTTTACGGATCCTTTCATCTTCCATTTTCATGCTGACCTGGTTGACTACCATACGGGCAGACAGCGGGCAGACTTCCTCCAGCACCTTAAGACCATTTTCGCGAAGGGTACTTCCTGTTTCCACGATATCCACGATGACTTCGGAAAGACCTACGATCGGTGCAAGCTCAATGGAACCATTCAGTTTGATGATCTCCACAGTCTGGTGTTTTTTATTATAGAAGTAATCCTTTGCTATGTTCGGGTATTTGGTGGCAACACGGATCAGCTGGTTGTTATTTAAAACTTCTCTGGCGCTTTCCGGGCCACATACGCACATGCGGCATGCTCCGAATCCCAGATCCATAACCTCGTAAAGTTTTCTTCCCTCTTCCAGAATGGTATCCTTACCTACAATACCGATATCTGCGGCACCGTATTCTACATAAGTCGGCACATCCGGGCCTTTCGCAAGGAAAAACTTCAGTTTCAGTTCCTCATTGGTAAAGATCAGTTTACGGGAATCCTTGTCACGCATCTCCTCACATGTGATACCGATCTTTTCAAACATATCCAGTGTTTTGTTGGCCAGACGCCCTTTTGTGAGGGCAAATGTAAGATATCTCATTATTCCTGCTCCTCCTTTGCCGGGCATAATGCCACTTTTTTACCTTCTCCACGAAGTGCAACTGCCTCCTGGATCGCTTTTTTCAGCTCTCCCGGAGCATAGGTGATCACAACGGTCTTATCACCGGATGGAACGGTCAGCTTCTGTCTGGAAAGAGCAAGCATCAGGTTATCAACCACAATGGCAAATCCAATGGAAGAAGCCGGTTTTCCGAAATGTTTCATCAGCTCGTTATAACGTCCACCTTTGATCAGTGGTTCGCCGGTTCCATATGTATAAGCCTGGAAAATGATTCCTGTATAATAACGGAATTTACTGAGCATTCCAAAATCAAAAGCAATGTATTTCTCACAGCCATATACTTTCAGGATCTCGTAGATCTCTTCCAGACGTTTTACTGCGGAAAGTGCCTCCGGATTGGAGGTAAGTTTTTTCGCTTTTTCCAGAACTTCCACGGAACCGAACATCTGCGGCAGTTCCGCAAAAGCTTCGGAAAGGCTCTCGCTTAAATTCTGTCCCTTCAGAAGTTCTTCCACACCAAAATAATTCTTCTGGGAGATCAGTTCACGAAGATGTTCCTCCATCTCCGGTTCCAGATCTGCTTCTGCAAGCAGGGATTTATAATAATCTACCTGACCTACACTGACCTGGAATTCCGTAAGTCCTGCTGCTTTCAGGCACTCTACAGTCATGGCAAGGATCTCCGCATCTGCCGCCGCGGAATCATCTCCCATATGTTCCACACCCATCTGGGTATTTTCTTTCATCTGTCCTCTGTAACTGGAATTGTTGATAAATGTATTTCCTGTATAACAAAGTCTTACCGGTCCCTTTTCCGGATCAAAATATGTGGCACACGCTCTGGAAACCGATGGTGTAAAGTCAGGCCTTAGAACAAGGGTATTTCCCTCTCTGTCAAAAAATTTATAAAGATCCTTGGATGGGATCGTTCCCACTTCATTACTAAACACTTCAAAGTATTCAAATCCCGGTGTTTCTATATCTTCATATCCATATCTCGAAAACACCTGGTGGAGCTCCCTCTGGAGCCGTTTTTTGCGGCTGCATTCCTCTCCATAAATGTCCCGCACACCTTCAGGTGTATGAAAAATACGCTGCATGTTCATTTCCTCCGTAACACGTTTTGGATTTTCTGCGTTTCGCTTTAGTTCGCTACCATGCTACCACAGAAAAACTTAAATTTGATTATATAGGAAACTTTTCCAAAAGTCAATCCCGTAATTGCAGATCTTTCTGGATCCCCTCCAGATAAGGAACCAGAAATCCGCTTTTTGCCGGAAGATAAAATTCCTCATCCAGTTCTTCCCGGCGGAAACTTTTCCGTCCGCCCTCTTCCATCCGTTTCCAGAATTCTTTCAGTTTGCGTAAAGTAAGATAATAAAAAACATTATCTGCGCTGAAATAGATCAGAAAAAAAGAAATCCCCTTCTGCTTCTCAAACTCCTCCATAAAAGCTACCTGATGAGGATGAATGTTTGCAAGGGGAAAGGTCTTTACACAGCATTCTTTTGCATCGAAGCAGACAGGAATTCCCTGTACTGCTCCGATATAATCTACTGTACTTTTCTGTTCAAAATATGCCAGCGTAATATGACGGCTATCTTTATCCATTTTCACCGGGGTGATCGGCGTCGGAATTTTCTGGATCAGGGCCAGTCCCTTTTCCCTGTACTGTTCATTGGTACGGTTAATCAGTTCCTCAAGCGTGGAACCTCTTAACCCTCTGCTGTTCCATGTTGCCATAACACCCTTCCTTAATTCAGAAGTTTGATGGATGGGAAATAACGGATTTCGGCTTTTCCCACAATCTGATCAAAACGCACATATGTATTCTGCCAGTATCTGGAATCCTTGGAATTATTACGGTTATCACCCATCATAAAATAACAGTTCTCCGGTACTTCATATGGTCCGAAACTTCCCAGCGGTGTCTCCGGTACAAACGAATCATCCAGTGGTGTTTCAGAATCATTGAGATAAACTTTACCATCTTTGATTTCAACTTTATCTCCAGGAAGTCCGATAATACGTTTGATAAACAGCTGAGATTCGTCATCCGGATATTTAAAAATCACGATGTCAAAGCGTTCCGGATCTTTCCATTTTTTGGATATTTCATTTCCAAATACATTCATATTAAAGCCATATGCCAGACGGAAACCAAAGATACGGTCACCTGTCATGATGGTATTTTCCATCGATTCTGATGGTATTTTGGCATTGATAAGTACCACATTATTGATAACAAGAACCACCACTACCACAATGATGATCATTTTTACATAATCCCATATTTCATTCCAGATTTTCATAATAACTTTCCTCCAACTGCTCCTCTTTTAATTTCGTGAGAAAGATTTCCGGAACCGGTGCTGTAAATATCTTTCCGGAAAGATAAGAAAGAACTCCTGTAAGCTCGGGAAATTCCATTTGGAAAGAGTGCAGCAACTGACCACTTAACTTTTTCTCTGTCTTTCCATATTTGGGATCGCCCACCACAGAATGTCCTTCCGAAGCCAGATGTGCACGAATCTGATGTGCACGTCCTGTAATCAGCTCAACTTTAAGAAGTGTCCGTTTTCCATTATTTTCAAGAGGAAAATATCTGGTTTCTATGGGCAGAGCATTTTCTTTCTCCTGTTTATATATTGTTACTTTATTACTTTTTTTGTCTTTCGCAAGATAGCCTTTGATATATTTCTCTTCGTCCAGGATGCCTTCCACAAGACAGAGATAATATTTGTGAAGTTCCCTTAACTTAAACATTTCGGAAAGCGTCTGCAATCCCACAAGGCTTTTCCCCGCTGCAATCAGACCACTGGTATTCCGGTCAAGGCGATTACAAACGGACGGACGAAATGTTCTCAAATCTTCTTCCGTAAGGCTGCCATTTTCCAGAAGATAGCCTGTAAGATATTCCACCAGAGATGGGGTGCCATCATCTGCTGGCTGCGAAAGCATTCCGGCAGGCTTGTTAATCAGAAGAATATTTTCATCTTCATAAATAATATCCAGAACATGATGTGCACGTGGAGCAGCAATACTTCCACTGAATTTTTCGAATGTTTCGTCACTTAAAAACAATTTCACATGATCCCCGGAAAGAAGTTTTTCATTTCCAGTTGCTTTTTTTCCATTGAGCGTGATATTTTTCTTACGCATCATTTTGTAAAAAAAACTTTTCGGGGCTTCCCTGAGAAGCTTGGCCAGATATTTGTCAAAACGCTGTCCTGCTTCATTTTCATTAATGATAAATTCCTTCATTATAAATGCTCCTACAGACAGATTGCCAGGATTGTATGCTTGATCAGTTCTTCCCTGGAAAGATCCGGATATCGTTCATCCGGTGTGAATTTGATTCCACTTCTTAAAGATTCTTTATGTTCATTCATAGAATCCAGACGTTCCAGATATGGCTTCAGATCTTTAAGAATCTTCACATCTGCTTTATATCCGTTTTTTCGGATAATTTTCTGAGACTGTTCTGCCAGATACGCTGTATCGGCCTTAGAATCGCTGGTGTATCCCACAACGGTATTTCCACATACAGCAACTGCATCCAGATAGCCGCTTTTTTCGTAAAAGGTCATATACATTTCGTAGGCCATAACAAGGTCGCCTGCATGTTTCCGTATTTCTTTGTAAAGTTTTTCGTCCATAGGATGCCGCATCAGAATCATAATCAGACTTACCATGGATTTACATCCTGGAAGACAACCTACAACAGTCAGAACAGTCCATACTGTCATTCTTGTCCCGTTGACATACCATGCCACGAAAAAAATAAGAAGAGGAAGAGAAAATAACCCGACTGTAATCAGAAACCGGCGTTTTTTCTCACTGCTGAAGTAACCAAAATCACCTTTTTTTGTTTTTCTTTTTCTGGTATCTTTCATGTGCCCCACTCCTTGTCTGTGTTTTTTGTGTCTTTTTCGAAGAAACAGCAGAATATCTTCGATCGGTATTTGTATTTCTGGTGCCGCTGTTTTTGCCTCCTGTACTCTTTCCACGAAACTCTCTTGGGCGAATCAGGCATTTCGGTCCAAATCCTACCAGATCCATGCGGCCGGTCATTTTAAGACCTTCCAGAATCAGTTCACGGTTTTCCGGATTTTTATATTGCATCAGCGCACGCTGGATTGCCTTCTCATGAGGATTTTTCGGTACATAAACCTTCTCTCCTGTAAGTGGATGAATTCCTGTATAATACATACAGGTGGAAAGTGTAGATGGAGTCGGATAAAAATCCTGCACCTGTTCCGGTGTAAATCCAAGATCCCGGACATATTCCGCGAGTTTCACCGCTTCTTTCATGGTACAGCCCGGATGGGAAGACATAAAGTAAGGAACTGCGTACTGCTGTTTGCCCGTATGGGCATTGGCATTCTCATATGCCTTTAAAAAGCTCTCATAAACGGCATGTTTTGGCTTCCCCATATATTTCAGCACTTCATCCGAAACATGCTCCGGTGCCACACGTAGCTGACCGCTGACATGATACTTTACAAGTTCATTGAGAAAAGTTCTGTCCGGATCAGCCATCAGATAGTCAAAACGGATCCCGGAACGTACAAAAACTTTCTTGACTTTCGGAATATTCCGGACTTTTCTGAGAAGCTGCAGATAATCTTTATGATCTACGGTCAGATTTTTGCAGGGTGAAGGAAACAGACACTGCCGTTCCTTGCAGACACCTTTCGTCAGCTGCTTTTTGCAGGAAGGATGCCGAAAATCTGCGGTAGGACCGCCGACATCATGAATGTATCCTTTAAATTCCGGATCTTCGGTCATCCTTACTGCTTCTCTCACAATAGATTCATGACTTCTTGTCTGCAAAATCCGGCCCTGATGAAAAGTCAGCGCACAGAAATTGCAGCTTCCAAAACATCCTCTGTTACTGGTCAGGCTGAATTTAATCTCTTTCAGTGCCGGAATCCCACCCTCTTTCTGGTACATAGGATGGTACTGTCCTGTATAAGGCAGATCATAGACATCGTCCATTTCCGTCTGAGTCAGAGGCTGTGCAGGAGGATTCTGTATTACATATCCCCGGTTTCCATATAACTCCGCCAGTGGTTTGGCTGTAAAAGGATCTGTATTCCGATACTGTATTGCAAAACTGTCCGCATATGCTTTTTTATCCGATTTCACCGTTTCAAAATCCGGAAGTACCATCGGATCATAAACTCTGCCGAGATCATGGCTTTTAAAGACAGTACCTGCCACATAAGTGATTTCCTGCACTGGAATTCCGCTCTGCAGAGCTTCCGCAATCTCCAGAATCGAATGTTCTCCCATTCCATAGGAAATCAGGTCTGCACCGGAATCAATCAAAATGCTGTGTTTGACCTTGTTTTCCCAGTAATCATAATGTGCCATTCTCCGAAGACTGGCTTCAATTCCACCGAGAATAATCGGTGTATGTTTGTATGTCTGCCGGATCAGATTGCTGTATACCACGCAAGCCCGATCTGGTCTTAGGCCCATTTTCCCACCTGGCGAATAGGCATCTGTACTTCTGTGTTTTTTGGAAACTGTATAATGATTCACCATGGAATCCATGTTTCCGGCTGTAACAAGAAAACCCAGGCGCGGTTCCCCGAACACCTGGATACTCTCTTTCTTTCGCCAGTCTGGCTGGGGAATCATTCCAACTCGATAGCCTCTGCTTTCCAGAAGGCGCCCGATAATGGCAGATCCAAATGACGGATGATCTACATAAGCATCACCCGTTACATAGACAAAATCCACTTCTTCCCAGCCTCTTGACTTCATATCTTCCCTTGTAACCGGTAAAAAATCCTGCATTTATAATTCCTCGTATGTATGTGTATTGATCTTCTTTCAGATCTGTAAAGCAGACCCTCCCATGCCTTTCACTATATGCTGTGATGCACGGCCTGTGCACGGTAACCTTCCGCAATGATATCCAGCTGCCTGTGGAATCTCTCCAGCTGACGCAGATCCTTGGTTTTAAATACCCGCAGGAATTCATCCTGAATCTTACTGACTTCGCGTTCACTGGAAACCCGGTAAAGATTTTCAATATTACTGAGAATGTCTTTTACCAGATTGGACTGCATCTGAGATGAGTTCTGTGCATCCATAATTTCATTACGCACAGACGACATTTCATGATCCAGTGAGATAATCGCATCAGACGCCTTACTGAGACGCTCTGCCACATGAGGTGGCATATCACCTTTATATTTATATTGAAGAGAATGCTCTATCGTTGCCCAGAAATTCATCGCCATGGTACGGATCTGAACTTCTACCTGAAGCCGTTTCGGACCATCGATTGTTTCTACTGTGTAGTAAAGAATCATGTGATAGCTTCGATATCCACTCTGTTTGATATGAGTCAGATAATTTTTTTCACTTTTTACTTCCATATCGGTTCTTCTGCGAATAATGGCAGCAACCGTATCAATATCCTCCTCAAACTGGCAGATAATCCGAACACCAGCAAGATCTTCTACTTCTGTTTCCATTTTCTCAATAGGAATATGTTTACGCTGTAATTTCTCCAGAATACTGGAGACACTTTTTACTCTTCCACTTACCTGTTCAATGGGAGAATAACGATCGTTTTCACGATACTCTTCTATCATATGTTCAAATTTGACTGTCAGTTCCTTCACAGCCAGTTCGTAAGGGCACAAAATACTTCGCCATAACTGTATTTCCATGTTGCTCGCTCCTTATCATCTGCCGTCAGCCTCTTTTTTGTTTTGGTGGCAGCGGCATACATTTTTTATTATAACATATGTTTTGAAAGAATAGGGATTCTTTATCAATTTTTTATCAAAAAATTATAGAAAAATTTCTTTTTTTGTGTGATGCATCCACAAATCTATATATATGTAAAAATTTCTATTTTATGAATTTTTTACCCCAAAAAATTTACAACATAAAAATGCCCTGAAGCTTTTTACTTCAGGGCAAAATAACTATCTTCTATGAATACTGTCAGTCTTTCAGATTCTCAAGTACTTTTACAAGATAATTCCATACTCTTTCTGTAGAAGCAATACTTAATACTTCCTCCGATGTATGAATATCTTTCATATCCGGTCCTAGAGATACACAATCAAGACCTTCCATCTTTTTGTAGAAAAGACCGCACTCAAGACCGGCATGAATTGCTACCACTTCCGGTTTATGGCCATACATTTCTTCAAAAATTTCCACCATTTTATCTCTTAACGGAGATTCTTTTCTGTATTCCCATGCAGGATATGCCCCCTGTACCTCATACTCGCCACCAAGAAACTCTGTAAGATATTCGATTTTATCAGACAGTGCTCCACACGCTGCATCAACGGAGCTTCTTACGCTGGAACTTGCAAAAAGCTCGTCCTCATCCAGGCGAAGGATTCCAATGTTGCTGGAAGTTTCTACCAGCCCGTCAATCGTTCCGCTCATTTTCTGAATTCCAAATGGTACATTCTGAAGATAGAATACGATTTTCTCCTGACTTGTCGGATGAAGAACCTGAGATGTAACTGTACCTTCAGCTTTTACTTCGATGGTAATATTCTCATCAGAACCTGTATATTCCTCACGAATCTGAGACTGAAGCTCTTTTGCATAAGTGTTCACGTCTTCCACTGCATCCGTCAGAAACTCAACTGTACATTCTCTTGTAATCGCGTTATCTTTCTGGCCTCCTGCCAGGGAAATAACAGCATAATCTGCTTTTTTCTTAAGGCCATAGAGGAAACGGCCCATAAGTTTATTGGCATTAGCTCTGTTCTTATCAATCTCTGCTCCGGAATGTCCGCCCATAAGTCCACAGATTTTAACCTGAACTTTCTCTCCTTCACCTTCCACACGCTGAACCGGAATATGGCTGATTCCGGAAAGACCACCAGCGCAGCTGATCCAGAGACTACCCTCTGCCTCAGAATCCAGATTGATAAATCTTCTTCCTTTCAGTACGCTGCAGTCCAGTCCTACTGCACCGAGAAGTCCGATCTCCTCATCAACAGTAAGAAGTACTTCAAGCGGAGGATGTGGAATATCTGTGCTGTCAAGAAGTGCAAGACCATATGCAACAGCAATGCCGTCATCACCACCAAGTGTTGTTCCATTGGCAGTTATATAACCATCTTTTACAGAAATATTTAATCCGTCTTTTGTAAAATCATGATCGACATCCGGACGTTTCTCGCACACCATGTCCATGTGTCCCTGAATAATTACCGTCGGGGAATTTTCATATCCTGGTGTACCCGGTTTATAAATTACTACATTATTCATTTCGTCCTGCACATATTTAAATCCGTGATCTTTGGCAAATTCTACAAGAAAATCACTGATCTGTTTTGTATTTCCGGAACCATGAGGAATTTTACAGATTTCCTCAAAATAGTGAAAAACTCTCTTCGGTTCACAATTTTCTAATACTGGCATATTTCTGCCTCCTTTTACTTCATAAATTCATTTATTTCTATAATAATCATATACTGTAAAAAAAGCAAGGCCGGGATTTTATGAAACAAAGAATAATTACTCTTTTCTGTATCTGCCTGCTGCTTTTTCTGCTTGTTCACCCGGAGGAAGCACTTTTAAGTGCAAAAGATGGGATGTCCTTATGGCTTAATGTTATGATTCCTACATTGCTGCCCTTCCTGATTCTTACAGGAATTCTTCTAAAAACCGGAAACATTCCACAGCTTCTTGAACCACTGGCCCCTTTCTGGAAACACTTTTTCGGTATTTCTCCTGCTGGAGCATATGTCCTGATCCTAGGTTTCTTGTGCGGCTATCCCATGGGTGCAAAACTTGCCCATGACCTTTACATAAATCATCAGATTTCACAAAGGGAGGGGGAATATCTGCTTACTTTTTCCTGCAATGCCAGTCCGGCTTTTATATTTTCTTACCTTTCCCAAAATATTCTGGAAGGCAAAATCCCTCCACACTCGCTTCTGCTGATCTTACTGTCTGCAGATTTCGTCTGCATGCTTTTCTTTCGTTTTCTGGTATATCGCGGAAATACAGTTAGCTCTGTCAAACCAGAATACAGAAAAAAAGAGACATACCAGCAGGACTCCACAGGAGTCATCCTGGATGTCTCGATCATGAGCGGGTTTGAAACCATCACACGGCTCGGAGGCTATATTCTGATATTTTCACTGCTATTTACCGGTTTTTATCATTACTGGCCATTCTGCAGCCAAAATAAAATCCTGCTTACAAGCCCCATTGAACTTACCACCGGTCTGCATCAAATCGCACAGTCCGCCTTTTCATGGAAGATCAAATACATAACTTCCATGACTCTCACCGCATTTGGTGGCTTCTGTGTCATGTTTCAGACAAAAAGTGTACTGGAAGAAAAGCTGTCAATTCTTCCGTACATCTTCGCCAAATGTCTGAATGCCTCACTTGTTTTTCTGTTCTTAGTTCTCTCCAATATCATCTAACAGATCATCATCACTGTCTGCGGATACATTCTCATCATCCTGGAAAGTATTGGAAATGGCTGCTGCCTGTGCAGTCTGCGGTGCAAGCTCCTGACGGTTATGGTTAACCACCTCAAGGCAGCTCTGCAGTGCATCAATAAATGCTTTATATTTACCACCTGCATCCTCAAGAGTCTGATTCAGAACAGAACCAATATTCGCCATCATATCATCGGTATATGTGATTGCACTGAGACGAATGCTGTTTGCATCCTGTGTGGCAGAATCAAGAATTTCCTGAGCCTGTTTGTTGGCAGCATTAATTGTTTCATTCGCCTGTGCATATGCTTTCTGCATGATCTCATGCTGTGTAACCAGCTCCTGAGCTTTCGTCTGAGCATCTGCAATCAGACTGTCAGCCTTGGACTGTGCATCCTCAAGGATTGCATCCTTATTACTGATAATCTTCTGATAACGTTTGATCTCATCCGGAGTTTTCAGACGAAGTTCACGTAAAAGCTCCTCAATCTCTTCTTTATTCACTACAATCTTGGTAGTGGAAAGAGGCTGGAATTTACAGCTGTCCACATACTCTTCAATCTCCTGAATAATCTGTTCAATTCTGCTGCTCATAATACACTCTCCTTATTTCTCTGTTTCTCTTTTTTTCAATTTTTCTTCAACTGCTTCCGTAATCTCACGCGGAGCAAATTTGCTCAGATCTCCTCCGAAATTAGCAACCTCTTTCATAATTGTGGAGCTTAAGTATGCATATTCCAGACTGGTCGTGAGAAAAACGGTATCTACATCCGGCGCAAGGACCCGATTGGTCTGTGCCATCTGCAGCTCGTATTCAAAATCCGTGACAGCACGAAGACCGCGAACAATCACCTGGGCATGGTGCTCCCTGGCAAAGTTCACAGACAGACCTTCGAATGCTTTCACCTCCACATTCGGGATAGCTTTTGTCGCCTTTGCTAGTATCTTAACACGTTCTTCCACAGAAAACAACGGACTTTTTGCAGAATTATGCAAAACTCCCACTATAACCCGGTCAAAAGAAACGCTTGCCCGTTTGATAATATCAAGATGACCATAGGTTGCCGGGTCAAAGCTTCCCGGGTATACTGCTGTTATCATATGTCTGTCTCTCTTTCATTTTTTTAAGAAAACATGCTTATTTGTCTTATATTCCTTAGATCGAACCAGATGATACCCCAGTTCTTCTACATAGGAAAAATCTGTGTGAAGATCTTCCTCCACAATAATCAGCGTGTCCTCATCTGCAAGAGTACTGTCAGCCAGATATTCAAGAACCGGCTGTTCCAGATGCTGTTCATACGGAGCATCCATAAAAATACAGTCAAACGGTTCTCCGCCTTCCAGCGAACGCAAAGCCTGCAGTACATCCATGTTCAGCAGTTTACCACCTTCAGAGAGTTTTGTAAATGAAAGATTTTCGCGGATACATGCACATGCCTTGGGATTTTTCTCCACAAACACAGCATAATCAGCGCCGCGGCTTAAGGCCTCAATGCCAATCGCGCCACTTCCGGAAAACAGATCCAAAAAACGGCACCCCGGTATTTCAGGCTGGAGAATGTTAAAAAGAGTTTCCTTAATACGGTCTGTCGTGGGTCTTGTATCATTTCCGGGAATTGTTTTTAAATTTAATCTACGTGCTTTTCCTGCTATTACTCTCATTTCAGATTTAATCTCCAATCCAGATCACCACGGGCCAGTCCAAGGATTAAAAGCTCCGCAGTGGCAATATTTGTAGCAACCGGAATATTATACTGGTCGCAGCGTTTGACAATACTCATGATGTCCGGCTCTGCCGGATCCATCATAACTGGATTATAAAACAGGATAACCATATCCAGATCCTGTCTTTCCACCATTTCCATAAACTGTTTATCTCCGCCTATACTTCCGGCAAGAAACTTATGAACGTGAAGGCTGGTTGCTTCCTCAATTCTTCTTCCTGTTGTTCCGGTTGCATATACTTCATGTTTGGCAAGGATATTCTTATATGCAATACAGAAGTCTTCAATCAGAACTTTCTTACTGTTATGTGCAATAATTCCTAAATTCATAATTCACCTCTCCATTCTGCCCTCGGGTTACATCCCTTTTCTCCCCCACATATCGGTAAAATCATATAACTCTATAAATGATTCTAGCATAACGCCCAAAAAAGTGCAATTTAATTCATATAAATTCATGGAAAATTAATATTTTCTATTTCCAGCCACAGGATTCTGTAAATTCAGGACTGCAACCAACTGTTTCCAGTGAGATAATCAATCTCAATTCCCGGCTGTACGTTGTATACAAAAACATGAAATTTTACTTCTGAATCATTCACAGATTCCGCTTCCATCTCCACTCCTCTTGCCACCAGTTCCTCTCCTTTGAAAACCGGAGTAACCCGGTACATACATGGATTACCAGTACTGTGTACATAATCCGCCACTTCATTTTCAAAAGGAAGCATTCCGGTTACATTGAGATATCGGGTTCCGGTAATCAGATTTTTCCTGTTTGCATTTTCACCAGTAAGCTGATACCCCAGAAGATGGCAGCGATTATAAAGATATTTTCCATCTATATTGTCATATTTTACGGTATGCCATCCGGTCGGTTTAATCATTCCGATCGCACCACGTTCTTCTGTCGGCATCAGTTCCGGAGTGATTTTGGACTCCGCATATCCACATCGGCCAAGGGAATCCAGCTCACTGTAAAATTCATAAGCCGGTCCGTTCTTTTTTTCGGTAGAAAAATCCGGAATATTTCCATTAACTTCTATATAAGGACTGCCGCTGTATTCCGGAATATTTCCCGAAGAAATTCCCTTCTCCTGTTCTTCTGTCTGTTTCCCTTTCTGGTTCAGTGTTTCACGGACTGCATCAGAAATCGTTTCGGATATGTTTTCTGAGAAATTTTTTGCGTTTTCTTCTATATATGTAAGAAAAACAGTGCCAAACAGTTCACCCTGCTTTTTTACATCTTCCAGAGTGTGTGGCGGAACCCATCCATTACACAGAGCAATTGTAATACAAAGTACAACTGCGGTTATCATATTTTTTACAGGTTGTCTTTTTCTCTTTCTCCTGTATGTGGGATATCGTTTCTTTTTCAAAGTGTCCCCCTTTATTTCCTCTGACAGATATTATATGCACTGTAAAAAGTATTATAACCTTCCGTTTCAGCAAAAACAACCATACATTCGATTTTTATTTTTCCTTTAACTGCCAGTGTATTATTTTTGTTATTTCATATACTAGCACTGTAACATCAAACCAAACACAACCAAGGAGGAAATGAATTATGCCAAGTAATACTTCTTCTAACAAAGCAGTTGTACCGGAAGCAAAAGGCGCACTTGACCGTTTTAAATACGAGGTAGCAAACGAGCTGGGCGTTCCGCTTACAGATGGATACAACGGAAACCTGACCTCCAAGCAGAATGGATCTGTTGGTGGATATATGGTCAAAAAAATGATTGAAGCGCAGGAACGTCAGATGTCCAGCGGTTCCCAGGGCGGCCAGCAGTATTAATCGTTCCGGGGATTTTAAGTAGATCTGTTTCCATGCAGAACTAAACACTTATACAAAAAAAGATGCTGTGTGACAGAGGTATTCCTGCCAGACAGCATCTTTTTTCTTATTCAGGATCTCTCAGGAGCTCTTTTTCCGCAAAAGGATGTAAAATAAAACAAAATCGCCAGACAACTGACGGCCAGCTCCCGATGTGTAAAAAAGGAATGGATATATGAATGGTTACTCATTATAAAATACCACACAAATGGCATACATGCTATAATTATAAAGACACTGTTACTGATAAAATTTATTTTATCAGTTTTTTTCTGAACACACCGGATCAACAGATAAACTACAAAAATCAATACCGGAACCAGTATTATTTTGGGAGAATTGGAAATATTTACTTTCCAGACATCCATATGTGTCCATGTATCATTACCGTTACTGGTAGATACACGAAAAGCAGCGGTATCTACTGCATTTTTAAGTACATTTTCACGAAGGATCAGACTTGAAATCAGCCACTTCGAGGCCCACATTCCTCCATAACCGATTCCCCATGATAACGTATAGCCCACCATATTCTTCCATTTCCCAAAACATCTGGAATTTTCGTCTGATATGATCGCAAAACATAGCAAAAATCCTACGCTTACCAACGGATATGTTAAAAGATCCAGATATGCAGTTACGATCCCGGAAAACAAAAACAGCAGTCCATATTGAGCATGAAAATTTTTTTCATATTTCAGCATGACCAGAATTTCCAGCAGTACCGGAATAAAAACTGTGGAAAACTGGAGAGATTTTCCCACTATATTTAAAGGAAAAAACATCAGCGTGATCAGAAATGGAAAGATATATCTGTTCCTGCCTTTTTTCTGCATAAGAAGACAAATCCAGACTATCAGCAAAAGATCCGTAAAAATAATCAGACTCCTTATTTGCTGATAATTAAAAACTTCCAGAAGAAGTTTAAGTGGGACAAGATATCCATGCCAGTACCTTGCATAAGATACCGATTTAGCATCTTTATCGTTCCTGTGTTCCAGCCAGGTTACAGCATATTTATCAGAATTTCTTTTTTTATAATTTCCGAAGGCCTTCTGAAGCAGCGGATACTTACTGTCATAGGATGCCATATTCAACATTATTGCATCGGTATAATTATCCCTCATTGTTCCCAAAATTCCAGGAGTCTCCACCGGATAATTCCCCTCTTCTGCCAAAACGGCCACAGATTCTTCCACATGTTTGTCTATGGATCTTTGCGGCAACGCGTAAGCAGCGGCCAGCAAAAAACTTCCACCTATAACAGAACATAAAAAAGCTGTAATATATGTAAATAAAGTTTTCTTCATATACCTGTTCTCCTTCAATTTAATACTTTTTAATAGTATCATATTATTCACATTGACACAAGGAGACAGTATATTTGGTTTTCTACAGCAGTTTCTGTAATTTCCTGTACACTACTTCTGCAAATTTTTTATGTCCTTCCGCATTAAGATGTTCCTGATCTGCCTCACAGCACTTGACATGATCGGCGGCCGGAAGAAATTCAATTTGCCGGTCCCTGGCTATTTTTTCATAAACAGGCTGGAGATTTCTGGAAACAGTTACCGATTCTCTGGAAAACTCCTGGTCATATCCCTCCTGCCACACCTTTTTCCCAAGATAAATCGGTGATATCAGAAGAACTTCAGCTTTTGGTGCATATTCCTGAATCTGATCCAGAAGACGGCTGATTCCCTTTCCGATCACGTCTGCCGATGCGCCAAATACCGTTTTGCAGTCATTGGTTCCCAGCATCAGAGTGATTACATCTACCTGGGCATGTGTTTCCAGCAATGTGGGCAGAAGTGCCGTGCCTTTTCTTCCATCGCGGAGAGGATCTTCAAAAACTGTTGTCCTTCCGCAAAGTCCCTCTTCAATAATCCTGTATTCTTCCTGATTCAGTTTTTCCTGAAGAAGACTGGTCCAGCGCACACCCCATGGAAGTCTTTTTCTGCTTTCGCCATCATATCCCCAGGTATTGGAGTCTCCAAAACATAATATTTGCTTCATCTTTATATCCTCTTTTTCATATATACTTACTATGTTTATTGATGTAGCTATCGTATCATGGCTTTTCCAGTTCGTCAAATATGTAAAAGAAATAGCCTGCTATAGTTGTTCGCTATAGCAGGCTATCCAATATACTCATAAAATGTATACGTTCGTTCAAACAGATCATTAAATTGTCAATTCTGATCAGAGACCAATAAATCCTGTAACATCTCCATTAATTACATAATGAGCTCCATTATCTTCCGGTTTGATATAAATCTTGAGATCTTTCAGATCAGAAGCTTTTTTGCCCATATCATCTGTCCAGATCTTTCTGATCCGGTCAGCAACTTCGGAAGTATGTATCTCTTTACCCCAGTACTGAACATATACTTCTGTAACTGTCTCTGTTTTTTTAGCAGTTGTTTTTCTTGTTGTTGTTTTAGCAGCTGTCTTTGTGGTTTTCTTTGCTGTTGTTGTTTTTCTTACTGTTTTCTTTGCAGCAGGTTTCTTTGCCGGTTCTTCCACCTCGGCAGCAACTGGCTTTTCTTCAACAGTTTTTGTTTCTGCTGGTTTTGTTTCTACTGGTTTTTCAGCTGCTTTTGTCTCTACAGAAACTTTTGCATCGTCTGTTTTCGGTGTTTCAGCCTTAACGGCATTCTCTTCGGATGTGGTTACTACAGATTTTGCAGGAGTCTCACTTACTGAAGCCGTTTTTACAGTTGTCTTGGTTGCAGCTTTCTTTGTTCTAGCCATTTGATAGCCTCCTTACAAGGGATTTGTTAATCTTTTCTCGAAGTTAAGGATATCACTTTTCATGACTTAACGCAAGATCAGATACCGAGATTTTCCAGATCTTCACTCATATAATCAAGTAACCGTGCTTTTAAAAGTTCATGTTGCGGCAGACACAGATCGAAATCCAATGCCAGAATTTCTCCTGCTGTTTCACTTGCATCTTTTAATATACCGGCATCATTGTAGATATCACCAATCTTAAATTCCATCAGTCCGCTTTGACGAATTCCAAAAAGATCTCCCGGACCACGAAGTTTCAAATCTTCTCCGGCAATAAAAAATCCGTCATTGGATTCATTCAGAATTTTCAGTCGTTTGGAAGTATCTTCTTCATTGTTTCCCTGAATAAAAATACAGTATGACTGATGTTCCCCACGTCCTACGCGCCCACGAAGCTGATGAAGCTGAGCAAGTCCAAAACGTTCTGCATTTTCCACCATCATGACCGTCGCGTTTGGTACATTGACCCCGACTTCTACAACGGTTGTGGATACAAGGATCTGGATTTCTCCTGACGCAAAAGATTCCATAATCTTATTTTTTTCTTTTGGTTTCATCTTTCCATGCAGAATTTCTATACGGATATCTTCCGGCAATGCTTCCCGGAGTTTTTCTGCATAATCCGTTACATTTTCCGCATCCAGCCCTTCACTTTCTTCAACCATGGGGCAGATTACATAAGCCTGCCTTCCTGCATGGACTTGTTTTTCTATAAAAGAATACGCTTTCGGACGATAGGCTGTTCCTACTACACAGTTTTTGATCGGGAGACGTTTGGCAGGAAGTTCATCGATAATGGAAATATCCAGATCTCCATACAAAATAATTGCCAGCGTTCTTGGAATTGGTGTCGCACTCATAACCAGAACATGTGGAGGATTCCCCCTGGTTGTCAGTGCTTCTCTCTGCCGAACACCAAATCTGTGCTGTTCATCTGTAATCACAAGACCAAGATTCTTATATTCTACTTTTTCCTGAATCAGAGCATGGGTTCCAATAATAATATTAACTTCTCCGCCTGCAATCTTCTGATAGATCTCCCGTTTCTGTTTCGCTGTTGTCGATCCGGTCAGAAGTACAGGACGACAGGAAGTAATCTTCTGTTCTTCCATCAGATTCAGAAATCCCTCATAATGCTGATTCGCAAGTACTTCTGTAGGCACCATCAAAGCACTTTGAAAACCATTCTCTGCCGAAAGTATCATCGCAAGAAATGCAATCACCGTTTTTCCACTTCCGACATCTCCCTGTACCAGCCGTGACATCAGCTTATGGCCGCTCAAATCTCTTTCAATCTCATGCCATACATTTTTCTGAGCATTTGTCAGTTCATAGGGCAAACCTTCTATGATTTCCTCCGTCGTCCATACCGGTTTCATGGGAAAAGTATTCAAAGCCTCTTCTGTTTTTTCTTTCAGAAGCTGCACTGCCAGCACAAAAAGAAGAAACTCATCAAACACCAGTCTTTTTCTCGCAGTAAGCAGTTCCTGCATATTTTTCGGAAAATGTATAGTACGTACCGCAAAATTATCATCTGCCAGCTGATAACGTTCCCGGATCTCTTCTGGCAAATATTCGGTTTTCAAAGGCCGTGTGTCAAGAACCTGATGAACCAGCTTCGTGATTGCCTTATTGGAAAGCCCTTTGGTCAGTGCATACACCGGTTGCATACTGTGAACAATCTCTTCATACGCTGCAGGGGTAAAAATTTCTGGATGTTCCATCTGCAGACGACCTTTTTTGCGGATAATCTTTCCGCGTAAAATAAATACACTGCCCTTTTTCAGACTTCCTCGCAAATACGGCGCATTAAACCAGGCAACTGGAAGACGCCCGCTCTGATCCGCCACGGTTGTAGAAAGTACCTGCAGATTACGTACCTGATTAATATAGAGACTGCCAGTTATTGTTGCACGGATGGAAACTGTTTTTCCTTCCTCTGCCGTCCCAATCTCAACCGGCTCTTCATATACATCGTAAGTTCGCGGATAATAACGGAGAAGCTCCTCCACTGTCGTAATTCCGATCTTCTGGAAAAGCTTCTCTGTTTTATCACCCACGCCTTTTAATTCACGTAAAGGTGTTTTATCATTCATTTTTTCTACTCTTTATTCTACGGAAATCAAGTAATAATAAATTGGCTGACCACCCTGGTTCAACTCAACTTCACACTCCGGATATTTCTCCGCAAGCGCATCGGAAAGTGCCTCCGCATCCGCTTCGGATACATCTTCACCATAGTATACACTGATGATCTCTGCTTCCTCATCGATCATTTCCGCTACCATATCTTCTGCTACCTGAAGGCGTTCCTTACCTACTGCAAGAATACCTGCATCACCGATTCCCATGATATCACCCTCATGGATCTCTTTATCATCAATGCGGGTATCACGAACGGCATAGGTAACCTGACCGGTTTTCACTCTGGAAATCGCCTCTGTCATAGAAGCAAGATTTTCCTCACCATTCTTTTCAGGAACAAAACTGATCATTGCGGAAATTCCCTGTGGAATCGTCTTCGTCGGCACTACAATAATTTCCTTGTCTTCTGTCAGATCTCTTGCCTGATTTGCTGCAAGAATGATATTTTTATTATTCGGGAAAATGTAAATCGTTTTTGCATTTACTTTTTCAATGGCATTGAGCATATCTTCTGTACTTGGATTCATAGTCTGACCACCTTCAATCAGGTAATCTACGCCAAGTTCACGGAAAATCTGAGAAAGTCCCTCTCCTACGGATACAGAAATAAATCCGTTTTCTTTCGGTGGCTCTTTCTCCTTCTCGGCCTGTTCTCTGGCAAGTTTCTCTGCATCTTTGATCAGTTTCTCCTGATGCTCCTCGCGCATATTGTCAATTTTCATACGGGAAAGCTGTCCATATGTGAGTGCACGTTCAAATGCCTGTCCCGGATGATTTGTGTGTACATGGACCTTTACAATTTCATCGTCTGCTACCAGTACAATGGAATCTCCAATCGAATCCAGGAATTCACGGAAGCGGTTGATTTCTTCCTGCGGAAGCGGTTTCTCAAGAAGAATGATAAATTCTGTACAATATCCAAATTTAATATCAGCCTCAGCCTGCGGAGAAATCTTGGTTACTTTCGGAGCAGCAGATGCCTCGAACTGGGAATAATCCACCTCTTTCCCATGGTATCCGTCAATGGCTCCACGAAAAACCTCCAGAAGTCCCTGTCCGCCGGAATCCACAACACCTGCTTCTTTCAGAACCGGGAGCATTTCCGGAGTTCTGGCAAGCGTTTCCTCTGCATGCTGAAAAATCCCATCAAAAAATGATTCCAGATCCTCTGCTGTATCTGCAAGTTCTGCCGCTCTGTCTGCTGCTGCTCTGGCAACGGTAAGGATCGTTCCTTCCTTCGGCTTCATAACTGCCTTATATGCTGTTTCAACACCTCGCTCCATAGCTGCGGCGATAGCAGGT
This sequence comes from Blautia sp. MSJ-36, assembly GCF_018917985.1. Classification (NCBI taxonomy): domain Bacteria; kingdom Bacillati; phylum Bacillota; class Clostridia; order Lachnospirales; family Lachnospiraceae; genus Blautia; species Blautia sp. MSJ-36. The sequence goes on along the minus strand of NZ_JAHLPQ010000001.1, from coordinate 285,233 downwards.
GCATCCAGATCATTAAGTTTACGTACACCTCTGGTAAAACCACGCAGAAGCTGTGACAGAATAACACCGGAATTACCTCTGGCTCCACGAAGAGAACCAGATGAAATAGCCTTCGCCAGCGTTTCCATATCCGGATCTGTAAGAGCACCTACTTCGGAAGCGGCAGACATGATGGTAAGTGTCATGTTCGTTCCCGTATCCCCGTCAGGTACGGGAAACACATTTAGTTCATTAATCCATTCTTTCTTCGCTTCCAGATTCTTGGCTCCTGCCAGAAACATTCTGGAAAGTATTTTAGCATCTATGGTTTTGTTATTCACCACAAGTTCCTCCTCTAAAACTAATCTATAGCGCGTACGCCTTCAACCATAATGTTAATCTTTTCGATCTCCATTCCTGTAAAGGCTTCGACTTTATATTTTACATTGTTGACAAGATTGTCTGCAATAGTACTGATATTCACGCCATATGCTACGATGACATGGAAATTCAGTCGGATCTTATTATCATCGGTAATCTTAACACTGATACCATGTTTCAGGCTGTCAATACGTAAAAGTTTAACCAGTCCATCCTTCATACTGATAGCTGCCATTCCAATAATACCAAAGCATTCTACCGCCACACTGCCGGCATAGGTTGCGATGACATCCGTATCAATTACGATCTGACCCAATCCGGAATCTATACGTCCATTCATATGGTTACCTCCACTGTTTCATTTAAAATTAAATTATATAAATCTATTATAACCTTTTTTTTCCGAGAACACAACGCTTAATTTCGCCATGATTTTCATGGTTCTCTCCAATATAAAGCAGTGATAAAAAAACTCTTTGCAGAATTTTTGATAAATTTCCTTTTTTTGCTTGCAAAAGAGCAATTCATCTGTTAAAATGGTGACTGTTGATAAAAGGAGGTGCTATTCATGGCTAAATGTGCAATCTGCGATAAAGGAGCTCATTTCGGAAACAATGTGAGTCATTCCCATAGAAGATCCAACAAAATGTGGAAATCTAACGTTAAATCCGTCAGAGTAAAAACAACTGCCGGCGGAGCAAAGAAAATGTATGTATGTACTTCTTGTTTAAGATCCGGAAAAGTTGAGAGAGCGTAAGTAGTATCGTATGCCCCCGTAGAATGCGGGGGCTGTTTTTTTACCTTTTTATAAAAATTCAAAACAAAAGGGAGGCATGCCTTAACCGCACACTTCCCCTTTATCTGCAAAACATATGATATCCACATAGCAGACATATCACTGCAATTGAAATCACAATAAAATTTTCTGTAATAAGAATTCCAAGAACCATTCCAACCCCGATAAAAAACAGCATAAAACCTGTTAGCTTTCCCACTCCTGTCTGCCCATTTCTCTTTTCTTGTTACAGTATATGCACAGAACCGAAAGTAAGTACTGTCTACAGCCGCAAAATCTTATGTCATTCCGAAACCGGCTAAAAAACACTTCTATTCTTCCTTATCCGTATCGTCATCTCCGCCTGCACCAGGTACAAAACGATTTACAAAATCCGGAACCATATCCAGAACCTTGGTAAGTCCATCCTGATTCTTCACATTCACAAGTTTGGTAGTTCCATTCTGGATCACAAGTACTGCACAGGGAGTCATTTTTCCGGCAAGTCCCCCACCTCCGTTGTTCTTCTTGTCTCCCTCAAAGGCTCCGGCACCTACACCGAAAGATACATCGACAAGAGGAAGGATAATCGTATCACCTACATGAATAGCATCTCCTACAACAGTTTTGGCAGATACAAAACCATCCATTCCTTTAAACAATGAGTTCACGGTATCCTTGAAATTATTCTCTTTCTCCATGTTTTACCTCCTTATGTCTCCACCTGTGGATGACGTATTTGATATTTTTATTGAAATAAAGTTCTACTGCCGTCTTTAAAAGTATCACGCCGTATATCCGGCCTTTCAGCATAATCTCCCCTTCCAGAATGTTTTCCCCGTCAAAAAGAGGTTTTACGGTTACTTTATTCTTGTGAAAAGGTATCGTCATTCCCATTACAGCTAACACGGTGCCTGTAACCGCAGGATCTTCGCATCCAAATGTAATCATACCTGTAACTTTGGTAGGAAATATATGGCGCAGCAGTTTTTTGGCATCTTTCCATACAAGAGAAATCGCTGCTCTTGTTCGTGGATGATTTATAAAATCTCTCCACCTTTTTATCTTATCACAGAATTTTCTGATTGTTAATGCGAAATTCCGGATCTTTTTCTGAATCTTTCCAGGAAATTCTATAACACTACAAATCCGTTTACGGAGTGCTCTTCCTGCTTTTTTTATTTTTTCCACAATTCCCGAAATTAAGCCAGAAATACTTTTCCGGGATTTTTTTTCATCTTTTTTTATTTCGTCTGCCAGCGGTATCCGACTGGATTCTTCCACTGAATCCTGGATATTATATTCCGTCCCTTCTTTCGGCATGTCTGGCTTCTCTTCCTGGCAGACCGGGATATCCGTCTGCTGTGTACCTTTCTCAGATTCCACCGAAGAATTCTCTTCTATTATAATTACAGGAGATTCCCTTTTCTTTTCTGCATTCTGAAATTCTGTCTTTTCTAATGAAGTTTGTGGTTTTTTCTTTCTTCTGTCTCTAAACGCTTTCAGCTTCGACAATGGTATTCCCAAAACATAAATTTCTGTTTCAGGGCTTCCTCCCTGCCAAAATGCTTTGACAGAAATCCCGTGAAACAACCAGCTTATCTCTCCAAAAGCCTCTATCTCTCGGATCCCTTCTGTCCGTTCCTTTTTTACCTTTCCTCGATATCTGACAGGACAAAATAAAAGGAGCAATGCGCCTAGAAGTATCAGACCGATAACAATCCCCAGAAGTATCAATATCACTTTTAGTATGAGCCATAATATGTGCAGCATTCATTCACCTGTTCTTCAGATATTCTTTTATTTTAAAGTCTCCGGTTTCTTTATAAACCTGCTCAACGACATCCCGTACCATCTGAATTGCCTCGTCTTTTCCTTTGGCCATACCAATAATCAACGGACAGATTGCCCTGGCTCCCCGTTGTACCAGTGTAACCGCAGGAAGGATTTCCAGAATGTTTCCAGGATTGTCTGATAATGTAACAATATAAATGTCCGGAACACATTTTCCGGCAGTGATCCGTGCTCTCACTCTGGTTGGATTTTTTACACCGTCTCCAATATAATAATTTTTCATCCATTTCAGCACCCTACGATCACCTCCATATGTCAAACAGGGCTGCGTAAAAACACAGCCCTGTCCTGTTGCTAAAAATACTTTTGCTGTTTCGCCCAGACGCCTTCACTCCGCATCTCCAGATACTCCTGATATGCCTGTTCCACAATATGCTTCTCGTTGGAAAAACGAAGAAGATGATAAATCTCATGAAACTTATAGTATCCAGAATCTACAAAATATTCCTCACGCTGGGGTTTGCTATGATAATTATCAGCTATCATGAGATACCAGTGTACCTCTTTCATTACCACGTCCTCCGGAACTGTGAAATTATACTGGCTCTTTCCGATATATTTCACAATCGAAGCTCTGACACCTGCCTCTTCCTTCACTTCACGTAAAGCAGTCTGTTCAAAAGTCTCTCCTTTTTCTACAGTTCCTTTCGGAAGCACCCATCCTTCATAACGGTTCCTGTAGGATTTATACAATGCCAGGATCTTACCCCGATGAATTACCACACCGCCACAGCTTGTTGCTTCTATCATATTGCAATCCTCCTGTAATGCGTGTGTCTTTTGCACTGACTACAGTATACCTCTTTTTTCACTTATAAGCAAGGGGCAAGAAGCAGATACTGTTTCAATTTTAGCAACTTAATCAAAATAATATGCATCAAATATATCTCCAGCAATTGGAACAGCTGCCTCACTTCCGGTTCCACCATTCTCAACAATTACGGCAACCGCAATATCCGGATCATCCACATTCGAATATCCGATAAACCAGGAATGACTGGAGCCATTTTCATCAAACTCTGCAGAACCTGTTTTTCCTGCAACTGTATATCCACGTCCATTCAGTGCGGATGCTGTACCATTCTCAACAACGTTCTTCATCAGCTTTCCGAGAATATTCGCCTCATTGCTTGTCATTAAACGTTTATACTCTGTTTTTTCTGTTTCCCTAACGGTATCTCCGGAATTATTCACAATCTTATCAATCATGGTCGGTTTCATCAGTACACCGTCATTGGCAATGGCACTTGTAATCAGCGCCATGTGCATAGGTGATACAAGCGTATTGCCCTGTCCAATAGAAGTCTGCATCACAAGTGCATTCGGAGAATTTTTATCCAGCGTAAAACGGCTGGTTTTATAGGAATTCAGGGGAAGTGCTTTATTAAAAAGCAGATCTTCTGCCGTACTGCGTAGAGAACTGCTGCCAAGGCTCAGCCCCATATCCGCAAATGCACAGTTACAGGAATGGGCAAATGCCGAATAAAAATCTTCCTGTCCATGAACCGCGCCATTGTAGCACTGAATCGTATGATCATCTACTGTAATACTGCCCTGACACAGATAAGAATATCCTTCCAGGGAACCTTTTTGCCGAAAATAATCCAGCGCTGTGACAACTTTAAATGTAGATCCAGGAGGATATGCTCCATTTGTGGCACGGTTAAGAAGGCTACTGTTATTCTCGTCATTAACGAGGCTATCCCAGTTCTGTGCTATGGTATTCGGATCAAAGTCCGGCTTGCTCACCATAGCAAGAATTCTTCCGGTCGACGGTTCCAACACAACTACGGCACCTCTTCGATCTCCCAGAGAATTATAGGCAGTCGTCTGAAGATCTGCACTCAAACTGGATATCACCGTATCTCCCTGATTCTTTTTCCCTAAAAATTCATTCTTCATCTGTTCCAGAAAAAAAGAATGCGAAGTCAGAAGCTGAAAATTCGCTTCTGATTCCAGTCCACTTTTACCATTGGTATCATAACCGACCGCATGTGCAAAAATATTGGCAAAAGGATACGTCCGTTCCTCCGTACCATCTTCGTATACATTGGTCTGTGCCAGAATTTCTCCATCCGAAGACTGAATACTTCCACGGACTACCCGATCTGAAAATGTATCCTGTCTGGTATTATACGGACTGTTTATAAAATCTTCACTTTTTATGGCATCAAAATAGATCAGATACCCAATCAGACTGACAAAAATCAGTATGAAGAATGCCGATACAAAGGTAAACGGTCGGTTCTTCCTCCTACGGAGCCTGGCGGCGTCCCGTTCTCTCAGGCGTCGCTCTCTTTCCTCTTCTTTCAAACGTTTCTTTTCGCTGCGTCTCAATTTCCTCGTCCTCATCTTCCCTCAGAATATAAAGTCCCTGAATAATTGCCAGCATCAGGATGGTACACATAACAGAACTGCCTCCGTAACTTACCAGAGGAAGAGTAACACCTGTCATCGGAATAAACTTGGTTGCTCCACCAATAGTCAGAAATACCTGAAAAGCATATTCTGTTCCCAGTCCCAGTGCTATCAGCTTATAAAACGGATTCCGGATTTTCAGTGCAATGGTAACTATCATGAGGAAAAAGCTGGTACACACCAGAATAAGGCAGATCGCAAAAATCCCTCCCAGTTCCTCACAGATCGCGCTAAAAATAAAGTCGTTCTTTACAACCGGAATTTTTTCCGGAGATCCCTGGCAAAGTCCCATTCCAAACCATCCGCCGGTTCCAATTGCAAATAATGACTGTACAATCTGATAACCTTCATTCTGATAAACCGCCATTGGATCTTTCCATGCGCTGACTCGCTGGCGGACATGTCCAAAAAGATGGTATGCAATCACAGCTCCTACACAGCCTCCGCCAAGTCCCAGAAACATATATCCCTGATTTCTGGTTGCAACATAAATCAGCACAAGATAGGTAACAAAAAAGATTACGGCACTTCCCAGATCTCTGGAAAGAACCAGAATTCCTACATGAATCACCGCAACAACTGTGGCCAGTACGACTTTTCGGAAATCCACCCTCGTACTGAGAAGCGATGCCATAAAAAATACAAAGGTAATTTTGATTACTTCTGATGGCTGAATTCCCATAAGGGAAAGCTTTGCACCATAACTTGTTCTTGCCAGAACAAGAACTGCTGCCAGCAAAACAATACCGATTCCTGCATAAATCCACGTAAGATCTTTCAGAAACTTCATTTTCCGAATCATCACGGGAATCACAAGTGATACTGCACTTCCTGCTGCCACAATCAGAAGCTGCTTGTTTGCAGATGGAAGGGATAGTCTGCACAGCATAATAAATCCCACACTCAGAAGCATGCACATATTATTCAGAAGAAGTAACGATGCATCCCGATAGATAATCCGATACAAAATCTGAATTGTCGCAAAAAAGAACATCATTTCAATATAAAACAGAATGACTTTAAAATCCATGCTCTTCAGATAGATCACAAGAAATGCTGTAAAATCAATAAAGAAAATCATAGTCAGCTGTTGATGAAGCAGTTCTTTTTTTTCTTCCTCATCCTGTCGCCATACCATATAAAAGCAGTGAAAGGTATAGACAATCATCAGCGTGAGGATCACATATTTGGATAATTCTGTAATTACGTTAATCATACACTTTTACTCGGCTCCTCTTTTAAAATGGCCTTTTGTATATTTACGTCCGGAAGGTTTTCCATTTCCCTGATAAATATTTCTAAACTCTTCCAGAACCGCTTTTGCTTCCGTTGGTGCTTCAACGGTAAATGCCAGCCTTAAAGACTGAAGATTTAATTTTTCCACACGTTCTTTTTCACCTGTAAGTCCATAGGGAATGCTGTTATATATAATATTATAACAGTATTTCGCCTTCGTCGGGTCAATTTTTCCCCAGGGGATACAGCAACACTTTACCGGAAATTCACTGTTATAGCGATCTTTCAGATAGACCGTTTCACATTTCCCGGTACATCCGAAAAGATTCTTTCTCACACACTGCGCGGAAACCATCAGTGGAATATACCCGTACAGAAGAAGTTCCGAGGAAGTATTATCCCGATGCTTTAGTTCTCCTTCATTCAGTTCAAGAGGAACCGCGTTTCGAAGAATTCCTTCTTCTTTCCAGAAATCTATTGCCTGGTTATTCCATGTATACATAGATGCATCCAGTACACATTTTTCTTCGTACCCGAGTTTTTTTAATGCGGCATAGGACTCCAAATTTCTTACCAGAAATCCCTTCATTCCCTGACTCATCCAGCTCTCTGCTGCCTGAACCCATTCTTCCGGAATCGGACCTCGATGAATATGTGGCGTGGAAAGATATAATTCCTTCTGTTTTGCAAGCTCCGGCGAAAAATACTTCTTCATGATATCAAATGGAAAATAAAAACCTGTAATTCCCTTTTCTTTCAGAAATGCTTCCGCAACATCTTCGCGTTCACAGGACACATACAGCGGGCATTCTTTTATTTCAGATCCTGAACAGACATGGCTCTTTTTATGCTCTTCTGTCTGTTTTTCCGGACAGTTTCTTCTACTGCATCCGGACAGTTTTTCTCTCATCTGTTCCAGTGCATCTCTACGCACTTCATTGAGAACTTTTACCGGAACAAAAATTCTTCCATTTGTTTCAATCTTCAGGCTCTCCCATTGAAATTCTGTGTTTCCAAGCTTTTCCATTTGCTGGCGGATTCTTGTTTCCTCCATGGGCTGATTCTTCGCGAACTGAACTTCACCGCCCATGGCTGTCACTGTTTTATCCCTGCAGGTTATTTCCAGTATAACAGGACTTTCCGGAGAAAGTATTAAATTCCCATGAATTTTTTCTTTTATTTTTCTGATCTCCGGCTGAATATTGCCAGATTTCTTCTCATTTGCAAAAGCCATCATCTCAGGGCCACGATACATATCATAATATCCGGTGCAGGATCCTCCCCTGCTGAAAAGATCAAGAAGATATTTCCGGTCTTCCTGCTGAACAGAATATTTCTTTCCACTCAGATAAAGGTCCAGATATTTTCGATACATGGCTGTAACACCCGCGGTATAACCTGGCTGTTTCATACGGCCTTCAATTTTCAGTGACATCACACCTGCTTCCAGAATATCCGGAAGAATATCCAGTGTACAAATATCTTTCAGGCTTAATGCACAGAAATTTTTATCCCCTTTGTATTTTCTGTGATCATATGTTCCGCTGTAAGGAAGCCTGCAGGGCTGTGCACATCTTCCACGGTTTCCACTTCGGCCGCCAAAGATACTGCTCATCAGACACTGACCGGAATAACTGTAACAGAGTGCTCCATGAATAAATGTTTCAATTTCCAGCGGGCTTATCCGATGCATAGCTGCAATTTCTTCCAGCGAAAGTTCCCTTGCCGGAACCACACGGGTCGCCCCTTTTTCTTCCAGGAATTTCATACCTTCCGGGCCTGTGACAGTCATCTGTGTACTTGCGTGAATATCCAGATCCGGAAAGTTCCGACGGATAAAAGAAAACACTCCCATATCCTGTACAATTACTGCATCAAGCCCTGCTTCGTAGTATGGTGCCAGATACTCAAAAAGCTGACCTTCCAGTTCTCTATTTTTCAGTAATGTATTAACTGTAAGATACAATTTCCGGTTATGGATATGTGCCGTTTCAATGGCTGTTACCAGTTCTTCCTGAGAAAAATTCTGTGCATAAGCCCTTGCTCCAAAAGCCGGGCCTCCTACATACACTGCATCTGCACCAGCTCCTATGGCCGCTTCAAAACTCTCATAAGAACCTGCTGGTGAAAGCAATTCTGTTATCATCTTTTTCAAAATATTCCCCCATTTCCTGTCTTTTAATCCAATTCTGTCCCGTAAAGCATTCAAGAAAACAAAAGAGGATTACCGAAGCAATCCCCCCATTCTTATTTGAGCAATTCGTCAAGCTCTTTTTCCAGTTCTTTCACCTTGCCATCCAGAAGATTCTTCTGATCCTGAGCTTCCTGTTCTGCTTTCTTTGCCTCTTCAATCTGCATTTTCAGAGAAATCAGTTCATGTTTCAGATCATACATCTCCTGGTCTTTCTGCTGTAGATCCTGTTCAAAAATCTCCGCCTGTTTTTTCGCTTTAAAATAATCATCTGTAATATTCAGACTGAGCAATGTGTGCTTGGTTTCCATGGCCTGTCTGGAATATCCCGGCATCTGGCTCAGTTCACTGATCTTATTATTCATATAAGCTGCGACCTTCTGAAAGTACTCCTCAGATTCATATCCGCCCAGAGTAATAATCTTTCCATCGATAACAACCTGTGCTGTATTCTTTACCGCCATTCGTAAAGCCTCCTGAATTCATCTGTTACTGGTCATTTCCACAATAACATTCCTCTATATTGCTAGCCTTACAGCTCACAACTTCTTTCATTATAACTGATTCCGCTAAAAATGTATAGAAGTTTTTCTATTATTTTGTCGATATATCAGGACGGGGATATCCAAGATGGGTATATGCAAGCACAGAAGCCATCCTTCCACGGGGTGTTCTGTTCAGGAATCCGGTCTGCAGAAGATAAGGTTCATACACGTCTTCCAATGTTCCGGAATCCTCTCCAATAGAAGCCGCAAGTGTTTCCAGTCCTACCGGACCACCCTGAAAATTCAGAATCAGCGTCTGCAGAATACGGCGATCCGTTTTATCAAGACCATACTGGTCTACCTCCAGAAGATCCAACGCAAAACAGGCAACCTCATAGGTAATCACACCATCGTATTTAACCTGGGCAAAATCTCTTACCCTTTTCAGAAGGCGGTTCGCAAGCCTTGGTGTTCCTCTGGAGCGCTTGGCAATTTCAGCCGCTCCATTTGGTTCAATTTCTACTCCCAGAACCTGTGCGGATCGCAGAACAATGGTGGTAAGTTCCTTTTTGTTGTAAAATTCCAAACGCTGTGTTACTCCAAAACGATCACGAAGGGGAGCTGAAAGAAGGCCAGCTCTGGTAGTCGCCCCAACCAATGTAAATTTCGGAAGATCCAGACGGATCGAGCGGGCAGACGCTCCCTTACCAATCATAATATCAATGGCAAAATCCTCCATAGCCGGATACAAAACTTCCTCCACCTGACGGTTCAGTCTGTGGATTTCGTCCACAAATAGTACATCTCCTTCCTGAAGATTATTCAAAATTGCAGCCATTTCCCCCGGTTTCTCAATAGCTGGTCCGGAAGTAACTTTCATGTGTGTTCCCATTTCATTGGCAATGATTGCGGAAAGTGTTGTCTTTCCAAGACCTGGAGGTCCATAAAACAGTACATGATCCAGAGAATCATGGCGTTGTTTCGCCGCCTCAATATAGATTTTCAGGGTATCTTTTGTTTTTTGCTGACCAATATACTCTTCCAGACTCTGAGGCCTTAAGTTTCCCTCCAGGGAAAAGTCCTCTTCTGTAACGTCTGTTGTAATGATCCTGTTTTCCATTTATTATGCTCCGTTCCTAATGTAACGCGGATATTTGCATTCCGCCTTGCCATATGCCCATTAAAAATTTTTCAGTGCAGCCCGAAGAATCGCTTCCACATCATCTGCCTGCACTTCCTCAGGAACTTTCCGTACTGCCCGCAACGCATCTGCCGAACTGTATCCCAATGCAACCAGGGCTTCCACCGCTTCCTGACGACTATCTCTGAGATCAGAAGCTCCTGCTGCCACTTCTTCCTGCTGATGTGCAAGCTTCATCTCAAACGCATCTTCCAGCTTCAGTTTGTCTTTCAACTCCAGAATCATTTTCTGTGCAGTCTTTTTACCGATTCCGGGGGCTTTTGATATTGTCTTTACATCATCGGACAATACCGCAAAACGCAGTTCATCCGCACTGATTCCGGAAAGAATTCCCAAAGCGCCTTTCGGTCCTACTCCATTTACCCCGATCAGCAATTTGAACATGCCAAGATCATCTTTTGAAAAAAAGCCATACAGTTGAAGAATATCTTCCCTTACATAAAGAAATGTATGTATTTTTTTCTCATCACCAATGTGCGCTTTCTCAAGATCCTGACCTGTCATATAGATCTCATAACCAAGTCCGCCATTTTCCATAATAAGGAAATTTTCACCAATATCTGCTACTGTACCTTTTACAAAAGAAATCAAAATTAACGGCTCCTTCCCGAAAACAGCAACTGAACATCTGTTTCCCATATGAACGCAATAGTAACATAATTCTCAAAAAAAATCAACCCGGAATACGAAACTCCGGGTTGATTCGAAATATCTTACTGTTACTGATTCAGGAAATCCTGATCTTCAAAATAATTGATACGCATGGAAGAACGAACATCATGAAGGGTTGCTGCCGCTTTTTCTCTGGCAACTTCTGTACCAGCTTTCAGAATATCAAACACATCAGCGGTGCGCTGTTCCCACATCTTTCTTCTCTCACGGATCGGTCCAAGCTCTGCCTGCATAACATTATTCAGGAATTTCTTAACTTTTACATCGCCAAGGCCGCCTCTCTGATAGTGTGCCTTAAGCTCATCAAGATTCTGATATTCCGGAAGAAATTCCGCAAAATGTTCCGGACGGCTAAATGCATCCAGATAGATAAATACCGGATTTCCTTCCACACGTCCCGGATCCTGTACTCGAAGATGGTTCGGATCGGTAAACATGGACATAATCTTTTTCTTAACTACATCGGCTTCATCAGACAGATAAATACAGTTTCCGAGAGACTTGCTCATTTTTGCTTTTCCATCGATACCTGGAAGACGTAAGCATGCCTTATTTGAAGAAAGAACGATCTCCGGCTCAGTCAGTGTCTCACCATAAACTGTATTAAATTTATGAACAATTTCCTTACACTGCTCAAGCATCGGAAGCTGATCTTCACCTACCGGTACATGCGTTGCACGGAAAGCTGTGATATCTGCAGCCTGGCTGATTGGATAGCAGAAAAATCCTACCGGAATACTTGCTTCAAAATTACGCTGTTTAATCTCAGATTTAACTGTAGGATTACGCTGCACACGTGCTACAGTAACCAGATTCATATAATAAAAAGTCAGCTCTGTCAGCTCCGGAACCATGGACTGAATGAAAATATTGGATTTCTCAGGATCAAGACCACATGCCAGGTAATCCAGGGCTACCTGAAGAATATTCTGGCGAACTTTCTCCGGATGCTCTGCATTATCCGTAAGCGCCTGTGCGTCTGCGATCATAATATAAATCTCGTCATATAAGCCGGAATTCTGCAGTTTCACACGCTCTGCCAGTGATCCAACATAATGACCTACATGAAGGCGTCCCGTCGGACGGTCGCCGGTTAAAATAATCTTGCTCATGAATTTTGTTCTCCTTGAAGTATACTGAATATTTATACCTTATTATAGACCCTTGCAATAATCTGGTCAAATAGTTTCGATCGGAAAGTTACTTTTTTCATCAACCAGTTCTTGCATAATCTTGTAAATCTCTTCTGAACATTTTCCTATGGTGTAGTCATTAATCGCAGTAATGTGCCCATTCTGAGCTATTTTCCTCATTTTATCGGCATCATGAATTACAGTTTCTATCGTTTTCTCTAAAGACTCCAAATTACCTGCTTCATATAAAATCCCATTTACTCCATCACAAATCAATTCACTGGTACCGGCTACATCAGCACCTATTACCAGCATTCCAGCCAGCATAGCTTCAACGGTAACTCTTCCAAATGCTTCACTGCAAGAAGCTACAAGGGCAATATCCATTTGGCGCCTTAAAGAATTCATATCTGTTACATAACCCAAAAAATGAATATTTTCTTCCAATTTATATCTTTGCACATATTTCAGTATTTCCTTATAATATTCTCCTCTCTTTTCTCCTGCAATATACAAATGAACATTGCGATTTCCCTTTTTTATTATTTTTTGAATTACCTGTATTGCTTCTTTTTGGCCTTTACCAGGTTTTATTGTTCCGGCTATCAAAATATTACATTTTGTATTCGGCTGCAGAATCTGATGCTGGTTTATAATGAATTCTGGAGAAATATCATCATATATTACCTGCATTTTTTCTGGATTTACATATTTTGAATATTTGTCAAACAGGCTCTTGGAAATCATTATAATTTTATCTGAATATGTATTCATTCCCCTGTAGAGTCTATTTACTCCACCTATAATCCCAAGTTTGTGGTCTTCGTAACCAAATTCCCGAATATGCCAGATCATTGGAATTCCATATTTTTTCTTTATCAGCATGCCAATCGGAAGCACCATTGTATTGGTATATATCAAATTTATGTGAAATTCATTTATTACGCTGTCTATTCGATACAAAAAATCATATGTATATGCAAAACTTTTAAGTGTTTTTAGAATCATATATAAATTTTTAGGCGTATAATCTTCCATATGATAATCCCATCTTCCATAGCAAAATGGAACTATATAAACATTTTTAGATTTCAGATATTCAATTGCAGACCCTTCTTTTACAGGAAAAGCTGCCAATATTTCTATATTTTTCTTTTCCAATAAATTATCTATGACATCTATAAGCGAGCGATTTCCTCCATTATTTTTATTTCCATCATGAAAACAAAATAAAACTGTTATTTTAGAATTTTTCATTTTATTATTTCTCCTGTTAATTGGAAATAATGTACACCTACATCATATTTATTCTAAACCTATGCGTGACTTTAAAATTCCCACAAACATTCCCGCTGTTTTCACCTTCATCATAACTGTTGTTATTGTGTAAAATAAAACTCCCAGTATGCCTGACAAGATAATAACTATAATCTCATTTTTTAATACAGTTTCTACCAATATTACGATAATTGCCATTCCTGTAGAAGCCAACAAAATCTTCAGAATATCCATCTTATCAAATTTTGTATGCACTAATTTCTGTGCAGCCGTAAACTGATATAGACATACAACAAATTCACTTATTACAGATGCAATTGCCGCACCGTTTTGTCGAAAGGCCGGTATCAGTATTAGATTCATAATTATATTTGATATTGCACCTAAAACAGTCGTATAAAAAAGTATTTTCTCTTTTCCAAAGGCAACCAGAATCTGAACCCCATAGAGATTACCAATAGATTTAATAACTACTAAAATTGTCAAAATCTGAACCGTTAAAACTGCTGGCAAAAAATCAGCTCCAAACAAAAAAATAATTATATATTTTGATAGCAAAGCCAGCCCAACACATGCAGGTATTGATAAATAAAGAAGCCCTGCCTGTGCATTTTCAATAGTTTTTTTTAACTCTTCCATTTTATTCTGTTCTCTATATAAGCTGAAACGCGGAAGTAAAATTGTACTTACTGAAGCGGCCAGTCCAACAACAATTGACGATATTTTTGTTGCATAATTATAATAACCCACATATTCTTCTGATGTCATTATTCCTAATGTTGTGGTATCTAGCTTCGTATATAATTCTACAGCAAATCCTGTTGACAACAAAATAAACAATGGTTTTATATGTTTCGCAAGCTCTATATGTTTCACATCATCCAAAGTCAAATACTTTCTCAGATGAATAACATTAATAATATTATTTCCGGCCAAAGCAATGCTGCTAAAGAGCGCATACGCAATGGTGTCATCTTGTTTCTTTACAAATACAAAAATACCTAATAATGTTAGAATTTTTACTATTAAACTTCTAACAGTAATATATTTATATTCTTCCATTCCCTGGTAAAACCAGTCAACATTAGCAGCAGTCAGAAGTAATTGTATTCCAACTACATAATAAAGCATTTTACTATTCTGAAAATACGGTAAAGTAGATACCATTCCATAATAAAAAGCAGAGCAAATAAGTGTAGAAAATAATGTTATTATTAACAATTCCACAACCGTCTTCGAATATTCCTCTTTATTCTTCTGCTTTTTCCCGATTTCTCGTATTCCATAGTTACCTACACCAAGTGACGCAGCTGTAATAAAATAAGATGCAATATTTTGGGCATACGCAACTTTTCCGACTCCCATTGGTAACAAAATTCTGGAGACATAGGCTGAAGAAATAAGCGGAAAAATTATCATGAAAAGTTTGTAAATGATATTGTATAAAGAATTTTTAAATAATGATTTCATCAATATCTTGTCCTTTTACATTTTTTAATCTGATCTAAATAGATCAATCCGGAAATTCTCCGTTTTCTATAAGTGCACTTCTGACAGCTTCCAGATATCCATACTGATTTTCTTCATCTGGTTCGAGATATCCTCCCTCTCCCCATTCATTCCACGCAAACAAAAACATAAAATCTTTTTTGTAAGTTTCCCGGGTCCTTTTCACTAATTTTGAAAAATATTTTTTAAATTTCTGTGGTGTCGCTCCTATGTAAACCTGACCTCTTTCATGATATCTTGGACTATTATCCCAGTTCACAAAAGCGCAGGGGACAGATTTTTCATTTTCCGGCTTTCGTGTTAATATATTATTCCATGTAGCATCGTAATCCGGCCGCGTTAAACCAGCTATCTTATTAAAAGTGCTCTGCCCATATCTGCGTAGATCCCATCCAAATTTTCTTTCACAAAAACGCATAAATTTACGTCGAATTTCTTTTAAGCCCTCCAACTTTTTATTAGCCATTTTCTTTCTCGATGTCTGGGGCTCATATTCGATTTCAAAATCTATTTCGCTATGATCTAATGATTTATCCAAATTGAATTCTGCACTCTGACTTGCAAAATACAGACCTGGAAAACCTTCCTCTTCTGCAAGTTTCCTCCAATATTTAAGCATTTCCGTAAGACATGGGATCGACTCTGGACGATAGATGACAATCAACGGTTTTCCATCTTCTTTTATATATCTTTCATCTCTGAGAAAAGGCAATAAATAATCCCAATGTTCTTTCCATTCTTTTCTGTCACCGTAAAACTGAGGCATAATAACCGTCTTTTTTCCAGTCCACTCCATTGACCACGCCTCATTTGCCCAGCAAAAACAAAATGGAAGATCTATTTCTTTGTCAGCTAAAATCTGCTCACATGGCTTTTCCAGGAGCATTTTGCCATTAAACCAGTAATGATAATAACAAAATCCATAAATACCATATTTTTGGGCCAAATCTTTCTGCCAGATTTTTGTTTCTCTTTTTAATAGATCATAATAATTATTATTCAAAGGAATTTTGGGCTGAACATGACCTTCAAAAAGTGGTTTTGCATTTTTTACATTGACCCATTCCGTAAACCCTTTTCCCCAATATTTATCATTCAACGGGATTCTATGATATTGAGGTACAAAAAACGCAATTGTTTTCATTGGAGCAAATATCCTTTCTTTTCAGCAATCAAAATTTACTTATTATTTTTTACAGCCTCCGAAAAAACTTTCATCAAAGCCTCGTAATGTGTTTCCGGCGAAAATCTGCTCTCCAGTCTTCTTCTGCTGGCTGCTCCCATTTTTTCAACTACCGTATCATCATCCAATAATTTTATTTTTTTAATAAGATCTTCTGCATCAGCAGGCTTAAACAAATAGCCATTTTCCCCGTCAACAACCAGTTCCGGGAGACTTCCTATGTTGCTTGCGATAACCGGCTTTGAATATTGAAATGACTCCAACGCTGTGTTGGGCAGATTATCATACCAAATTGATGGAATTAATGTAAATCTTGCACCTTTGATAATATCTTCTAATTCTTCTCCGCTCTTAAATCCAAGAAATTCAATATTTTTAATTTTATGTTCTTTTATATATCTTTTGAGACGTATTGCTTCCTCTGTTGTATCATCTCCCATAATTTTAACTGTATATTTCTGGAGCTTTTCATAGGCCTGGACAACGGTTTCAACACCTTTTTCTTCTGTAATACGGCCAAAATACAAACCATAAGAACCTATTTGAGGTTCTCCCACTTTGGTTTTGCTCGCTGTAAAAGTAGGAATACAGTGGATCTTTTCTTCTTCAAAACCATTTGCTGATAATTTCTGTTTCAAAAATTCTGACGGTGTTATAAAAGCATAAACTCCATCATATACATGAATCAGCTTGTGGAACTTCATAGAAAAAACTCTTACAACAGATGCAAACAGTGAACCTTTCACACATCTTTTCTTTATACAGCTTCTATATCCTTTAGTCAGACACTCCTCGCATACTCTTTTTTCATACATAAAATCAAATCGAGGACACAAAAGGAAATAATCGGATAGTCTCAAAACTACCGGAATTCCTTTCTTCCTGGCCCCCCTGATTACACTGGGAGAAAGTTTATTAACAAAGTGAATGATATACACCAGATCTGGTTTTACATCATCAATTTCTCTTTTTATCGCTTTTTCAACTTCCTTCGAATAGATGCTCCGTGTAAGCATCTGCCAGATAGATTTCGGTGTTTTTTTTACTTCCTCGAAATAAGTTGCATCCCTGCCGCCAATCGGTTCAACAAAATATTTTGAATATTCTGTTGCAACATTTTTATTTGAATGTATAGAAAAAGGAATAACTTCATGTCCCTGATTTTCAAGCATTGTTTTTATGTTAAACATATATTTCTCAGGACCACCTGAAATAAAATATCGATAATTAACTAATAATATTCTCACTCCGTATTCCGCCTTTCTTACTTATAAAAATCCGCATACCATTCTGCAAATTCCCGCAATCCTTTACGTAGGTCTGTACCCGGTTTATATTCAAAATCCTTTTCCAACGCACTGGTATCTGCATAAGTTATAGGCACATCTCCCGGCTGCATCGGCACCAGTTCTTTATGTGCTTCGAAATCATAATCTTTGGGAAGAATTTGGGCTCTAATTAATTCCTCGCTTAATATCTGCACAAAATCCAGCAGATTTTCCGGTGTACCCTTTCCAATATTATAAACTCTGTACGGCGGTACAGGTAGTCCATCTTTTCCTGTTTTTCTGTCCGGTGCTTTTTTCATAACACGGATTACACCTTCAACAATATCATCAATATAAGTAAAATCCCGTTTGCAGTTTCCATAATTGAAAATACGGATTTTTTCATTATTTTTCAATTTATTCGTAAATCCAAAATATGCCATATCCGGACGACCAGCAGGACCATAAACAGTAAAGAATCTAAGTCCTGTAGATGGAATATTATAGAGTTTAGCATATGCATGTGCCATTAACTCATCACTTTTCTTTGTAGCGGCATAAAGGCTTACCGGATTGTCAACCTTATCCTCTGTACTATATGGAACTTTTTTATTCGATCCATATACGCTGGATGAACTGGCATATACAAAATGTGCAACACCTTCTCTGCCTGCATCGTAAGAATGACGGCAGGCCTCAAGAATATTATAAAAACCTATCAGATTTGATTCTATATATGCATCTGGATTAGTTATCGAATAACGTACCCCTGCCTGTGCCGCAAGGTTAACTACAACGGATGGTCTATATTTTTCAAAAATTTCCTCTATCAATTTCTTATCTGCAATATTACCTTTAACAAAAGTAAATGTTTTATACTCAGATAACTCTTTCAGACGAAATTCCTTCAATCTCACGTCGTAATAATCATTCATATTATCGATTCCAATTATACTAGCCAATGGGACTTCTCTGTAAATCCTTTTTATGAGATTCGAACCAATAAATCCAGCTGCTCCTGTTACCAAAATATTTTTATTATCTAAATTTACTTTTCCCATACTTTCTCCCAACGAAAACAATTCTACTCTATCCACATTCAATAAAAATTAATAATTGTCATAAAAATACACTGTGACTCTATACTATTCACATAAACAGCTACAGTCCCAGTGTAAAATATTAGCTTAGATAGTATCATTTATATTTCTTACCATACATCTTCTTTTACCTTCAACAATTTGACTATTATCTAAATAATGATATCATTGTATCCATTACATGTCAAGAATGTTGTCATATTAACAATTTCTATAACAAATTCCATTTTTGAATTTCCTGCAAAAAAGAAGGTTGCCATATCTGGAAAATATATTCCGGACAGACAACCTTCTCTGAATTTTTTACAGTATTACATGTCTCGGGCAGACTTCCTTACATTTACCGCATCCTGTACATTTGTCATAATCAATGTGTGCACAGAAATCAGTAACTGTGATTGCCTCTGACGGACAGTTCTTCTCACATTTTTTACAGCCGATACAGCCAAGCTCGCAGGCAGTTGTAACTGCTTTACCTTTAGCATGGGAGCCACAGGCTACACGAATCTGTTTGTCATATGGTACAAGTTCGATCAGGTGACGCGGACATTTGGCAACACATTTGCCACAGGCCTTACATGCTTCCTGGTCTACTACCGCAATACCGTTCACTACATGAATGGCATCAAACGGACAGGCCTTTACACAGCTTCCAAATCCCATACATCCATATGTACAGTTTTTTGCGCCGCTGCCTGGGATGAAGGCCATCATCTCGCAGTCTTCCACACCTGTGTACTCATATTTCACAGTTGTCTTATCACAGGTTCCCGCACATTTTACAAAAGCAACCTGACGTGCGGTTTCTTTTACTTCCTGTCCCATGATCGCACCGATCTTGGCTGCAACCGGAGCGCCGCCAACCGGACACTGATCTACAGGAGCTTCGCCTTTTGCGATTGCGGCAGCAAGTCCGGAACATCCCGGATAGCCACAGCCGCCACAGTTATTTCCAGGAAGAACACCAAGAATGGCTTCTTCTTTTTCATCTACCTTTACGGTTAATTTCTTATCTGCAAGTCCAAGGAAGATACCAATGAATAAACCAGTACCGCCGACAATGACTGCAGCCATAATAATTCCTGTTATACTCATGCTCTTCTTCCTCCTATACGATTCCGGAGAATCCAAAGAATGCAATTGCCATCAGTGCTGCTGTAAGCAGAACGATCGGCATGCCCTGGAAAGATTCCGGAATATCGTTGTATTCCATTTTTTCACGGATTCCCGCAAGTAATACAATTGCGATCAGGTAACCTACACCTGTAGCAAATCCGTTTACAACACTTTCAAGAATGCTGTATTCATATTTTACGTTATTCAGTGCCACACCAAGAACTGCACAGTTTGTTGTGATCAGTGGAAGGTATACACCGAGTGCCTTGTAAAGAGATGGTACGAATTTCTTGAGGAACATCTCTACGATCTGTACCAACGCCGCAATAACAAGGATAAATACGATTGTTTTCAGATACTCAAAATGAGTCGGTACCAGAATGAATTTATAAAGCAGTCCTGCAACAAAGGATGCAATGGTAATAACAAACACAACTGCACCACCCATGCCGGCTGCGGTCTCTGTTTTCTTGGAAACTCCAAGGAAAGAACAGATTCCCAGGAACTGACTCAATACAACGTTACTGCAAAGTGCAGAACCAATTGCAATCAATATCAAGCTTGCCATCTTCTATTCCCCCTTTTTATTCTTTGTCAGAAGGACATCCGCCGCAGGTCGCACAATTGGAGCCGCAACCAGACTGGATCTTGGAAACATCTTTGCCCTTCTTTGCCATGTTGATCTTTACTTTGTTCTGGATCGCTGCAAGTCCGGCAAGAACCAGAAATGCTCCAGGTGCAAGGATAAAGATAGTGATCGGGGTATAGCCTGCAGCGCCGGTAGCTGCGTCAGCAACCGGAATGATCTGTGCTCCGAAAGCTTTTCCGGAACCCAGGATCTCTCTTACAAGACCGATAGCAACCAGGCCCACTGTAAAGCCAAGGCCCATTCCAAGTCCGTCAAAGATAGACGGAAGGACAGGATTCTTGGAAGCATAACTCTCTGCACGTCCCAGAATGATACAGTTAACAACGATCAGTGGAATATAAATTCCAAGTGAATCATAAAGAGAAGGAGTAAAGCCCTCCATCAGAAACTGTACAATGGTTACAAAAGATGCTACAACTACGATAAAGGCCGGCATTCTGACGGAATCCGGGATAATCTTACGCAGCATGGAGATCAGCATATTTGACATAACCAGAACTACGGTTGTGGAAAGTCCCATACCAATACCATTGATAGCAGAAGTCGTTACCGCAAGAGTAGGACACATACCAAGCATCAGAACAAAAATCGGATTTTCGGTAATAATACCGTTTTTTAATCTTTCACCACAATTATTCATATTCAACTACCCTCCTAAAATGCGTTTTTGCAATAGCCGATAGCTGTATTGACTGCACCGGTAAAAGCTCTGGATGTAATGGTCGCACCGCTGATGGCATCAATAGGCTCACCCTCGCCGCCGTCCTTGGATACATAGAATTTATCGGTATTCTTTCCAACATACTGTTCCTGGAACTTCGCTTCTGTAGCACGCATTCCAAGTCCGGCAGTCTCACTGATGGAAAGAATGGAAACGCCGCTGACGGTACCATCCTTTGTTACGCCAACTGTGATCTGGATATCACCGCCGTAACCCTCTTTATCGGTTACAGTTACCACATAGCCTTCATCTGCTGCTTCACAGACTTCATCTACGGTTGCCTTGATCCCAAGATCTGCTGCTGTTTTATCTGCTGCTTCCTTATCTACATCTACAGCTTTAAAGTCTTCCAGGCTTACATCACTGAATACAGTCTGCCATGCTTCTTTTTTTGCCTGTTCTTCGGTTCTTGCGATGGGTTCTTTGGTAACTTCGTAAACCAGTCCAAGGCCAAGTCCGGCAACAACTGTAATGATCGTAAGGATCAATGTATTTTTGATAATCTTACCCATTATTTCTTGCCTCCTTTTCCAAAAGCAACCGGTTTTGTTACTTTTTCAATAAGCGGAACCAGAAGATTACAGAAAATGATCGCATAGGAAACGCCCTCTGCGGAACCGCCAAAGAGACGGAATACTGCTGTTACGATACCGAGGCAGCAGCCATATACCAGCTGACCTTTCGGAGTGATCGGAGTTGTCACATAATCTGTTGCCATAAACCAGGCTCCAAGCATCAGACCGCCTCCAAAGATATGGCTGAAAAGATAGTTTACATCAAAACCTTTGCCTGTTCCCAGCATATAGAAAATGACAAATACTGCAAAACTTCCGATATATGTAAGAGGTACCTTCAGATCAATGATCTTGAATGCAAGAAGGATCACTGCACCGATGAGGATCGCCAGAGCAGAAGTCTCACCGATAGTACCCTGGATATTACCAAGGAACAGATTCTTTACAGGAATAGAAGTTCCCTCAATGAATCCCTGGTTTTTAAGTGCTGCCAGAGGTGTTGCCTGTGTAACTGCATCTACAACAGCATGAGAGCTTTTGGAAACTGCAAAGTTAGTCATTTTTCCGGCAAAAGAGATCATAAGGAAGCATCTTCCTGCAAGAGCCGGGTTCATAAAGTTCTGTCCAAGTCCACCGAACAGCTGTTTTACAACAATGATCGCAAAAGCACTGCCAAGAATCGGCATCCAGATCGGGATCTGGGGCGGCATGTTCAGCGCAAGCAGAAGTCCTGTTACAACTGCACTGAAATCAGTAGTTGTATTTTTTTTATGCATCAGTCGGTCATACAGCCATTCAAAAAACACACTGGATGCAACCGTTGCCAGCACTACAAGGAGTGCATGCACTCCAAAGTTCCAGATACCAAAAAGTGTTGTCGGCAGAAGTGCGATCACTACCAGCTGCATGATACGGCTGGTGGTCATTTTATCCCTGATATGGGGATTAGATGATACATTATACATTTGTTCCATTGTTATTCCTCCCCCTATTTCTTTTTCTTGCGCTCGGCAAGAACCATTTTTCTCATAGATTTAATACTCTGAGTCAGAGGTCGTTTGGCAGGACAGATGTAACTGCAGCAGCCACACTCGCAGCATTCCATACCATCCATCTTTTCGAAGCCTGCCATATCACCGTGTTCTGCAAGAGTTGCAAGACGGGCAGGAACCACATGTCCCGGACAGACGCTTACGCAACGTCCGCAATTGATACATGCAGTCTGGATCTGCTTCGCCTCGGAGACTGCGTCACGCTCCAGGAAAAGCAGGGAAGAAGTTGTCTTCGTACATGGAATATGAAGATCATACAGAGCAAATCCCATCATCGGTCCGCCGGAGATTGCTTTTGCGATCTTTTCTTTCAGGCCGCCTGCAGCGTCTACCAGTTCTGACAGATCTGTTCCTGTAAGAACGGAAAAGTTCTTCGGTGTGCGGATACCGTCTCCGGTCACTGTGACATTACGGCTGATAACCGGCTGTCCCAGGATTACTGCTTTATAAACAGAAGTAACGGTCTCTACGTTATCAACCACGCATCCTACGTCTGCCGGAAGCATGGTAGAATTGATCTCTCTGCCTGTTACCGCATAGATCAATGTACGCTCACCACCCTGCGGGTATTTGGTCTTGAGTTCTTTTACTTCCATGCGTTCTTTGCCTTTGATGGCTTCTTTCATCTTGGCAATACAATCCGGTTTGTTGTCCTCAATACAGATGCATCCCACTGCTTTCGGGAAAGCTTTCAGGATTACTTCTAGTCCGCCGACAACGCTTTCCGGTTCTTCCATCATTCTGCGGTAATCACTTGTGATGTAAGGCTCACATTCGGCGCCGTTTACCAGGATATGGTCGATCTTGTCCGGTTCCTTTGGTGAAAGTTTTACGTGTGTCGGGAAACCTGCGCCACCCTGTCCTACAACTCCGCCTTCCTGGATTCTTTTCAGGATGTCTTCCTTGGAAAGGTCAGACAGTTTGGCAGGCGTATATTCCGCAGATTCATACAGACCGTCATTTTCAATGATGATCGCATCCCCCATGGCGCCTACTGCAGTCAGACGCTTCTCGATTCCCTTTACAGTTCCTGATACAGATGAATGTATCGGTGCGGAAACAAATCCTCCTGCTTCTGCGATTTTCTGTCCTGCAAGCACATGATCACCTTTTTTTACGATGGGCTTGGCCGGAGCTCCGATGTGCTGAGAAACAAGAATTGCCAGATCTCCTTTCGGCAGATACTTCTCAACAGGACAGTTTTTTGACAAATCTTTGCCGTCATAAGGATGGATGCCACCCCTGAAGGTTAAAAATGCCATAGATCTCATCTCCTCCTTTATTCTTTGCAAGTACATGTACATTGCGTTTCCGTACTGTGCATATACTCATTTTCAAAGTTGATTTCCGTGTTTCTGATTTTTCTCTTCTTTCATATGAAGCAAACAGCCTTCATTCCTATCCAGACATGTATGAAAGATTGATTCTCTCTGCCATGCTGTGATATACTTCAATAAGAAATATTCTCAATTCCTTTAAGAAAATGGTAGATGAAAAATCAATTTATGAAATGACAGAAGTCAATTTCTCTCACTGTCAATTCCCACATAAATCCAGTAGCATTTCCTGTTTTTTTCATCAACTCTACTAATATACTATAACTCATTTCACCTTAAATTGCACTATGGAAAAACAATTTTTTTGTGTATAATCAGATACAATCCATAAAGGAGGAAATTAACATGATTGTTAAAAAAATGCCGATTTTACAAGGTTTTCCAGACTTTGAGACTGTTAAAAAATTGACTAGAAATCGCGTTTTTTCAGAACATTTTGCACCACTTTTCTATGATATCGAAACGACAGGACTATCACGAAATTCCACTTTTCTGTATCTGATCGGCGCTGTGGCCTATGAAGAAAATAACTGGCAAATGTATCAATGGATGATCAAAAATGAAGACGAAGAATCCGAACTTCTGAAAACATTTTCGGAATTTCTGCAGAAGTTTTCCTGCACGATCCAGTATAATGGAGACAGCTTTGACCAGCCCTATCTGGAAGCAAGATATCAGCTCCATGGACTGCCCTCCCCTTTTAAAGAGTTTCCTTCACTGGACCTTTACCGGGAACTGAAGCCACTCAAAGGGCTTCTGAAACTTTCCCGGATGAACCAGCCTTCTATGGAAGCTTTCCTGGGTATCACAGATCGGGTTTACTGTGATGGAGGTGCCTGTATACGTCTTTATAAGCAATTTGCATCCGGAAAGAAACCGGAAGCATCAGAAATCGTTATGGGCCACAACCAGGAAGATCTTCTGGGTCTTGGAAAAATTTTCTCCATGCTGTCCTACCTGGCTCTTTTTGAAGAAGATTACGAAGCTCTGGATTGTGAAATTCAAGACGATCAATTAACCTTTACTATTGACATGAATTATGATTTACCTGTAGAATTCTCAAATCATAGTGAAGAATTCTACATAACCGGACAGAAAAACCGCGTTCGTCTTCTTGTAAAGTCTCAAAATGGACGATTAAAGCAATATTACTCCAATTATAAAGATTATGATTATATTCCTTCTGAAGACACCGCGATACCCAAAACCTTAAGTGCCTGCATGGATAAAAAGCTTCGCAGACCCGCCAGAAAGGAAACCTGTTACACCTGGTTTCCTGTAACAGAAGATTTCCTGAAGAACCCTTTAAAACAGAAAACCTATCTGAAACACTGTCTACCATATTATCTTTCCAGCCTGAAATAATATCATCCCTGCCATATATACATATATAGTAAAAGCGAGTCCCTCTCAAAGGACTCGCTGAAAATTTCTTCAAAATAATAATAAATCCATCCTAAAAGAGGCCGTCACATAAATGTGACGACCTCTAAAATATCAAAACATAATATCTTCTATACAGATTCCCAGAAAATTACTCCTCTGTCTGCTCTGCAGAATGATCCTCAAGTGCTTTCATGCTGAGGCTGATCTTTCTGTCCTCGCCGTTGAAATCAACAACTTTAGCCTCGATCTCCTGGCCGATGGAAAGTACATCAGATGGTTTTGCAACGTGCTCTCTGGAGATCTGAGATACATGAAGAAGTGCATCTACTCCAGGTGCAAGCTCAACAAATGCACCGAAATCTGTCATACGTGCAACTTTACCTTTTACTACATTTCCTACTGCGAAGTCCTCAGCAGCTGTAAGCCATGGGTTCTCCTCCGGGAATTTAAGGGAAAGTGCGATCTTATCTCCGTTGATATCTTTGATAAGAACTGTAACTTTATCGCCTACATTGAAGACTTTCTTCGGGTTCTCTACTCTGCCCCAGGACATCTCAGAGATGTGAAGAAGTCCGTCTGCTCCGCCGAGGTCGATGAATGCACCGAAATCTGTAACATTCTTAACAACACCCTCAACTTTGTCACCAACGTTGATCTTAGCAAGAAGCTCTTTCTGTTTCTCAGCTTTCTCAGCAAGAAGAAGCTGTTTACGGTTACCGATGATACGGCGTCTTCTTGGGTTGAACTCTGTGATAACGAACTCGATCTCCTGATCTGCGTATTTGGAAAGGTCTTTCTCATATGTGTCGGATACGAGGCTTGCAGGAATGAATACTCTTGCTTCCTCAACGTTAACACAAAGACCACCGTCAAGTACCTGTGTTACAGGAGCTTTCAGAACCTCCTGGTTCTCAAATGCCTCCTCAAGACGTTTGTTGCCTTTCTCTGCAGCAAGACGTTTGTAGGTCAGTGTGACCTGTCCCTCTCCGTCGTTTACTTTGAGAACTTTTGCTTCCATGGTATCGCCAGGTTTAACAACGTCTGTAAGCACAACGCTTGAATCGTTTGTGTACTCGTTCTTTGTGATGATACCGTCTGCTTTATAGCCGATATTCAGGATGATCTCATCATCTTTAACATCGATGACGGTACCCTGTACGATCTCTCCATTTCTGATTGTTTTTACGGAATCTTCCAGCATCTGTTCAAAACTTAACTCTGACATGTTCTTGAACCTCCTCAATAATTTTCTTTGGGGTGGAAGCCCCTGCTGTAATACCTACACAACTACTGCATTGGAACATTTCAGAATCCAAGTCTACAGGTGTTTGTATATAGTAAGTATTTCCACATTCCTTTTTACATATTTCAAACAGCTTTTGAGTATTGGAACTATGTCGGCCACCTACGACCAGCATAGTGTCTACCTCTCCGGCTATCGCTTTAGCTTCTTTCTGCCGTTCTTCGGTAGCATTACAAATAGTGTTTAAAATATTTAAAATATTTAAAACATTATTATCATAACTCTTTTTGCGGAGAATTTCAACTAATTCTTGAAATTTGTTGTAATTAAATGTCGTCTGTGACACTACACACACTTCTTTTTCCGGAGAAACGGTGAATCTTTCAGCATCTTCGGCGTTTCTTATTACGGTGTACGGTCCCTGGCACCATCCGCAGATTCCCTGGACTTCCGGATGATCCGGATCACCAATGATCACAATATGGGCACCTCTGGCACTTTCTCTCTCAACGATCTTGTGGATCTTCAGCACAAAAGGACAGGTAACATCCACATACCCAAGGCCATATTTTTTGATCTTATCATAGACTTTACGACCGACTCCGTGGGAACGGATCACAACGGTGCCGCCTTTTAAAGTGGCAAGATCTTCCTCACTGATTACAGCCACACCTTTTTTTTCCAGATCTGAGACGACTTCCTCATTATGGATGATCGGGCCCAGTGTGTAGATCGGTGCAGCATCGGAACCGATCAGGTCATAAACACGGTCTACTGCTCTCTGTACGCCAAAACAGAATCCGGCAGTTTCTGCAACTTTTACCTTCATCCATTCACCTTTTTCCTGTATACAGAAAGGATACTCTCAACCACTTCCTCAATCCCCATCTCTGAAGAATCAACAAGAACTGCATCCTCTGCCTGTTTAAGCGGGGAAACGGCGCGGTTCATATCTCTCTCATCTCTGTCAATGATATCTTTCAGGATCTCATCCATATCGCAGGCTTCACCCTTCTCTGTAAGTTCCAGATATCTTCTGTTTGCGCGGGTTTTGGCACTTGCAGTCAAAAAGATTTTTACTTCTGCATTGGGAAGAATAGTGGTTCCGATATCTCTTCCGTCCATAACTACATTGTTCTCGGCCGCAAGGTTGCGCTGCAGTTTCAGAAGATGCGCGCGCACTTCCGGATTGGCAGAACTTACCGATGCCATATTTCCAACCTCTTCCTTACGGAGAAACGCAGTTACATTCTTCCCGTTGAGGATCACCTGCTGTTCGCCGCTTTCATAGCGGATGGAAATATCCGCATCGTGACAGGCTTCGGAGATTTTTTCATCACCGCTGATTCCCTTTTCCAGAAGATAAAGTGCCATGGCACGGTACATGGCTCCTGTATCTACATAGATAAAGGACAGCTCCTTTGCCACTTTTTTTGCAATTGTGCTTTTTCCTGCACCTGCCGGTCCGTCAATTGCAATATTAATACCCATAATCAAATGCTCCCTTCCTCTTTTCTGTTATTCGATCGCCTGAGCTGCCGCATATGCTGTAGACCATGCGATCTGAAGATTATAGCCACCGGTCACTGCATCCAGATCCAGTACTTCACCTGTAAAATACAGATTTTTTACTTTTTTGGATTCCATTGTGGATGGCTGTATCTCTTTTACTGACACACCGCCTCTTGTGATGATCGCTTCCTTGAACTCTCCCATTCCCGTGATCGTAAATGGAAAAGCTTTGATCAGACGGCCAAAGGCCTGACGTTCTTCCCTGGAGATCTCATGCACTGGTTTCTCTCCCGGAATACCACCGATCTCAATCATGATCGGAGTCAGAGAAGACGGAAAAAGAACACCGATCACGTTTTTGAACTGTTTGTTATGATTTGCATCAAATTCACGCAGGATCCGGGCATCCAGCTGTTCTACGTCAAGTGCCGGCTTCAGATCCAGGAAAGCCTGCAAAGGTTCTTTTTCCAGCTTTTTGCCAATCTGGGCACTGGCGGAAAGGATCAGCGGTCCTGTGACCCCGAAATGAGTAAACATCATCTCCCCAAAGTCTTTATAGAGAACTTTTTTGCCGGATTTTACTGTCAGTTCCACATTGCGGAGGGAGAGTCCCTGGAGTTTGGAAACATAATCTTCTTTCGCTACCAGCGGAACCAGTGATGGTGACTGGGGAACCACTTTATGTCCTGTCTCAGAAGCAAAACGATATCCGTCTCCCGTGGAACCCGTGGACGGATAAGATAAACCTCCTGTGGCAACTACCACCGCATCAGCCTCAAAAAAAGTTCCGTCATTAAGTAATACCCCGGTAACTTTTTCATCCTGCGTACATACTTCCTTTACTTCTGTATGAAGATGGACCTGTGCTCCGGCTTTTTTAAGCTCCCGCTCAAGAGCCCTGATAATATCTGATGAATGATCGGATACCGGAAAAACACGGTTTCCGCGCTCTGTTTTCAGCGGCACACCTGCCTTTTCAAAAAACTCCATCACATCTCTGCTTCCATAGGTGTAGAAAGCGCTGTAAAGAAATTTGCGGTTTGACATCACTGCCGGAAAAAGTTCTTCTGTATCCGAATCATTGGTGACATTGCACCGTCCCTTTCCTGTGATGAAAAGCTTCTTTCCAAGTTTCTCATTTTTTTCCAGTATGTGGACCTGGTGTCCTCTGCGCGCAGCATATACGCCGCAGAGCATTCCGGCGGCACCCCCGCCTATGATCGCAACTTTGGACATTACCTGTTATCCTGCCTTTTTATCTTTTTTATGCACAAAGGAGCCTGCATACAGCAAGCTCCTTTTGTTGTATTGAAATGCATCTGCATTCCTGTGTGTGCTTTATACCGGGTATGCGCCGTTCTTAGTATCTGCTACAGTCTCATCGACTTTAGTCTTCTGAGCCTGACGATATTTAAAGAAGTCCATGGCTACCTGTGGGAACAGTGCGTATGTCAGAACATCCTCATCCTGCTCCTTGTACTGTGCCATCTCGCTCTCAAGTTTATCAAGCTCATCTTCCAGAAGATCAGCCGGACGGCATGTGATCGGTTCAATATCTCCGATACATTTTTTCTGTACTTCCGGATTAAACGGTCTGGCTGTTGCGCCATATTTACCGCTTAATACGTCTTTTGTCTCTTTTGTCACAACTTTGTAACGCTCGCCCATGATCACGTTAAATACAGCCTGTGTACCAACGATCTGAGAGGACGGTGTAACAAGTGGTGGCTCACCGAGGTCTTTACGAACACGCGGAACTTCCTCAAGTACTTCGTAGAATTTATCCTCAGCATGCTGCTCTTTCAGCTGTGATGTCAGGTTGGAAAGCATTCCACCTGGTACCTGATACAGAAGAGTCTTGATATTTACGCCAAGGTTCTTCGGATTGAGAAGACCTGTATCAAGAGCTTCATCACGCATCGGGCGGAAGTAGTCAGCGATCTCAGCGAGAAGCTGCTGATCAAATCCTGTATCATATGGTGTTCCCTTGAAGGTCTCAACCATAACCTCTGTTGCCGGCTGGGATGTTCCAAGAGCAAATGGAGACATAGCTGTGTCGATGATGTCAACGCCAGCCTCTACTGCTTTCATGTATGTCATGGAAGCAACACCGGATGTATAGTGAGAATGAAGATCAATCGGGATCTTAACAGTCTCTTTCAGGGCCTGAACAAGCTCAGTAGCCTTGTATGGAACAAGAAGACCTGCCATATCTTTGATACAGATAGAATCTGCACCCATATCCTCGATACGTTTTGCAAGGTCTGTCCAGTAATCAAGTGTGTAAGCATCTCCAAGTGTGTAAGCCATTGCAACCTGTGCATGTGCTTTTTCCTTGTTTGCTGCTTTTACAGCTGTCTGAAGGTTACGAAGGTCATTCATACAGTCAAAGATACGGATGATATCGATACCGTTAGCTGCGGATTTCTGTACAAAATACTCTACTACATCATCTGCATATGGACGATATCCAAGGATGTTCTGTCCACGGAACAGCATCTGAAGCTTTGTGTTTTTGAAGCCGTCACGAAGCTTACGAAGTCTTTCCCACGGATCCTCTTTCAGGAAACGTAAGGAAGCATCGAAAGTAGCACCGCCCCAGCACTCAACTGCATAGTAGCCGACTTTGTCAAGCTTCTCAATGATCGGAAGCATCTGCTCTGTGCTCATACGTGTAGCGATCAGGGACTGATGAGCGTCACGCAGGATCGTTTCCACAACTTTCACAGGTTTTTTCTCTATTTCTGCCATAATTATTCTCCTTACAAAATTTTATAATACAATGGGTTAGACGCCAAAGATCGCCATAAATGTACCGGCAGCAACTGCTGTACCGATAACACCTGCAACGTTCGGTCCCATCGCATGCATCAGCAGGAAGTTTGTAGGATCTGCCTCAGCACCAACCTTCTGGGATACACGGGCTGCCATAGGAACGGCAGAAACACCGGCTGATCCAATCAGAGGATTGATCTTTCCGTGAGTAACCTTGCAGAGAAGCTTACCAAGCATAACACCACCAAAAGTACCGCAGGCAAAAGCAACAAGACCAAGAACTACGATCTTCAGTGTATCTACGTTCAGGAACGCCTCAGCACTTGTGGAAGCACCTACAGATGTTCCAAGAAGGATTACTACGATGTACATAAGAGCGTTGGAAGCTGTTTCAGAAAGCTGTTTAACAACTCCGGACTCACGGAACAGGTTTCCGAGCATCAGCATACCAACAAGGGGAGCTGTTGTCGGAAGGATCAGGCAAACAACGATTGTGATAACGATCGGGAAAAGGATCTTCTCAAGTTTTGTAACAGGGCGGAGCTGCGCCATTTTGATCTTACGCTCTTCCTCTGTTGTAAACGCCTTCATGATCGGAGGCTGGATGATCGGTACCAGGGACATATATGAATATGCTGCTACTGCGATCGGTCCCATAAGAGAAGACTGTCCAAGCTTACCTGCAAGGAAAATGGAAGTCGGGCCGTCAGCACCACCGATGATGGAGATCGCTGCTGCTGCTTTTCCGTTGAATCCAAGGAAAATTGCAAGGAAGTATGCAAGGTAAATACCAAGCTGTGCAGCTGCTCCCATCAGGAAGCTGATCGGGTTTGCGATCAGCGGACCGAAGTCTGTCATCGCACCGACACCCAGGAAGATCAGTGAAGGAAGAATACTCCACTCATCCATTAAGTAAAAATAATGAAGAAGTCCGCCAACGCCATTGGATGAATCCTCAATGCTCAGCATAATGTCCGGATAAATATTTACCAGAAGCATACCAAAAGCGATCGGAACCAACAGCAGCGGCTCAAAACCATGTTTAATGGCAAGATATAAGAACACACATGCCACTGCGATCATCAGGTAGTTTCCCCAGGTAAGGTTGAAAAATGCTGTCTGATGGATCAGGTTTGACAGGGTATTTGTTACATAAGACATTTGTCTACCTCCTGTTTAGTTCATTGTTGCAAGAGTATCTCCATTTTCAACGGCAGCACCCTCTGCAACATCGATGCTGGCGATTGTTCCGTCCTGAGGAGCAACAACCGGGATCTCCATCTTCATGGACTCAACGATAACTACGCTGTCACCAGCTTTTACGCTCTGTCCAACAGATGCAACGATTTTTACAACTTTTCCAGGAACGGCTGCGGAAACTTTAACAGAACCTGCGCCTGCTGCCGGTGCTGCGGCCTTCGGAGCTGCTGCTGGAGCTGCCTTCGGTGCCGGTGCTGCGGCCTTCGGAGCTGCTGCTGGAGCTGCTGCGTTTCCGTTCTCTTCTACAGTAACTTCATATGCTGTTCCGTTAACAGTAATTGTATAACTCTTCATTTTAAAATCCTCCTAAATAATGATTATCTTTTTCTGCGGTTGACTTTACGGATGGAACGTACTACGAATCCGTCTGTGCTTGTTTTGCCTTCAGAAGCAGCAATTGCTGCTGCGATAACGGCAACAAGCTCACCATCGTCTGTCACATCCTCAACTACAGGCTCGGCAACTGGTGCTACTGCAACCGGTGCCGGTGCTGCGGCTGCTGGAGCCGGTGCGCTCTCTTTTTTCTTTCCTTCCACAAGGCCAGGAATATATTTGAAAAGAGAGATCACGAAGATCAGGAATACCAGGATCACAAATACGGTTCCAAGACCCATCAGTGTGTTCATGGCTGCCTTCTCCATATTCTGTGCCAGTGTATAATTTACATCAACAGAAAGAGAAGTCGGTGTTCCTGATTTATCAAATACATAAGTGAAATTCGCTTTGTTTTTCTCGAAGGATACCGGAACAACAACGGTATACTGATCATCGGAATACTCTACTGTGATATCTTTCTCATCGATATCACCTTTCTTCTCACCAAGCTCTTCTCTGGAGCCGTCCCATGCGCTTGCAGCACTCTGTGTGAAAGCATCCTCTGATTCCAGATAACCCTGGAGATCTTCATCAGACATCGCGATGATCGCATCTGTCAGGCCTTTGGTTGTTGTAACGAGCTGACTCTTTACAGTATCATCAACCTCATCAGCAGCCCATGCAGTAGCTGTGCATCCGATCAGAAGTGCGGCTACGCAAAGGAATGCCAGGCAGACAGAAGAGATCTTTTTATAAAACTGTCTCATACGCTCACCTCACTTAGACTGTTCCATGCTTTTTGGATGGACGGTCTTCCCTTTTTGTGAACAGCATCTCAAAAGCACCGATTACATATTTTCTTGTATCCTCTGCTTTGATCACAGTATCCACATATCCTCTTGCTGCTGCGGATGCGATACCGTTCTGGAGCTCTTTATACTCGGCTGCCTTCTCATTCAGTGTAGAAGCGTCAGCTCCCTCATACATGATCTTTGCTGCAAGGGAAGCATCCATCATACCGATCTCTGCACTGTCCCATGCGTAAACCATATCTGCTCCAACGGACTTGCTGTTCATGGCAACGTATGCGGTTCCATATGCTTTACCAACTACAACATTTACCTTCGGTACCGTTGCGGATGCAAAAGCATGTACCATCTCACCTACGGATTTTGCCATCATCTTCTCGTTACAGAGAGTGGCTTTAAATCCTGTTACATTGGTAAGAGTAAGTACCGGGATTTCAAAAGCATCACAGAATTTTACGAAATCTGCTGCTTTTCTTGCGCCTCTGGCTGAAAGAGTTCCATCGGAAACCTCAGTCTTATTGCCATCAGCATCATAGGATTCGCTTCTGTTTGCAACAGCACCAACAGTAGCTCCGTTCAGGCGAAGGAAACCGGTTACGATATCCTGTCCGTAAGCTGCTTTTGTCTCAAAGAATTCACCATTATCAGCGATTCTTGAAAGTGCGATGGCTGTGTCACCTGTGCAGCCTGCGATATCATCACATACTCTGTTCAGGTCGTCTGTGCACTCTTTGAAGCTGTCATTGTCTTCATTATTCTCAGGAAGCATGCTGATCAGAGTACGGATCTGTCCAAGGATCTCCTCTTCTGTTCCGATACCGTCAACAAGTCCTGTCTCCTCGCTCTGAAACTTTGCGGAAGCTGAATCGCATTTTTCCACTCTGTTTCCTTCCAGTGCATTCGGAGTGTTTACAAACAGTCTGCCCTTTTTCTCCTCTACAAATGTAAAGTCTGTAAGAGCCGGTACAACTGCCATTCCACCGCCACATGTTCCGAAAACAGCAGTGATCTGCGGAACAACGCCGGATGCCAGTGTCTGTTTCAGATAGATCTCACCAAATGCCTCAAGTGCATCAGTAGCCTCCTGAAGACGAAGTCCCGCACAGTCTACAAGACCGATAACAGGTGCTCCTACTTTCAGAGCGAGATCATAAATTTTGGCGATCTTTTTGGCATGCATCTCACCAACTGTTCCGTTCAGTACAGATGCATCCTGGCTGTATACATACACCAGACTGCCGTCAATCACACCATATCCGGTGATCACACCATCTGAAGGTGCTTTTTTTTCAGTCATGTTGAAATCTGTAGCTCTGGCTGTGACAGCCTGTCCGATCTCAACAAAACTGTTGGCGTCAAGCAGGGAATTGATCCTTGCAGCCGCTACGCTTTGTGTCGCATTACTCATTATACTATGCCCTCCATTTTTTTATTAATATAACCAAAAATTCAGCCGAGTATAATTGTACCTTTTTTTAAGCGAAAATTCAATACTTTTCGTCATGAATGTTAAAAAATTAACCCCTGACAGATGCCAGGGGTTGACGGATTAGTGAAAATAATCCTGAAAAACCTTATTTACATACCATTTATAGGTGATCCTGCCGATTTTCTCATTCGCTGTCACAGAACAGGAAGTTATTTCTTTTCCATTCAACATTGCTCGAAGTGTACCAATCTTCTGGTTTTCCCGCACTGGTGCCGCTATTTTATCTGGGAGATCTGTTTTCCAGATAATTGTTTCCGTTTTTTTCAGAAGATATCTTTTCGCCTGCTCCCTCTCTGGCAGAGTCGCATGTACTTTTAATCTCCTATGTATTTCCGAATATCCTGACCCTTTCTTTTTTTCCGGGTATGGACTGTTTTCCTCCGGCACAGCATCTGTCACTGTAATTTCCGGCAGATCCGGAAGATCCGGAAGCAACACATAACTGTAATTTTCCCTGCCATAAGACAGCAGTTTTTTTGTATCAGACCATTTGTAATTTTTATTTCCGGGCCAGCCACATCCCAACAGTGCCACAATAAACAGTTTTTCATCCTGCCGTACAGCACAGACATAACAGTATCCGGCATTTCCGGTAAAGCCGGTTTTTCCGGAAATTACGCCGGTCTCCATATCCAGAAATGCATTGGTATTATGCACCGAATAATGTTCCTTTCCGGAAATGTCTGAAAATGTATAATCTCTAGTCTGCGTGATATGAACAAATGTCTCATTTTTTATGGCATACGCCATAATCAGTGCCAGATCCCTGGCAGTCGTGTGATGAATCCCCCCTTCATCTTCTGCATCCAGACCATTCGGTGTCACAAAATGTGTATCTTTGCATCCCAGTACCTTTGCTTTTTCGTTCATCAGAACTGCAAACTTTTCCACAGAACCACCAATATGCTCTGCAATTGCCACCGCCGTATCGTTATGGCTTTTCAACATCAGGGAATACAGAAGGTCTTCCAGATAAAACTGCTGACCTTCCCGCATCCCCAGGTGCGTCTGTGGCTGTGATGCCGCATTCCTGGAGACCTGTACATAATCATCTCCGGAGGCCATCTCAAGAGCCAGAATACAGGTCATGACTTTTGTAGTGCTGGCATTTGGCCGTCCTTTATAAGCCTCTTTTCCATACAGCACCCGTCCGGTTTCTCCATCCATAAGAACTGCCGAAAGCGCATAAAGCTGCTCTTCTTTCGCCCAGACAGGAAATATCTGCAGAATAATAAGGACCGCTGTCATCAGCACGACAGCGGCCATACGCCTGTTTTTCATACTATCACCCCGCATACATTTCTATAATTGTTTGCAGCAACCACTATATTTTTAATTTTATGCAGGAGTATCCCAGTGATATAACTTTCTATTTTTATCCGTCAAATTCATTATCCATTAAAGGTCAAATTCCATCGTTCAGAAAGATGTCCCGGACGAACTGCCAGCGCAGAGAGTTCTTCAAGCATATCCGGTGCTTTTTCCAGAGCTTCTTCCATAAGGCTGTCCAGTTTCAGAAGTTCTTTTCTGCAGTCCACCTCCGGTTCCGGGCTCATAAAAAACTCTGTGATAAAAGCAGCCCGTTTCCGGCCCGCCGGAGAAAGCGCATGCTCGGAAAGACGTTTTTTTCTTCCTCCATCATCACATACCAGAATGCAGGTGAAAATTTTCATCATTTTCAGGGAAAGGTAAATATTCCATGTACGGATCAGTGGAAGCACCTGATGAATGGTTCTGGCACTGTAAAAGCTGGCACGGATACCATGCGACGGATAAAAACGTAAGGGATTTTTTCCGGTTTCATACATCAGCATACGGTCAAATTCCTTTTCCAGAAGCGTATGGGAGATTTTTCCCTCTGCCGCCACCTGATTTACATAAGGATGGCAGGTGGAATCCAAAATATAATGGCAGCCAAATCCCAGCATATATGCCATAAGTGCAGGATTTTTCTCCTCCCGGACTTTTTTCATTCCTTTTTCAAAGAAATCCCTGGCCTTCTGGCCATGCATACGCACTCCGTACTGCGTCACCGGATTTTTGGATATGAAATAATAAAACAGAATATCCGGTCCATGCTGTCCAATTCGGTACAGATTTCCGTTGCTTCGAATCAGGTGCTGCAATTTTGCAGGAAGCTTCCGATAAACCCTTTTTCCAAAAAGATCATGTGTATATGTCGTAGGCATTTTCTGTTCCTCCTCTTCTGTTCCCATAGATCTGTCCGGCCGTTCCCGATGTTCTGGTATCTGTCAGTGTTTTCCTTTATACATCCAGTTTCAGCTGAATTTCTTCCTCTGCTTCTGCCTTGAAATCTTCCAGCTGAACAGGATCCATTTCCGGAAGTTCATCCAGGCCCTGAACACCAAAGCAGCGCAGAAATTCTTCTGTGGTGCCAAGCAGAATCGGACGTCCCGGCGCATCCAGTCGGCCCAGTTCCCGCACCAGATCATAATCCATCAGTTTGTTAATGGCATGGTCACATTTCACTCCTCTGATTTTCTCAATCTCTGCTTTTGTAACCGGCTGTTTGTAAGCAATAATAGAAAGAGTCTCAAGCATAACATCCGTTAATGTCGGTTTTTTGGGCTGTGCGGCAATTCTTATAAGAGAATCATAATATTCTTTTTTTGTACAGAGCTGAAAAGAATTTTCAAGTTCAATAATCTGAATTCCCCGATCCTCTTCCTGATAACGAATCACCATATTTCGAATGATGTTTTCCGTTATAGTCATATCCTGCTGAATTGCTTTGGCAATACGGCTTAACTCCACAGCCTCACCCATTGCAAAAAGAATGGCCTCTATCTCTCCTTCAATTCGTTTAATTTCCACTTGTTATCCTCATTCCTGCTGTATTATTCGTCTGCAAACTCTGTCAGATTCTTCCATGTTTCCGGATCTGTAACTACTTCTACATGAATGTCATCAAAAAGATCTGCCTGCTGTGCATGGACATGTCCCATTTTCATAAGTTCCAGAATTGCCAGAAAAGTAACAATCAGCTGTATCTTTGAATGCTGGTTTTCCATCAGCTGGCGAAAGCTGAATTTTCGGTTAGTCCTGGCATACTCCCGCATCTCAAGGAGCTTATCTGACAGGGATATTTCTTCCTTTTCAATCCGCCCGAATTTACTTCGAATCGGATCGATTTTATTTTCCTGTCTGCGAATCAGTGCCTGATAAATCGCACTCATTTTTTCCAGTGTCAGTCCTCGAAGAAGTTCCTGTGGATCTGCCGGCGGCGTATACTGCATCACTTCCTCTGGAAGATCCTGTTTCCGGTAATAAACTCCTGCCGCGTCTCCAAGCCGGTCTCTCAGCTCATAGGACATATATTTATACATTTTATACTCCAGAAGTTTCTGCACCAGTTCTGCTCTCGGATCTTCCTCTTCTCCCTCTTCGTTGATCTCTTTTGGAAGAAGCATCCTGCACTTGATATCCAGAAGTGTCGCCGCCATAACCAGAAATTCGCTCATAACACCAAGGTCTTCTTTTTCCATGGAATGCAAATACTCCATATACTGGTCGGTAATCTCTACAATAGGAATATCATAAATATCTATTTTATTCTTGTCAATCAGATGAAGCAGAAGATCCAGCGGACCTTCAAATACATTCAGCTTAACAGATATTGCCATATGGTTTCCTCATTTCGTTTTTTCGAAAGGTTTCACATCGATTACCAGCAGTTCTCTGGGATTATGAATCCGCAGAGGAATCGTGTGTTCCCCAAGCCCGGCACTGACAAACATATGCTGCTCTCCCTTATGAAAATCTCCGCAGCAAAAAGGAGGCAGCACCAGGTACTGTGGAGAGGAAAGACCGTGATGCTCACTTAAGCGGACAACCCCTCCATGATAATGTCCTGACAGGATGATATCTGCTCCCCAGTCAAAATATGTTTTTCCATATTTGGGATTATGGGCCAGAAGAATCTGCATTCCATTTTTTCCGGATTTTCCAATCAGTTCTTCCATCATTTCTGTCTTAAGTTTCGGAGATTTGGGTTTGTGATAATACTCAATGGGAAGTTCAAGACCCCAGAAACAGAAATGTTCTCCCTTAAAAATTGCGTGCTCATGGGTATTTCTCAGGATATGCACGCCTGCCGCTTTCAGCATTTTTTCATATTTTTCATAATATCCCCGATATTCCTCCGAAAGAGCCATTTTATACTCATGATTTCCCAGTGCATAATATACCGGAAAATCATGTTCCAGTTTTTTCAGTAATTTGCATGCCGTGACAAGCGTATCAGGCTGCGTACGCACAGCCATATCACCGGCAGAGAGTACCCCATCCGGATTGAGCCTGCGGATTGTTTCCACAAGTCGTATATTGTCCCTCCCATAGGAAATCCCATGAAGATCTGCCAGCAATACGAAACGCACACCTTCCGGATTTTGAATCTTGTCTGTATGAATCTGATATTTTTTAACTCTGAAATCTTTCATCCTATTTTCCAAATCCGCAATTAGGGAATGTACATACCGGACAGTTCAAGCACAGTCCGCCTTCTCCCAGTGACGCAATTTCCTCTGCCTTTATTTCATCATCCGCCATCACCCTTGGCAAAATCAGGTCAAACACCGTTCTCTTTGCATACATAACGCATCCTGGAAGTCCAAGAACTGGTATGGTCTTTTCATTTCTTTTAAGATATGAAACCAGAAGCATCGCCCCTGGAAGTACCGGCGCTCCGTACGTCACAATTTCGGCTCCTGTATCACGAATTCCTCCAGGTGTACGGTCATCCGGATCCACACTCATCCCACCAGTACAGACAATCAGATCCGCTCCCCTGTCCGCAAAAGAAAGAATTTCCGCTGTAATCTGTTCTTTATCATCTCCTGGCATTACCTGACCCAGAATCTCTGTTGGAAACTCGGAAAGCTTTTCTTCTAATACCGGAGTAAAAGTGTCCTGTATCAGCCCCTTTTTAATTTCGCTTCCAGTTGTGACAATTCCCACTTTCTTTTTCTGATAGGGCAGAATATCAAAAATCGGCGTTTCTCCTGCTGCTGCCTTTGCAGCATCCATTTTTTCTTTTTCAATTACAAGCGGAATAATTCTGGTTCCTGCAATTTTTTCTTCTTTTTTTACCGGAAAATCCCCATGCCTGGATGCAATCATCATCTCTCCCAGAGAATTCACTGCCATAAGTGCTTTTCGGCGAATTTTCAGAACACCGTCTATTTTTGATATTACTTCAATCTTACCCTCTTTGATATCAGTTCCATGTACTTTGGAAGAATCTCCCGCACAGATCTTATAAAGAATCTGCGCCGCTTCATTTTCATGAAGAATTCCCTCTTTTTTCTCCCACACAAAAAGGTGTTCTTTTCCTACCGAGAGCAGAAGTGGAATATCTTCTTCTTTTACTACATGCCCTTTTTTGAAAAGAACGCCTTTTTTTTCATCTTTTATGATCTGCGTGATATCATGGCATAAAATATGACCTACCGCATCTTCTGTTCTGATTTCTTTCATCCAAAATCCCTTCTCTGCGCTGTTATTTCTTCAATCTGTTATATTATACATCCTGAGATACCTCTTTGTCAAAATATGTGTGTCAGTAAGGTGTCTATTCACAACAAATTTTCACAGCAAAACTGCCTGCACGGTCCGCTTCAGCCAGTCATAATATCCTGCTCTTTTTACGGTTTCCCCATACAGAATATCAATGCTCCCTAGCTTTTTTCCATCCTGATAATATTCCTGTTCTCCGGCTTTTTCTCCTTTTATTACCGGAGCAGTATGTTCTTTCGGAAGAATCACTTTCTTTTTTACATGATCTGGTTTTGTTCCATCTGTGCTGAGATATCGAAATTTATTTTTGTATACAAGCGTCACCTCCTGTTTTACTCCTCTTCGAATTTTCTGGGGTTTTAATGGTTCCAGCGCCTCATCCAGATATAAGGTACATTTTGAAAAGCCATAATTCAAAAGTGCCGCTGCATCCCGGAATCTTGTTTTGGGATCCGGTGCCGCCATCACAGCTGCAATCAATGTAATCCCATTTTTCTCTGCCACCGCACTGAGACAGTATTTTGCGAGACTGGTACTTCCTGTTTTCAGCCCCTTGCAGCCATCATAACTACGTAACAGTTTATTGGTGTTCGTCAATGTAAATGTGGAAGAACCTTTTCTGGTAACATGAGTGATATCCTCCATCCATACGGATGAATATGTAAGGATCTCCGGATATCGAAAAATCAGTTCCCGGCTCATGAGCGCAATATCGTAAGGGGTTGTATAATGTTCTTCCGATTCTGTCAGTCCGCAGCAATCCACAAAGTGGGTATTTTTCATCCCCAGCCCTTTTGCCCTCTCATTCATCTGCTCTACAAAAGCCTGCTCCGTTCCCGCAAGATGTTCGGCCATAGCCACGCTGGCATCATTTCCGGAAGCTATCACAATGCACTTGATCATGGTTTCCGCTTTCTGGGTTTCCCCTTCTTCCAGAAAAACCTGGGAGCCTCCCATGGATTTTGCATAAGCACTGGTTGTTATGGTATCCTCCAGATGCAGTTTTCCGCTCTGTATTGCATCAAAAATCAGAATTAATGTCATAATTTTCGTAATACTGGCCGGACTTCTTCTGGTATCCGGATCTTTTGAGTAAATCACAGTTCCCGTTTCTTTTTCCATCAGTACAGCTCCTGGTGCCTCCACAAGATCCTGCTGTACTTTTTCCTGATTTTCTGTGATTTCTCCCCATGTTTTCTGCGGAGCAAAAACAAAACAAAAAATCATAATCCAGACCAAAATATTTCTTCGAACTTTTCTGATGTCCATAGACCCACTCCTGACCTGTTTCTCTCTGTTCTATTGTAAAAAGTTTTTCTCCGAAATATACCTGAAATCCCAAAACAGACCGGAAAGGACAGAATCTGCTTTCTGTCTTCCGGTCTGTTTTATCAGGAAAATAACAACGGGATTGTGTTTTTTATACAGTCCGTATGAGAAAATTTGTCGTATCTGGCTTTTTCATTTAAAAAAGTAAGCGCTGCGTCCGGTTTTTCCACTGTTAATGCTGCAGTTCCCACTGCTGTCTCCTTTGGATCTTTTCCATAAGCCGCTTCTGCCTTTTTTGTGATCCGTACATTTTCTGTATCTGCCCACACATCTTTCAGATAATATCTGAGAACTGGTTTCTCCCAGATTGTATACTGTCCCAGCGGAATATTTCGAAGTGTAACAGAAACTGTTGCATAGCCGTTACCATCTGTTTCATAGTTATCCGGCACAAAAGTCACATAATCCTCATAACGATGAGCAGCTCCCGACAGATCGGTTCCCTCTGCTACAAAGAAAAAGGTCGGATTTCCATGAGCCCATGTAATATCATTTTCTTTTATTTTTTTGGTTACAGTTATTGTTCCCAGTGGTAATATCATTGGGGTATTTTCTGCCTGAAGCAGAATTTCGTCTATATCCGTATCCGCTTTTTTCTGAAAAACAACATCTTTTTCATATTTTCCTGTATAATTTGCAGGATTTCTGGTTTCTATAATCCGGAACTTTCCAAGATTTTCATCTGTGATCATCAAAGCCTCCGTATAATAATAGCCGTCTTCTCTATCATATTTCAAAAGTCTTTTTTCACCCAGATTATCTTCATAAAATCCTTTCCTACGGTTCCACTGATATACGGTAAACTCCGCATCTTCCAGAGATTTTCCTGTATAAACATCTGTTTTTTTCAGACGTATCCGGCCTTTATACTCCGGCAACGGTCTGTTGGTTACATGAAATGCAAGACTTTCATTTTTGTCTGTGATATCAATTTCCTGTTCCCAGCTACCCTCATAGCCCGTCGGAATTTTGGTTTCCACAATTTTAAATTTTCCATTATTGTCCGAAGTTACCAGAAGTTCCTCACTGACATAAATCTGACTTTCTTCTTCATATTTCAGTACAATTCCTTCTGCCTTGTAAGCGTTTTGAGAAATACTGTACTCATACAGTGTAAACTGTGCATCTTTCAGAACATCCCCCGTATTTTCGTCTGTTTTCCGAATCTCTATTCTGCGTTTATCTGCCTGATAATTCAGAACTTCAAAGGAATATTTTTTATGCGTACCGGGTTCTGTAAGCTGAAAATCTTTCTGCCAGTTTCCTGTATAATTTGCGGGAGCTTTTGTTTCACGAATCCTGAATTTTCCCTGATTGTCTTCTGTATAAAAAAATTCTCCCGACTCATATACCCGATTCTGGCTGTTGTATGTAAGGAGCGTTCCTGTCTTTCCATAACTTCCGGTCTTTTTGCTCCACTCATACAACGTAAATTCCGCACCGGCAAGAGGAGCACCAGTATCTCCGTCTTTTTTTGTAATAACTGCCGTTCCGCTTATATTCATAATATCTGTCACTGCAACAGATGCTGTCTTACTAGCAGTTACCGTAACATTTTTTATTACTGTGCTCAGTACATAACCAGAAGGGGCTTTTATCTCCTTTACATAATACCGTCCCGGAGGCAATTTCAGATATGTGATTCCTCCATTCTGATCCGTAATCCCGGTTTCAATTTTCTGATCTTTTTTGTACATAACACGGTAACCAGATTTCACATCTTCTCCTGCATAGATTGCATATTGGGCATTTGCAATTTTTTTCCCTGTATTTGCTTCTGTTTTTACCAGTTTAACACTTCCATAGGTGGATGGTTTTACCGTAAAATCAACCTTTCCCCTTGTTCCCTGGTATACATATGCCCCAAAATCCTGCATTCCGTCTTTTCCTGACTGTGCTTTTCCATCTACAAGAATATATGATACCGGCTGGAGCAGCATTTTACACGAAAATTTTCTAGATGCTGTCGTATTCAGAGGAAAAATCAAATACAAATACGCACCTTCTTTTAAACTAAGACTGGTTCCTGTCATCATTTTGGGGCTGGTTCTCTGGGAATTATACTCTGACGCGCTTGTCCAGTAAGCCAGCTGCCATTTTTCTGTGGAATTCCTGGTTATGGTAATCCCGTTCCCGGCCTTTGCACCATCGGTAACTCTCATAAGGTTGCTCATCTGAAAGCCGTCTTTCATGCTGTCCGGTATATAAGGAAGTGTATCCGGCCTGGAACGGTACACGCTCAAAGGAACCGTCTGTCCTACTGCAGACACCCATCCGTTTTCACCTTTCACAGACACAGATGCCTTGTTTCTCGCAGGGATTGTCAGTGTTTTTATCTTGTCGATGAGGCGGTTAATTCCCACATGTTCCACTTCCGCTTCTGTTGCATATCCACGGTCATTGAAATAAGCTATGGAAAGGGCGATATGTGTAAAAACATATCGGTTTTGCCATTTTGACCAGCTTATATGGCTGCAGGATGGATCATACCCCGTTCCAAGATCTCCGGGACCACCATATCCAAAGTAAAGAAGCTTTTGAATCACAGCATTTTTCAATACTTTAACTGCTTCATCTTTCAGCATGGTACTATCCATACCATCTTTGGTTGCCTTCAGGCAGTACAGCGGAGAAACTTTTTCTGTTCCTGTATCATCAATATAATGTACCGAACGATAAGTACATCCCATACGAGTTTTGTTTCCGTTTCCTATAAAATCATTTGCCTCTGTCCAAACCTCATCACAATAAACTCTCGTCCAGACA
The DNA here is from genome assembly GCF_018917985.1 of Blautia sp. MSJ-36. Taxonomy (NCBI): domain Bacteria; kingdom Bacillati; phylum Bacillota; class Clostridia; order Lachnospirales; family Lachnospiraceae; genus Blautia; species Blautia sp. MSJ-36. The sequence continues at coordinate 240,761 of NZ_JAHLPQ010000001.1, read as the reverse complement.
TCCAGATAATACTGTGAAGGGTCTAAGGCTGTGGTGGAAAGGTTTTCTTCATCAGAAGCAGACACTGTAACACTTTCTGATCCTGTAAAACTTTCCGGAAGTGCCGGAGAAAGTGCAAAAACTTCTCCGTTTTCAATTTCCTGAATCAGCTGATCAGCTTCTTCGCTGTCACCTGTCAGTATTTCCGCGTTCTCCTCAGAAAACAAAGTAAATTCAGGCTCTTCCTCCACATCTGTTTCCTCATCATAAGAAAAAATCTCTTCATCCAGAACACTTTCTGATCCTGTCCCTTCCGAAAACTCTTCCTCCACATCTGTATTGCCGGAATCTGTCTCAACATTTTCCTGACTGTTTTGATCTTCATCTTCTTCCAGAAACATGCTTTCTGAATGTTCTGCCGCTTCATTTTCCAGAGCACTTCCCATTGTGGAACTGTCTGACACTGCAAGGGAGGAAGCCAGAATCAGCAGTGACATCACAGCCCCTGTCATTCTTTTTTTCAAATTTTTCTTCCTCCTTTCCTAAGCACCAGAATTGCTGTAAAAAACGCTGTACTTCCTATAAACAGGAAAAACAGAATTCCGGTCTCGTCTCCGGTTTTTACAGGAGCTGACTTTTCTGAGGAAATGTTTTTTTGTGAATCACCTCTGTCAGACTTTTCTTTTTTTTCAGTCTGTCCGGGCGTTGGAGATAAAATTGTGTTTTCTTTTTCTTCTTCATTTACAGAAAAAATCCATTTTACATCTCCGTCACGAAGAGCATATGTATTATCAAGTTCTTTGGGAACTGTAACCTGAAATTTCATGCTTTCTCCTTTTCCGGACTTAATTTTTCCGAGCGAAACCGGCTTATTTAAGGATGCTGCAAGAAGATCACCCGAATACAGTTTCTTTTCACCTACGGATATTTCCAGTTTCAATTTTTTCAGAAATTCCTGGTCCTTCACAGATTTACACTCCGGTGCTGTTCGAAAATAGATCTCTGCTGTATGTTCCGTAGTATTTCGTATTTCTACGGAATCCTCAAATACATCTCCTGGCATAGCTGCGGAAAATCCGGCAAAAAAATCCTCCGGCGCCGCAATCAGTTTATGTGCATTTCCCTCAAATTCCACATTCAATTTTACCGGTTTCTTTTTTTGTACAATCCGTCCACTGGTATCATGAATACATCTTAATATTTTCTGATTTCCCCATGGAGTCATATCTTTAAAATCCGGCGAAAAGTTTGCCGCCTGCACGGCATCTGCAACAATTGTAATTCCCAGTTTCTTTTCCTGATATGGCTGCTCCCATTCTTCCGGAACCGAAATCCCTGTAAAAACGTCTATGCTGTCTCCCTGTTCAAGTTTTCTGGTGCAGTAAAAATATTTTCCTTTTTTTATCCAGTATTTTGACATGCCGGTAAGATTACTGTCGTCAAGCCCTTTCCTGTTTTCCAGATTATCTGTATATGTAATCTTTACCCTTATCCAGCAGGGCTCCGACTGATTGGTAATTCTTGGGATTTTGGATATTTTATCTCCGGGAAGGATTGTTTTATTATCCTGATAGACAATTTCTCTGCCATTCTTTTTCTCCAGTTCTTTTAATGAGATATTGATATCTCCCGTGGAGATATGATTGGTTACCGTTACAGAATCTGAAAATTTTCCGTAGGCAACAGCACAGACTGCGATACTCCCAGCTGCAAACATTCCCGCAAGCAGAACTTTAAGAACTCTTTTCAACCATTCCTCCCCCTTTCTGCATTTCCAGATATCGGATTATCAAAATATCTCCATGCACTTTTAAAATCCTCAAATCCTTCTGCCTGTACAGATTCTTCGTATATATTGATTGCAAAATCTGAAAGACTATTTTTATATGTATCATCAATTTTTGCTGAATCAATCCGAAAACCTGTACATAAGGGCGTCGTCTTTTCTCCTTCCGCAACCACATTACGGTAGTAATAATAGCCATCCTCATTGCTGTACACCCAGTTTACTGTATCCATTCCCAGAATTTCTACTCCTCTTCCTATATCATCATCAGAGTAGGAAACCATCATCCTTACATAACAGTCTGCGTTAAATCCTTTTTCACTGCTGGAAAAATTTCCTGTCCAGATTTCTTTTCTGTAAGATGGATTATTCTCCATTGGTGTGGGGGTAGGGTCCGGAAAATTTTCTTCAATTTCTGTTGTCACAGTTCCCACAGCAACTTCATTTATCCTATTATCGGAATCCGAAAAATATGCCGCTGTCCCTGCTGCACAGATAGTTCCGGCTATAAAAAGAAACAGCACCGGATTTTTCAGCTTTCTCATTTAGTGACACCACCAGCCTGTCCTTTGTTCTGATTTACATATTTCTGATAAGCAGCTTTGGCCTGTTCCAGAACAGTTGTACTGCCGTCTCCTGTATTGGTAGCCTGAATTGCATAGGCTCTTACAGGCATATCCAACTGCTGCATATCCAGCTGCCCTTCAATAATATTGGCAAATGTTACGGTGTCAAACAGTGTTGTTGTTTTTTCCCCGGGATTCAGAATATGATTATAGGCATATGTATACACCATATTCTGTCCGATTTCTTTTCTCTCCATCTGTGTCCAGTCACTGTTCTTGGAATAACTGAACAACTCCGTTTTTTCCAGATTATTTCTGGTTCCATCTGCGGCTGCGGTAATGATTTCTCTCACAGGAACAGATACTTCCAGGTATACAAAAGCTTCATTTACTCCTTTGTTTTCCACATAAGGATCTTTTTTGATTACCTGAGTAGGTACAATCTTGGTGTTTTCTTCCGGTTTCCATCCAGGTTCTTCCAAAGCAATATCTACTTTTCCTACGGTAAAACTGTTGGTAGCAGTTTCAAAATCTGTAAGATAAGCCGCAGTTCCTCCTGCTGCCAGTGCTGCGATCATTGCTCCAAGTGCGATTCCTTTTACCATTTTTTTATTTTTCATCATAATTTAATCCTCCAGATATTTCTTTTTTAATTTTTTTAGGGGTATATGCCAGATCAGAGATCACTGACAGACCTGCCGCAATACATACGGCAGCAAACGGAATCCGGGCTTTCAGAAAATAAAGTACATAGCCCAGATAAGGCAGGCAAAAGACTACCCGCCCGATAATCTGCGACTCTTCCACAGGGACAGGGTCCGCAGTTTTGTTCGCATCACCTTTTGTGATCCAGGTACCGTTTTGTTTCTTTACCACTCTGTGCGTGATAACGGTATCCCTGTTGCGAAACGTAATAATATCTCCTTTTTCAGGAGATAACTTCTCCACCTTTGTGAAAACAACAGCTCCTGTTTGGATTTCCGGCTCCATGGAACCGGAATAGACCACATATGGCCGAATTCCAAAAAGACCTGGAAAGAGAAGAATGAATGCAGTCACAAACATTATTCCCAGAGCCGTGTTAAAAATACAGCGAAAAAATTTTTTCATGATGATGACTTCCATTTTTACGGAAAAAGAGTATCTTGATTTCTGCCCGTCTCCAAATGGTGGCGATCTGCTCCCAACATAGCAGTACATAAAAAATCCTCTTTCTTTTTCAAATACAGATAATAAATGGTTACTTAATAATAAATCAGGAATTTTATGGAACGGAACCGTTCCGGAATGTCCGCCTGGTAAAGACGGTATAGAAAATTTAAAAGATCTTTTTCAGATGTTGTCATTATAAAACTTGTTTCAGGAGAAGTCAATGAAATTCGTCCGACAGAATTCGACATTCCCCAAATCCGCCGCAAACTGTGAGATCTGTTTGCGGCGGATTTCTTTATTGTGTAAGAGAATAAATATATTCTAATGGAAGCAGCATCAGTTCCTGTATTTCCATTTTCTCCTCTTCCCGGTTTTTCCCTGTAACAGGAATTTCGATCCGGAATGCCGGCTGATGAATAATCTCTCCATAAAACTGTTCCGGTCTTCCAGTACTTCTTTTTTCATTCTCTGTATGAAACCGCTCCAATTTTCCATCTGTGCATTTCTTCAAATGTCTGGCAAGACGATGACATCGTGGTCCTGTGGAAAATTTCTGGTCCTGTCGATAATACACAATTTTTTTCCCTGATCCGCAAAAAACAAGCAGCCCTCTGCCTCCATATTCCTGAAAAATCCTTATCAAAGCTCTGGTTTCATTTTCACTTGCCGGCTGCTGATGAATCTTTTTTCTGCTGCTGAAACTGGTTGGGAAATTTAAAACCGGATTCATTCCTCTTGCATTGCACACAAACTCATCACATGGAATATCCTGCATTTTTAACATTTGACGGAAAATTGGATTCCGCACAGCACCATATCCTCTGCGACAGATTTCATAACCATCCGGATTTACTACCGGAATGATACATAACCTTGTCGTATCCAGAAGTTTTTTTACTTCATAAAACTCCTTTACCATCCAACCACATTCGTAATTCCTGCAAAGTTCCATTGTCACCTCTGTTAGCCTGTCCGACATCATCCAATCTACACCCGAAAAACCGGCCACACAAAAAATGCAGGTATCTCCTGTTCCTATTTCCAGCATGGGAATCATTCTGTCGTCATGGCTTTTTCCAATTACACGAAATTGTGTAAAAGTTTTATATCGCTGTGACAATTCCCATAGCTGATAATAAATGCTCTCGTAGGTTTTCTCCTGTATCATATCCATTTTCTTTCCTCCGATCCATAAAGCCGCAGTTGGATATTTTTTCTTTTTTCCATTTCCGTACTGCCATTCTATTATCTATGTATGCGGAAACACATAAAAAAAGAACCGGCTCAGCACCGATTCCTTTTATTTACGAAATAATTCAATATTCCTCCACCGACAATAATTATCAATGCAACTGCAACCACTCTTTTTGCAGCTTCCTGGGGCAGCTGTCCTTTTGATCCGATGGAATCTTCATAAAAAGTCAGCGTATAATTAATCTCATGAGGTGCTCCCATCGCCAGAGTATCCGCAATTACTTCCATTTTATCATCCAGCACCGTGATCGGTACTGTAAAAACAGAATTTCTGCCTTCTTCGCTTTCATTGAGAAATTTCTCACCATCTACAATCATATAATCATAATTGGAACTGCTCCACTGAAGCTCTGCATACATTCTTCCATCTTTCACCAGCATCAGTGTCGGTGAAGAGACACTGGCTTTACCACTTCCGCCTTCCAGATCTACCTGTATGGAATATTCTCCATTCGTAAGATCTGTTTTCACTCCGCTTATCCCTTCTGCCGCCAGTATCTGTGCCGGACATAACAGCATCACCGCCAGCATCACAAACGTCAGCATTCTTATTCCTGTTCTGTATTTCATCTCTCATTCCATCTCCCATAAGTCATTTTGTACAACTATATCACACCGGCTGTTTTCTGTAAAGAACCCACCAGGGTTGTTGAAATATCCTTTTCTTTCAAGTATAATAGAGAGAAATTTGTATACAAACGAAAGGAAATGAACAGAGATGATCGAAACCAAAAATCTCACCAAAAAATTCGACAATTTCACTGCTGTGGATTCTCTGAATCTTCGTATAGAAACCGGCGAATTTTTTGGACTTCTGGGCCCCAACGGTGCAGGAAAAACCACTACGATCAGTCTGCTTTCCACTTTGCTTCTGCCCACGGAAGGAGAAATCCAGATTGACGGGCAGACACTTGGACGCAACCGACCGGATCTGAAACGCAAAATCAGTGTCATCACGCAGGAGTATTCCATGCGTCAGGACATGAACATGGATGAAATTATGGAATATCAGGGCCGTCTGTATTTTATGCCCCGGAAGGAAATCAAGGCAAAAACCGAGGAACTTCTTGATTTCTGCGGGCTTCTTCCTTTCCGGAAACGAACGGTGCGTAAACTTTCCGGTGGTATGAAACGTAAACTTATGGTATGCCGCGCACTTCTCACCAGCCCGGAAATTCTTCTTCTTGATGAACCGACTGCAGGAATGGATGCCCTTTCCAGACGACAGATGTGGAATCTTCTTCGTCAGCTTAACGGGAAAAATCTCACAATCCTTCTTACTACCCACTATATGGAGGAAGCCCAGTCTCTCTGCAACCGGGTTGCTCTTATGGACCATGGCAAACTGGAAGAAATTAATACTCCATCCGGTCTGATCGAAAGTCTTGGAAAATATACCGTTGATCAGGAAACTTCTTCGGGAGCCAAAAGCCATTATTTCCATAGCAGAGAAGAAGCTATTACATTCCTGTCCGCTCTGGACGGACAGTGCACACTTCGCGAAACAACTCTGGAAGATGTTTTTGTGGAACGGGCAGGCAGACATCTGATGCAACGATAACATACTTATATACAATTTAATAGAATGGACGATGAATTATCATGGGTATACTTACTATTTTATGGGAAAAATGGGTCGAATTTCGAAGAGATTTCTATAAGATCACACTGGCTGCCATGATTGCACCTCTGATGTATCTTATTGTCTTTGGGATGGGAATTCAGACTTCTTCGCACGGAGAACCTTATCTGAACTTTCTGATCCCCGGTGTGGTTTCACTGACTACCATGAACGGAAGTTTCAATGCAATTGCACAGAATCTGAATGTGCAACGTCTGTATGAAAAAGCCTTTGATCAGGTTATGATCTCACCTACACCTCTCTGGCAGTTTATTGCCGGACAGATTATCGGCGGCAGCCTTCGTGGACTTTATGCAGGTGGCATTATTCTTCTTCTGACTATGCCTATCGGAACAGGCCTTGTATTTAACGGATGGTCTTTTCTGGTAATGTTCCTGAATGGAGCTGTCTTTTCCGCTATTGGAGTGGTCGTTTCCTTCCTTGCAAAAAACCATGCTGATGTACCACGTTTTTCCAACTATATCATTATGCCAATGGCATTTTTATGTAATACTTTCTTTTCTACGGAAAAGATTCCGGGAATTCTTGGAAACTTTGTGGCAGCACTTCCCCTGTCACAGACCAGCCATTTAATCCGGACTATCGCTTCCGGAGGAGCCGTCAATTACCTCAGTATTCTGATACTGTTTGTTTATCTTGCTGCTTTCAGTGTGGCAGCATCCTGGTTTATCTATAAGAAAAAAAATCTGTAAAAAACATTTGCATTCATTTCATAAAAAATCACCGGTTTCCCTGAAATACAAGAAACCGGTGATTTTCTTTTATCTTTTTATGCTATTCTGGCTATTGTGCAATCAATTCTCTTTTTTTCTTCTTCTGACAAGTACATAACCTCCTGCAAGAAGGGATGCGCCTGCAAGTGCAGCCATGGTTCCAATCGGTGAATTATCTGCTGTGGATACTGCATTTCTGGAGCTGGTTCCATCACCATTGGCAGAAGTTGCGGATGCCTCTCCTGTTACCGTTACATCCGGATCAGAACCGGTCTGTCCGCCGCTTCCATCTGTTCCGTCTGCTCCCGGAGTTCCGGATGGCGTCAGTGTTGCGGATTTAAACTGGTATACTGCGGATTCTACCGTATCCATTGCGTTCCACTGGCCACCTGTATAAATATATTTCTGGAAGAAGATATACAGATTATAAGTAGCCTCTTTATTGATTCCGGATGTGGAACCAATCTTCCATGCAGTATGCTGCTGTTTGGAAGTTGGATTTGCAACCGTGCTCCAGTAAATCGGAACCCATTTTACATCTCCCTCATTAGGATTCTCGTTAGTTGTTCCTGCACCGATAACAGTAAACTCATAGAATGTATTCGGATAGAACTGTAATGCATCGTCAAGTCCCTGTACGACACTTTCTTTGACATCCGGTACATAGGCATCCGGCACATTTGTCGGAGACGGAGTCGGAATCGCCGGTCTGCTGCTTTCAGATAACGTAATCTTAAAGGATTTCGCAGTTTTTACAACGCCGTTAATGGTCGGCTGTAACAAAATGTCATTTCCTTTGGAATCTTTTGCTGTAATATACAGCTCAATTTCTTTATCTGGAAGATTATTCAGCTCAATGGCAAAAGACTTATCCTTTTTCATGCTTACTTTTCCACTTCCGCCATCTTTATTGGAGTCTTTTTCCTTCCAGGTATAATTACAGGTACCATCTGCTCCGATAATCAGATTAACAGTTGCAGAAGAGTGATCTCTCCAGCTGAAGCCTGTCCAGCGAAGGGACGCTTTTGTCTGCGTTTCTGCCTTCGGACGTCTGGACTCATTCAATTTTATCTGCTTGGAAACTTCCTGTCCGTCATTGTCTACAAACCATACCCACAGATCAATGGCGCTGTTTGCATCAAGATTTTCCAGAGTAACTTTGAAATTACCAGCCTTGCTGACAGAAACTTTATTCTTCTTATCGTTCTTGGCTGAAGCATTACGTTTCACCCATTTATAATAGCAGGTACCGGCCTTGGTGGAATTCAGTGTTACAGTTACATGTGTACGGCTTGCCCATTTGGAGGTAACTGCCTTAATCACCGGTTTGACTACCGGATCTGCTGCTTTTGTGATGGTTGTCTTTGCAGGTTCTGCGTTTACTGCACCATCATCCGTTTTTACCCATACATACAGATCAATGGCACTGTCTGTAAGATTATCAAGTTTAATTGTGGCTGTTCCATTGGCATCCACGTGTCCGCCTTCGGTACTGTTCTCAATAGATGGAGCTGCCGCGCCCTTCTTGACATACGCATAACAGTATGTACCTGCCTTATCAGAACTGATGGTTGCCGTTGCAGTGGCTGCACCGCTCTTCCACTCTGTCGCTGTAATCTGAACAGTCGGTCTGTTGGAAACCAGTTTTCCTTCGGAATCGACTTTATAGTTCTTATCTCCCTCATACTGGGATGCCAGAATTGTAAGTGCACTGGCAAAATCACTGTCTGATACATCGTCTGCTTTTGCAACTGCCACATAATTCTCAGCCACATTTTCAACAGAAAAACCAATCTGTGGGGAGGTAAGCGCTCCACTTACAACGATCTTTCCATCGGTACCTGCCAGAACAATGTTCGCCGGAGTCTGTCCGTCTGTCATTGTATTTCCGGTAACAGCAGGCTCTGTATCCGCTGCTCCGTCACCTTTTTTTACAAAGATGGAACCAGTGCTGTAAATGGCACCTTTATCAGATTTATTGCCTGTAATGGTACCACCTGTAATCTGAACAATTCCGCCTTCATTGAAAACAGCCGCACCAGATGCGGAAGTTGTATTATTGATAAGTTTGATTCCTGTTGTCATGGAAAACTTCGCACCGGCAGCTACATGAATCAGGGAGCCTGCCACCTGTGTCGAATCTCCAACAGATCCATCAACAGAAAGAGTTCCTGCACTTTCGGTTTCTGTTGCGTCTTTTTTTGCCATATAAAGGGCACCATTTACAGCAAAAAGATCACCGGCAAATCCATCTGCACGATTAATCTGGGCATTCTCATCTGCACCTAAAATCACAATTCCCTTTCCTGCCGGAACTGTAATTGTATTGGTAATCGAAATGGTCCCGCTGACAACAATTTTGGTAAGGTCTGCTTCAGCAGCGTTATTTGGATCTTCCAGATTGGCTGCAGAATTAATGGCAGCAACCAGTCCGGCTTCGTCTGTAACAACATTTCCTTCCGCAGCTGTCTGCTCCTGCTGAACTTCTTCCTGGGTCTGTGCAGCTTCTTCCACTGCGGCCTGCTCTTCCGCCTGGGCCTGTTCCTCCGAAGCGGTCTGCTCGCCGGCATCACTCTGTGCCTGTGTATCTTCTGAAGGAGTTTCTTCTGCAGCCTGTTCTCCTGCATCTGCTCCTTCTGCAGCTTCTGTATTATCATCTGCAGTCTGCTGTGCTTCCGTAACTGCTGTATCTTCAGCAGCAAAGGCAGCGGCCGGTGCCATTCCCACTGTCATGGAACCGGCAAGCAGAACTGCAAAAAGTTGCTTTTTTTTCATTTATATGTCCTCCTGTTTGAGTTAGTCTCTCTCTCAACCCCCAGTTAACTGGGAAAAGTATAGCACAACACTTCAAAAAAGTAAAGCGGACGCAACAATCCGCTTCACTCTATGTATTCTTATGGACGCACCTGTCCATTACCATATACGATATATTTGGTTGTTGTCAGTGCCAGCAGTCCCATAGGTCCTCTGGCATGAAGTTTCTGTGTACTGATTCCAATTTCAGCCCCAAATCCGAACTCATTTCCATCTGTGAATCTGGTAGATGCATTGACATAGACCGCTGCCGCATCTACCTCGTCCAGGAATTTCTGTGCATGAGTATAATCATTGGTAATGATCGCCTCTGAATGTTTCGTATTATATTTATTGATATGAGCAATGGCTTCTTCCACGGAATCCACCACTTTTACGGAAAGAATATAATCCAGATATTCCGTTCCCCAGTCCTCTTCCGTTGCAGGAACAGCTCCAGGCATCAGGGCACCGGCTGCCTCATCTGCGCGGACTTCCACGTGTTTCTCATCCAGACGTTTTGCCAGTACCGGCAGGAAAGCATCTTTCACTTTTCGGTTTACAAGAAGGGATTCACATGCATTGCAGACTCCCACACGCTGTGTTTTTGCATTGATGACAATATCTGCTGCCATGGAAAGATCTGCTGTCTCGTCCACATAAATATGACAGTTACCAGTTCCTGTCTCAATTACCGGAATTGTGCTCTGGTTTACAACAGCCTTGATCAGCCCTCTCCCACCTCGTGGAATCAACACATCCACATACTGATTCATTTTCATAAATTCCGCAGCTGTCTCTCTGGAAGTATCTTCGATCAGCTGAATTGCGTTTTCTGTAATGCCACAATCTTTTACTGCCTCACGGATACATTTTACAATTGCAGTATTGGAATGAATGGCATCACTTCCACCTTTCAGAATCACAACATTTCCGGTCTTAAAACAAAGTCCAAACGCATCAGAAGTTACATTCGGCCTGGCTTCATAGATAATTCCAATTACCCCTAACGGAACACGTTTCTGCCCAATAAGAAGTCCGTTGGGACGTTTTTTCATACCGGTTACTTCTCCAATAGGATCTTCAAGACCTGTAAGCTGGCGAAGTCCGTCCGCCATTCCCTCAATACGCTCCGGTGTCAGCATCAGACGGTCAATCAGACCTTCCGGCATCTGGTTCTTTTTTCCATTTTCCACATCCAGCGCATTGGCTTTGAGAATTTCTTCTGTATGATTTACCAGAGCTGATGCTACAGCCTCAAGAGTTTTGTTTTTGTCGTTTGTAGAAAGATTTCGAAGGACAGTTTCTGCATCTTTTGCATTTTGTCCCAGTTTTTCAAGCATTTCATTCATTTCCAAATATTCCTGCCTTTCTTTCTGTTCATATCAATTCTATGTCCATCTTACTGAATATCCCGGTATACTTGTTCTTCCGTGACAATAACCTGCGGACGGATATCCGTTGGTTCTGTAGGTACTTCCGGAAGCATCTGGAAAGAAAATCCAACCGCAACCCGCTGAATCTTCGGATGTTTTTCCAGAAAACGGTCATAAAAACCGCCGCCATAACCTACACGGTTACAGTTCACATCAAAAGCCACCCCTGGCATGACCATCATTGCCTCTTCCCAGGAAACAACCTGTCCGTCTTCTCTCGGCTCCGGAATACCAAAATAACCGGCTTCCAGCTGAGAAAAATCCGTCAGCCTGTAAAATATCATGTCTTTCCCGAAAACTTTAGGTACCGCAACTTCTTTTCCGTCTTTCCAGGCCTGCTCGATAATATAACGGGTAATTACTTCATGGTTATAATCCGCATAGGCCATAATACGATCTGCGTTTCTGTATTCCGGAAGCTGTGTCAGAGTTTCTGTAATTTTACGGCTTTTTTCTTGAATCCAAGCATCCTCATGCTCTTTTCTGGCTTTAAATATTTTTTTTCTAATTTCCTTTTTTTCTTCCATATTTTTCTCCCAGGTTGGTAATGCTGCCATCCTTTTCCCTGATATCAATGTTATTCAGATGCGCCCGGAGATTTCCTTTCACCGCATCCAGATATTCTCTGCGAAGTTTTGCCTGTTCCACTTTCTCTTCTTCTGTAAGGCCCACACTCTTCTGTTTGTGTGCCAGTGCATTAATTCTGTCAATTTTGATATTATCCATCATAATATTTCTGTTCTCCTTAAAGCAGTTTCTCAATATAATCAATGAGGAAAAATTCCTCTTTCTTGTTTCCTACAAACAAAGTTCCGCAGTTTTTCCCTTCCATAATTCTGTGGATATTATGAAAATCATTTCCGTTTGCGATTACCATATCCGCACCTGCTGCTGTCGCAATAATTGCAGCGGTAAGTTTGGTTGCCATGCCACCGGTTCCCACGTTACTTCCTGTAGAAGATTTTCCAAGCTTACGCATATTGTCATCCATGTTCTCCACAATATCAATAAACTCCGCATCCGGGTTGGAATTGGGATCATCGGTAAAAAGTCCGTCAATATCAGACATCAGAATCAGAAGATCCGCACCGATCAGCGCCGCAACCACGGAAGAAAGTGTGTCATTATCTCCGAATTTTACCAGATTCTGGAATTCGTAGGAGGATACCGAGTCATTTTCATTTACAATGGGAATGACTCCTTCTGCCAGCAGCTGATTGAATGTATTCTGTGCATTCCGGCGATTGGTGTTATTGACCATGGTATTTTTTGTCATAAGGATCTGCGCTACCATCTGGTTGTATTCTCCAAAAAGCTTCTGATATATGGTCATCAGCCTTGCCTGTCCTACCGCCGCACATGCCTGTTTCTTTTCCAGTTCTGCAGGCTTGCCTTTCATCCCAAGGGCCGCAGCTCCTACAGCAATGGCACCGGAGGATACCAGAACCACATCCTTCCCCTGGTTGTGAAGATCGCTGAGTTCTCTTGCAAGAATTTCCAGTTTACGGAAATCCAGTCTTCCTGTTTCTGAATGGATCAGTGATGAAGATCCAATCTTGATTACAATACGTTTCTTGTCTTTCAGACGTTCCCTGTAGTTTGCATTCATGTTTCTGTTTCTCCTGATAGCTGTATATTTACTGATAAGTGACGGAATCTATCCGGTCATTCTGTATAATCTCCACCCAGGTAGTTCCCGGATTCAGACGGATCTCCTGTTCATTTCCATCATAATAATGTGTGATTCCCCACGGGGAATCTTTTTCCCAGCGGATATCCATAGCTTTTCCTCTGGTAATATATTTTCCCTCGCCACCGGAAATGGCATCAATATTCAGATAACCATTGCCGTCATATGCCGGGCAGGAAGAATACTGAAGGATAATATTATCACAGGTGAGCTGTTCATTATCCAGCTGGTCCACATGCTCTTTTCCATACTGGAAACGGCGGTATTCTCCGGATTCTGCATCATATTCATACCACGGATGATTATCTGTGAAATTATCAAGTTTTACAATTGCCGCAGTAATTCCATCCGGAACTGTTTCCGTTCCATCTTCCGCAAATAGATAATGGCCGGTATAGTCTTCCTTATATTCCTGACTGTATCCCATGGCATCAATTCCTGCCTGAAGATGAGCTGCATCGGTATAGGCATTGTGGGGGGCTTTTCTGTCTGTTGTTCGGAAAAACGCCAGATTTCCCATCTGAATCCCGTTAAGATTGTCAATTACGTGCTGCTCCAGATAAGGCAGTGCATAGGCTGCCTGTCCATAATGTGCATAAATTGCCTGAAATTCATTGGCATAAAAGAGATAATAATCGCGACAGCTACGCACGGAGCCAATCCGTTCCAGCTCATCGTAATCTTCGAGAATTCCCATAAGACGGGTAATATTTCCTTCCACAGGTGCTTCATATACTACACCTGCGTGTCCGATTCCACTCTGTGGCGCACCGGAAATGTTATTTCCCATCATTACGGCAACAGGTCTCCGACGTCCAATGCTCTCGGGAACACTCTCGCCTGTAAGATAACTCTTTACCTGCGTTTCCGTCTGGTTTCCCTCACTGGGGACAAAACCAACCAGATCCTGCTGTGCCCCAAATGCCGGAACACTCTGGGCAATACAGATGCATGTTGCCATGATACCTGCCAGAATACCTGTCTTTTTCATTCTCATATATTACCTCCTTTTCTTCAGGCGGAAAAAATTTTCCGCTTTCCTTCTCTCTTATACCGGTTTACCCGGCATTTTTAACGGTTAATCCCAAGCTCTTTAAGTGCCGCAGCCTGTTTGGCTTCCATAACTTTCGCCTCATCTTCTGTCATATGGTCATATCCCAGAAGATGCAGCATGCTGTGTGCAACCAGAAAACAGAATTCCCTCGTTACACTGTGCCCGTATTCTTCTGCCTGTGCAAAAACCTTGGGCACGGAGATCATAATATCTCCAAGCAGAAGTTCATCACTGTCCAGATCAAAATAAGATTCATCCTCTTCCACCACAGAATAATCGGCCGGAGTCTCAAAAGGAATCATGGGAAACGATAACACATCTGTCGGTGCCTGAATATTCCGGAACTCCGTATTTACTCTCTTGATCTCCTCATTATCTGTGAGAACCAGATTGACCTGTCCATCATAAGGACATTTCTCCATTTCCAGAACTTTATCCGCAACCTGGGATGCAAGAGCAGCATAATCAATCCCGAGCTCCTGGTCTGTTTCATATTCGATATTTATGGTCATCTTCTGTACTCCTTATTCTTCACAGCATACCTGTCATCCTTCCTGGATTTGGCAGGTTTCTGCTTTTTCTCATAATCATCATAGGCCTGCACGATCTGCTGTACAAGAGGATGACGCACAACATCCTTGCTGGTCAGCTGGCAGAACCCGATATCATCAATCTTCTTCAGAACCTTCATGGCCACATCAAGGCCTGATGTGGCATCTTTCGGAAGGTCTTTCTGGGAAGCATCGCCTGTGATGATAACCTTGGACCCAAAACCGATTCGTGTCAGGAACATCTTCATCTGTGCGGGGGTGGTATTCTGTGCTTCATCCAGAATGATAAATGCATTATCCAGAGTACGACCTCGCATATAGGCAAGAGGAGCAACCTCGATCAGGCCTTTTTCCATATTTTTTGCAAAGCTGTCTGCCCCCATGATCTGATAAAGTGCATCATACAGGGGACGAAGATACGGATCGACCTTACTCTGGAGATCTCCCGGAAGAAATCCCAGTTTCTCGCCAGCTTCAATGGCAGGTCTGGTAAGAATAATCCTGGAAACTTCTTCATTGCGGAATGCGGTTACTGCCATAGCCATGGCAAGATATGTCTTACCGGTTCCTGCAGGCCCCACACCGAACACGATCATTTTCTTACGGATCTGCTCCACATAATCCTTCTGTCCAAGTGTCTTGGGTTTAATGGGTCTCCCCTGTATGGTATTACAGATAAAATCCTTGTCGATCTCTTCCATTACGGAACCGATCTTCTCCATTGCAAGGGAAAGTGCGTAATTCACATTCTGCTGTGTAATGGTATTGCCTCTGCCTGCAAGAGTATTCAGCTCTTCCACGATCGCTTTCGCCTGTGTAGCTCCCTCCTGGCTTCCCAGGATCTTCAGAGAGCCATCCCGGAAAATCATCGTTACATTCAGAGTACGTTCGATCAGCTTCAGATGCTCGTCAAACTGTCCGAAAATATTCGCCTGGCGGTCTGCCGGCACATCCACATATAATTCGATAATGCTGCTAGCCATCCTCTGGTGTCCTTTCTTTTGGCTGCGTCTTTCTTTCTGTAGGCCCTTCCTTTCCTGTTTTTTCTATGACAGTAAGGGAACCTCTGCTGACGCAATCCTGATGTTTTATTTCTATTTTAA
Organism: Blautia sp. MSJ-36; assembly: GCF_018917985.1. Classification (NCBI taxonomy): domain Bacteria; kingdom Bacillati; phylum Bacillota; class Clostridia; order Lachnospirales; family Lachnospiraceae; genus Blautia; species Blautia sp. MSJ-36. Next base: position 225,042 of record NZ_JAHLPQ010000001.1, on the reverse strand, counting down.
CATTATTTTCAGATATTTGAACCCCTTTTTCTATTAATTTTTCTTCATAATTATAAAGCCTCTGAATGGCCTGTTTTTTTGCGGCCTTTTCTGTCAGTTTTTCTTTTCTGATTTCATATTTTCTGGTGGTGATGATTCCCGCGGAAATGGGGAGACGAAAATTTTCAGAAGGTACAAACGGGTATTCACAGATCAGACGATCTTCATTCTTCTTTGCAGCCGGAGACAGATCGAGGAGCCAGTTTTTATTTTGGATAAAAATGCTCCGCTTTTCTTTCCCCTGGTAAACTTTTTTCTCTGCAGTAAGCGGAAATGTATCATAATAATCCATGATATGGCGTACATAAACATCTGCATCTGCCAAAACGTACTCATAACGGACCACTTCCTGGCTGTCATCTGTAATATTAACAATACCGGAGACCAGTTCCTGTCCCTTTTTTACTTCTTCACCACTCTTGATCAGGGGAGTGCCCTGTCGTGTGACTACAGACTCTACAATTCCATCCACAGTTGAAAAAAGGCTGCAGGCAGCTTTTGATGTTTCTTCAGATAATTTCGTATCGCCTTCCCGGATTTCAAAACTCAGCCTGGTCCCGGAAAGTTTTGCCGATACCCAGGTAATTTCCGGAAACTCCCGCCGCATCTCTTCTGCCAGTGCATTGCAGTGGATCTTCTTTTTGAATACTCCACAACAGATGCCTTTTTCTTCCAGAAAGTCTACCAACTGTGGCGTAGGATTTAAAATATTCCCCTCTATATGAATGTTCCAGACCCTTCCGGACAGAAAAAAAAGGACTCCGATCACAGTCAGAACTCCTGCCGGCAGGAGTTTATTCCGTCTGCACGCCAGCAGAAAAAAAACAGGTCCTCTTTTTTTCAGGATATGAATATGTACACCCGTTTTCCTCCGAAGAGGACCGATCAGAAAAAAATCTTTCACCCGCATTGTCAGCAGAAGTTCTTTTTCTCCTGTCTGAACGATTCTCCTGAACATTATCCCACGGCTTTTGCACAGATTCAGGAACCGTTCACGCTGTTCGCCTGTAACGGACAGTCTTACAAAACCAGGAATCATTTTTTCTTTCCCTCCTCAAGCAGAATGCTTTCGATCCGTCCGCAGACACACATTTCAAATGCTGTATAACAGGAAATTTCCAGGCGTTTTCCATGGATCACAAGTCTGCCGGACGGAGTCAGAATTATAATCTCCTCTCTTGTATAGCGCTGAAGATTCCTGTAATTTTCAACGATCGCCCGGCGTTTTCCGGTAAGGATCACCTGTGTTTCACGAAACGCCGGTTCCACCGGCAGATCCAGAAACTCCGACATTTTTTTCATAAAAAAATCCTCCGGCATTTATCATTAATCTATGCCAGAGGATTTCTTCATATGTATTATTTGCGGATCAGAACCATGGAAAACCAGAGAATGGTATTTCCCCCCAGATTATATTCCATCTGTTCCCGTTCCACGATCTCATTTACCACGACACCATAGCTTTCCAGACAGGGATGCATATGTTCCGGAAAACGGCAGGGTTTTCCATCCAGATACGCACATCGTTTACAGTAATCACAGGATTCCGTGGAAAGAGTAAAGGTCTCATATCCTTCTCCCTCCAGAAAATCCCGGACTTTTTCTGTAAGATCTTCGTGTGCCATTCGTGTGGAAAGCATCTCTTCCATATTCATCATGTCCGATACTTCCGCCACACTGGAAAAAAAGATTGCCTGGGGAAAACTGTGAATCTTTTTCTCACATTCCGGAAGTTCTCCTACTGCCGGGGGACAGGCCCAGGTGCTGCCATAGCGCTCACATTCCTGTTTGCAGATTGTCCGTACACGTTCCTGCACTTTGATATCAGCTGTGTCCAGCAGACGATACTCAAAAATCGGATACTGGGCAATAAAATCTTCGAATTTTTCTTTTATATCCATACTTACAAAATCTCCTGTTCTCCAAAAAGGCTCATAACTGCCGCCTCATAGTCACCCAAATGCTGGGATTTTTTGATCTTTTTGAGGTATTTTGCGTAATTGGTAAATCCCGGTGCCATATAGTTCCACAGTTCTTTCATACGAAAAAGCACATTTCGTTCTCCGGAAAGGTACTCCTGATACTCCCGATAAAGACAGTCATGGAACTGGCGCATTTTCTGCTTATACTGAGACTGACGGTCTTCTTTTTTCATTCTGGTTCCGCACATAATTTCATCCAGAAGGTAAGGCCTTGCAATGATCCCCCGTCCGTACATGAAGCTGTCCGCATCCGGAAATTTTTCCTGGATTTCCTGATAAGCTTCCACGGAAAAAATATCTCCGTTATAGCCCAGCGGAACTTTGATTTTTCTCTGTGCCTCTTCGTATAATCCATACCGCGGAGTTCCCTTATAATGGTCCTTCAGAATGCGTGGATGGATGATCAGCTCCTTTATTGGATATTTGCTGTAAATTTCAAGAAGTCTTTCCCAGTCTTCCTCGTAATCGGTGCCCACGCGCGTCTTAATGGAAATCTCCATCCCTGTGTTAGCAAAGATCTCGTCCAGAAAACGGTCAAGCTTTTCCGGTTCTCCCAAAAATCCGGCCCCTTTTCCCTTGGCTGTTACGGTTCCTGAAGGACATCCAAGATTTAAGTTCACTTCTTTATGGCCATATTCATCCCGAAAAATATGTGCGGTTTTGACAAAGTCTTCCGCATTATTGGTCAGGATCTGGGGAACCACCGGAAGCTTTCCGTTTGTGTCAGGGGACACTTCTTTAATTTCCTTGCTGCTGAGTCTCTTGTTTGGCTTGGCGGTAATAAAGGGGGTAAAATATTTATCCATGGGATAAAAGCATTCATGATATGCATTGCGGTAAACCCAGTTGGTAACACCTTCCATGGGTGCCATATAATTCTTCATTACCGTTCCTCCTTCATACGGAAATAAATCTGTTTCCTTCCGCCACTGCCGGTAGGAATCCTGCCGGTTTCATAACTGCCCAGGGATTTGATAAACGGAGTCAGCTTGGAATACCCGTAATTACGCACATCAAAATCCGGAAGACGTTTTCCCAGCTGATCGCCCAGCTGTCCGGAAGACAGCCAGCCTTCCTCGTCAGAAAATTTCTCGATGATGGCATTAATGGTTTTCCGTACTTTTTTTAAGTCTTTATTTTTCTTTGAACCGGAACTGTTCTGTTTATTATTACTGCTTCCTGCTTTCTTTGCCTCCGCCGCAGTTTCCAGATCTTCTTTTTTCTCTTCTTCCTGCTGATTGCGGTAAAGAAGATCCAGATATTTAAACTGATTACATGCGGAAATAAAAGGTTTGGGCGTCTTTTCCTCGCCCATGCCCAGCACCAGCATTCCGGATTCCCGGAGCCTTGCTGCCAGCCTGGTAAAATCACTGTCCGAAGAAACAATACAATATCCGTCCACATTTCCGGAATAGAGAATATCCATGGCATCAATGATCATGGCCGAATCCGTGGCGTTTTTTCCCGTAGTATAGCTGTACTGCTGAATGGGAATGATAGAATCCTCCAGAAGAACATTTTTCCAGGAAGAAAGCCTGGCACTGGTCCAGTCTCCATAGATCCGTTTATAGGTAGCGATGCCAATGTTCGCCACCTCGTCCACAATGATCTTGATATATTTGTCTGATACATTATCAGCATCGATCAGTATTGCAATTCTTAATTCATTGTCCATAAATCCAACCTTTTCTTTGTCAAGCGGATAAAAGCATCCGCATTCGGTTAATCTGTGCCGTCTCCGCCCCGGCGTCTTTTAAGAACAGTATAACTGAAATTTCATCAGTGTTCCAGCATGATCTTAAGGATTTCCCGGTCTGTTTCTTTCATTCCGTCTTTTCCGATCTGTCCCACACAGCTGATGGTTTCTGCTGTTTCTTCCTGAAGAATTCCTGTATAAGGAGCATAGGACTGACCGTTCATGGCAAGATGGTGAGCAAGAAACGCCGCATCCAAGCTGGCCGCGATCTTGGCAGCACAGGAGATCTTTGCTCCATCACAGATGATTCCCGGAATATTGGCCAGGGTGTTCTCGATAGTCTTTTTGATCTGGGAAATACTTCCCCCTACCATATAAGTGATGGCTGCTCCTGCCGCACAGGATGCAGACACCGCACCACAGAACGCCGATAGTTTGCCTATATAATGTTTCTGATACACGGTAAGAAGATTGGAAAATACAAGTGCCCGGTACAGACTGTAGTCCGGCAGCTCCATTTCCCTTGCATAAACGATCAGTGGAACGGAACAGGCAATTCCCTGATTTCCGCTTCCGGAGTTAATGACAACCGGCATGTCACATCCGCCCATACGCGCCTCGGAAGCCGCCGCGGTAAGGCTTCGCATTCTGGTAAGCATATCATGGGAATAGTTTTCGCGGATCACACGTCCGATCCCAAGTCCGTATTTTCCGGTCATTCCCTCATGGGCAATGGCCATGTTGCTTTTGATCTGGGTATCCAGAAGAATTTTTACATCAGAAAGTTCTACGGTATCAGCAAACTCCCGGATATCTTCCAGATTTAAAAGACTGCGATCTGCCGCCTCTTTTTCTTCCAGCGCACGGTCCGCATCCAGAAGGATTTCTCCGTTTTTTTCAATTCTGGTCACATTAATGTGATCGTATTTGATCTCCAGACAGACGGTATCCTCTCCTGCACTCATTTCAATCACAATATGAAGTACAACCGGAGTATCCAGAAGTTCCACTTTACAGATATCCGCATCCAGAAGTTCCCGGCAGCGTTTTCTTCCCTCGTCTGTTACTTTTGAGAGAACCTCCATATCAAGCGATGCATCGCCTGCCACCGCACCAAGAACCACTCCTGCGGGGATCCCCTTTAATCCCCCGGAGTTTGGAATGATGACACAGCGCACATTCTTTATGATATTTCCGGAGCATTTTGCCACAATGTGCTCCGGTTCTTTTCCAAGAACTTCTCTTGCCCTTGCTGCACCGTAAGCCAGAGCAATCGGCTCCGTGCATCCCATGGCAGGAACCATTTCTTCCCTCAGAATAGCCAGATAATTATCATATATATTTTTTTCCACCTTTTTCTTTTCCCTTCTCGTATTGTCCGAAATTCCTGATATCAGTATTTATGGCAGGCTACCAGATGTCCTGGCTCTGCTTCCCGAAGCAGTGGAACTTCCTGCCTGCATCGCTCTTCACACCACGGGCAGCGGTTATGGAACCGGCATCCGCCAATGGAGCGGGACTGTACGCCGGTATCTGTCACGATCTGATCCAGCGTTTTTACTCTCGGGTCCGGTACCGGAATAGAAGAAATCAGCATTTTTGTATAAGGATGCAGCGGATTGGAATAGAGCTTGTCCGCATCTGCGATTTCCATAAGATTTCCCAGATAGAGAACTCCGATCTCATCGCAGATCTTCTGTACCACCTGCAGCTGATGGCTGATAAACAGGTAAGTAAGTCCGTATTTTTCCTGAAGATCCTGAAGCATCTGAACGATCTGTGCCTGGAGAGAAACATCCAGCGCGGAAATGGGCTCATCGCAGACCACAAACTCCGGCTGCACGGAAAGTGCCCTGGCAATGGAAATTCTCTGTCTCTGTCCGCCGGAAAACTCATGAGGATATTTCAGAAGATCCTGCTCTTTAAGGCCAACAACCCGGATCAGTTCTTTTGCACGTTCTTTCCGCTCTTTTGGCGTATACAGTTTATGGATTTCCATGGGCTCACAGATAATATCCTGCACGGTATGACTTGGGTCCAGGGATGAATACGGGTCCTGAAAAACAGACTGCATTTTTTTGCGGTATGGAAGAAGCTCTTTTTCTCCCATGGCTCCAATTTCCGCTCCTCCGTAAAAAATCCCCCCTCCTGTAGGCTTATGATAGCGCAGGATTGCTTTTCCGATGGTAGATTTTCCGCTTCCGGACTCTCCTACCAGACCGAAAGTTTTTCCCTTTTCAATAGAAAAACTCACCTGATCTACAGCTTTCAGGATACCCGGCTTAAAAGACAGAAGTTTCGGAGATTTCTGTTTAAAATATACTTTCAGATCTTTTACTTCAATTAAAGAATTGCTCATTTTTCCTCCTCCCTTCTGTGGCAGAGAATCTTATGTCCCTCCGAAGATTCATAATATTTCGGAAGACAGGCCTCGCAGGTTTTATCCGCATATTTGCAACGGTTCAGAAACGGACATAAATTTCCGCTTCCGTCAGAAAGATCTCTTTCCAGAAACTGTTCAAAAGTTCCTCCCACACGTGGCATACTTGCAATCAGTGCCTGGGTATACGGATGGCCCGGATTAAGAAAAATCTCTTCTACCGTTCCTTCTTCCACCACGTAACCACCACACATAACAGCCACTCTCTTACAGGTCTGTGCCACAACACCCAGATCATGAGTGATCAGAATAATACTCATATTGTTTTTTTTCTGAAGTTCCAGAAGAAGATGAAGGATCTGTGCCTGAATGGTTACATCCAAAGCTGTCGTCGGTTCATCGGCAATGAGAACTTTCGGATTACTGCTCATGGCCATGGCGATCATTACACGCTGGCGCATACCACCGGAAAGCTCATGGGGATAACTACGCATGGCTTTTTCCGGATCTGTGATCCCTACTGCTGTCAGCAGCTCAAGCACCCGGGCCTTTGCCTCTTTTTTTATTATGGAAGTATGGCGGCGGATCAGCTCCACCATCTTGTTTCCTACGGTATAAACCGGATTCAGTGCAGAAAGAGAATCCTGAAAAATCATGGCAATCTCACCACCACGAATTTCCCGGAGCTCTGCCTCACTTTTTTTCAGAATATCCTCCCCCTGAAACAGGATTTCTCCGCCCATAATCTTGCAGTTGGACGGGCCAAGACGGAGAATGGATTTCGTTGTTACACTTTTTCCGCTTCCAGATTCGCCTACAATTCCGAAAAAATCTCCCTCTTCAATGGCAAACCCGGCATCTTTTACTGCCTGTGTTTCTCCAAGATCCGTAAAGAAAGACACTTTCAGATCTTTTACTTCCAGTAATTTTTCCATTTGTGCATGTCCTCCTTACTTGGGCTCAAATACTTTTCTCAACACTTCTCCCAGATAGTTGAAACTGATAACCGTGATCAGGATCAGAATACCCGGAAAGATGGCAAGGTACGGAGCCTGCTGGATATAACGCTGTGCATTACTGAGCATGCTTCCCCAGGAAGCTGTGGGTGGCTGGATGCCCAGGCCGAAAAAGCTCAGTGCGGACTCCATCAGGATCGCGTTTGCAATATTCATAGTTGCGGCAACAATAATGGTCGGCATGATATTCGGAAGAATATGATGCACAATTGTGGAAAACTTTTTCTGTCCGGAAATCTTTGCATAGATAACATATTCTCTCTCATTCAGGGAAATCGTCTCACCACGGACGATCCTGGCAATGTTCATCCAGGTCAAAAATCCAATGATCAGGACAATATTCTGTAAACCCGGTTTCAGAAAAGCGTTCATAACGATCATGATCAGGAATGTAGGAAGGCTCATCAGTGCATCTACCAGACGCATCAGTACCGCATCCACGGTTCCTCCTACAAATCCACTGATGGAGCCCACAATCACTCCAAGGGCTGTAGAAAGGATCATGGACAGAAATCCAACCAGAAGAGAAGCTCTTCCGCCATAAATACAACGTGCCAAATAATCCCTTCCCATATCGTCGGTTCCAAAGAGATGTGACATAGAAGGGGCGTTCAGTCTCTCTGTAGCGCTGATGGCATTGGGGTCCACCGGATACAGAAAGGCAAAAATAGAGATCAGTGCCAGAAGAAGGATAGCCACTGCTCCTGCAACTGCCAATTTATTTGTCTTAAAACCAAGTTTAATGTTTTTCCAGATATTTTCTCTCATGACCCTTCACCTCCTAACATCCGGCCTTGCGAATTCTCGGATCAAAGACAGCGTACAGAACATCTGCCAAAAGATTTCCGAGCACCACAAGAAGTGCTGTAAACATGGTAATGCCCATGATCAGGGGATAGTCATACTGCATAACAGCAGTAACCGCCAGCTGTCCGATTCCCGGCCATGCAAAAACCTGCTCTGTAATAATGGCTCCGGAAACCAGTGACTGCAAACTCATTCCAAGAACTGTGATCATGGGAAGCATGGCATTTTTCAGTACATGGCGGAACAGAATCCCGGACTCTTTCATTCCATAGGCTTTCTGCACCATAACATAATCTGAGGACATCTCCGTAATGGTACTGCTTCTCAGATACCGGATATACTGGGATGCATTGGCAAAAGTCAGCACCGCACAGGGCATCACCATGTGAAGCACCAGATCTCCAAAAGAGCGGTCCCCGTCTGAATGCATACCAATACTTGGAAGGATATGAAGATGCACACTGAACAGGTAGATCAGCATGATACCGAACCAGAAAGTGGGGATGGAAATTCCCACATAGCAGAAAAGACTGGTGATTTTATCCAGAATTCCGTTCTTATTCTTACCGGAATACAATCCCAACACAATGGCAATGAGAAATCCCAGTAACATACTGGTTCCCATCAGGATCACTGTTGCGGGAAGACGCTCCAGCATCTGTGTCAGTACCGGACGGTTATTCATCAGGGAATTTCCGAAATTCCCGTGAAAAATCCTTCCCAGCCACAGAAAATACTGTTCATAAAGAGGCTTGGTAAGACCCAGGCTTTCCCTTAAATTCTGAATGTATTCTTCACTCATATTCGGCTCCACATAAGTCAGAACCGGATCTCCGGGCGCTGCTTTTGTCAGTGCAAAACAGAGAACGGAGACAATAAACAGTGTCAGAATACACTGTACCAGACGGTTTGCGATTTTCTTCAAAATGTACCTCCTTTATTTTCCCCGAAAACAGGAAATCGGCTGGCGCGAAAAACGCGTCAGCCACTTCCTTTCCGTGATTATCTTTTATAAATTTGTGTTTTATTTCTCCAGTGTGTAGATCTTGGAATAATCATAATAAATCGTCTTTAACAGACATTCATCAAATCCGCCGAAATCTTTATTTACCGCATAGAATCCATTGGAATACGCAATCGGATAAATATACATATTATCGTTGATAGTATTCTGAATTTCTTTATATATGTCGCTGCGCTCTGTCTCATCTGCTATACTGTTTCCTTTTTCCCACAGTGCATCCAGATCCGTATCTTTGATTCTGGAGTAGTTGGAACGGCTGTCGGAAGAGCACATATCCGCATAAAGACTCGGTTCCTCACCTAAAGTATAAAAGCTTAATACCAGGTCATAATCTGTACATTCCGGATCCTTGGTTTTATTCTTGAATGTTGATTCGTCTGTCGGAACAAGATTTACCGTGATTCCCACATTTGCAAGTGCAGACTGTACATACAGGGCCTCACTCTCCATAGTCTTGTCTGTGGAGATATACATCAGATTCAGAGAAAGAGATGTCTTTCCTGCTTCGGAAAGAAGCTGCTGTGCCTTGGCCGGATCATTGTCATAAGTATTGTCCGGTTTTGCATAATAAAGGGTATCCGGTGTAAACAGGGAATCCGCCGGTTCTGCATAATCTTCGGAAATGAATGCAAACTGACAGAATTCCTCTTTATTCAGTGCGTATGCAATAGCCTGACGTACCTTTACATCCTGAAGATCTTCATTCAGCTCATTCATGAACATGGCATTAACACGTCCGGAATTGTAGGTATTGATATTTACGTTGTCGTATGCACTGACTGTATCATAATCATCCGCGCTGATCAGACGTGCATCCAGATCACCGCTTGCAAGTGCCGCATTGGCGGAACTGGAATCTTTAACGATCTTGAAAGTGATGGAATCCAGATTTACATCTTCATAATAATCATCGAATTTTGTTACTTTAAGGTACTCACCAGATTTGTACTCCTCGAACTTAAACGGTCCGTTTCCTACCGGCTCATTGTTCAGATCGCTCTCTCCGATATTCTCCACACCTTCATAAATGTGTTTCGGAATACAGTAAACCTGGCTTAAACCGCCAAGAAATCCTGCGGAAGAAGATCCAAGGGAAAGCTTCACAGTAAGGTCATCGATTTTCTCTGCCTCTACTGCCTTATCATTCACATATCCGTAAGAAGAATATGGCACATTCTGTTTCTCGTCTACCAGAACCTGCATGGTAAATACCACATCATCAGCAGTAAGCGGCTCACCGTCATGCCATTTCAGTCCGTCTTTCAGCTTCAGAGTAAACTCGCTGGCATCCTCATTGGCTGTCACGCTCTCGCAAAGTCCGTTTCCGTAATACATCTCTCCGTCCACGATCTCAAAAAACGGACTGTACAGTGCCTGCATCATATCAAAGCTTGTCTGATCCACAACATACAGTGGATTGATATTCTGAGGATCTGCAGTCTCTGCAATTGTAATGTTACCGCCAGAAGCCTTGGTTCCTTCGGTGTTCTCTGCCGCAAAAACTACTGTTCCTGCCATAACAGTCGTTCCTGCTACTGCAGCTGCCAGAAGCGCTGCCAGTACTTTTTTTCTCATCTCTTTGTTCCTCCTATGGCCCAGTGAGTATTCCTGTTTTCCCACTAAGTTACTATGATATGTGTACGATGGTACTATATCCTTATATTTTTGTCAAGCTTATCCTGAAATTTTATCCGGAATTTCCCTTTCGCACATAAACCTTTATCTTTTATTCTACCTATAGGCTGGACAGGCGTCAAGAAATATTTGTCATGGTTTTGATCCAGTGCCCGTAATTGCATTTCAGGAATGCGGGTACACACTTAAAAATCTGATCTGCGTTAAGGCAGCACACCACAATGGCCGGTGATGCTTTGACCACAAATGCCATAAACATAGATAATGGGATCACAATCGCCCAGGTACTAATTAGATCCACCTTCATGGAATAGGCAATACTGCCACTTCCACGGATAATGCCTCCATTGGTAGGCATCTGATAAGACATTCCCACCATCACCACACTTAAGATCATAAGAAAGGTATTAGCCATCTCTCGGGTTTCCGGAGAAAGCTGGTAAAGGCTTAAAACCGGAATACGGATAAAGAAAAGCAGCACACCGCAGATAATCCCCATGACTACAAAAAGTTTCTGAAGTTTTTTGGAATAGAGTTTTGCAAGCTTCAGATCTCCGGAACCTATGGTTTTTCCCATGGTAACCGATGCGGCGGAAGCAGCTCCCACAGCTGCGGATTTTACCATCAGAAACAGATTGGACGCTGCACTGTTGGCTGCAATGGCTGCTGCCGTCATGTGGCCCAGAATTGCTGTCTGAAGCGCTGTATTTACACCCCAAAGTCCCTGGATCACAAGCAGAGGGCATACCACTTTATAATATTTCCGTCCGAACTTCCAATCTGCCTGCAGATAATCCTGGATACGGATACCGATCCAGCTCTGTTTTTTAGAAATATAAGTGATCAGTACGCAGATCTCCGCAATACGGGCCGTCAGTGTTCCCACCGCTGCTCCTGCCGCACCCATCCTGGGCGCACCAAAATGTCCGTAAATCAGAATCCAGTTAATGCTGCAGTTAATTATCAGAGTCATGACAGAAAGCCCGAAAGCGATCCCCGCGATTTCCACACAGCGCAGCGTAGCCAGCAAAATCTGTGTCACTGCAAAGAAAAAGTAGGTAAAACGGATGATCGCAAGATAGGAAAGACCGGCTTCAATAATTGTCTGATCTGTTGTGAAAAGCCCCAGCATCCGACGCGGAAAAAAGCTTGCCAGGATAAACAGGATGAGAGCAATAAAAATGCCTGTGCACATGGCCCAGGCACTGATCTTTCTCACCGGTTTTGTCTCTTTCTTTCCCCAGTACTGGCTTCCGAATATGACAAGTCCGTCTCCCAGCGCCATAATAAGCTGCTGAAAGACGAACTGTACCTGATTTACAGTGGTTACTCCGGATAATGCAGTCTCACTGAATGCGCCAAGCATAATATTGTCAGCAAGGTTGACACTTAACGTTACTACATTCTGTAAAACCAGCATGGAGCATAATTTCAGAAAATTACGGTAAAAATTCTTCATCAGTCTTTTACAATGGCAATAATATCATCGGCATTGATGACCAGATATTTCTCACCTTCGTATTTGATCTCAGTTCCTGTGTATTTTCCGTAGATTACACGGTCGCCGGGTTTTACCTGTATCGGAACTTCTTTCCCGTCTACGATCTTACCGGAACCAACAGCAATAACTTCTGCCTGCTGTGTCTTCTCTTTGGAGCTGTCCGGAAGAACAATACCGGATGCTGTCTTATCCTCTGTCTCAAAATATTTCACGATTACTCTGTCTGCAACTGGTTTTAATGCCATGTTTATTTCCTTCTTTCTGTATTTATTAGCACTCTTTTCTTATGAGTGCTACTCTTTTCTTATCATACTACAAATCTGGAAATTGTCAAGATATTTGCAGGAATCCGCCTGACTCTCTCTGCTGTTATCCGGCAGAATTCCGGTCATTATTCTTCCTCGCTGACTTCGATTGCTTCTGTCTCATAAATAAATTTTACACTTCCATCCATATCCTCTGCACGCTGTGTGAAACTGTCATAAGAAACCGCCTCCGATTTCAGTGCACGGAAACGGTCTATCACATTTTTCAAATCTTTGTTTACTGCATCGTCCAGTTTTTTCACACCTTCTTTATAGAACTTTTTCTGACCGTCACTTAATGTCTTTGCGCCATCTGCAAGTTTGCTGATTCCCTCCTGCACCTGTCCGCTGGCCTCTTTCAGTTTATCCGCTCCGCTCTGCAGAGTTCCTACGCCAGATGCAAGAGCGGAAGTTCCGCTTTTTAAAGTCTGCGTTCCGGACGCAAGGGTGCTGCTTCCTGCAAAGAGCTGTCCTGCCCCCTGTTCCAGCTGACTACCCGAAGAAACCAGCTGATCCGCTCCATTGTTAAGTGCACTGCTGTTTGCGGAAATCGTCTGAATGCCTTTTTTAAGCTGTGTAATTGCCTCCTGTATCTGGCTGCTTCCCTCGGTCAGTGTCTTTCCTGCTTTTTTCAGAGATTTGGCACCTTTTAACAGTGCACTGGCATTGGCATTCTTTTTTCCCTGAAGGTCTGTAATTCCGGAATTCACAGCACTTCCCATAGCATTCAGATCCTCGGAATTTTTCTGAAACTGCTCATTTGCATTGGTCAGATTCTGCTGATAACCGGACTGAAGTGTTTCATTTGCACTGGAAAGAGCATCTGCCGTATCCTTTAATTTATTGATCTCTGACTGAATTTCCGGAATCTGTTCACTTAAGCTACCAAAAGCATCGTCCATATTCCGGGCCGTGTCTGATAATTGTCTGCCGGTATCAGAAAGTGTATTTCCTGTATTTTTCAGATCCTGATCCTTTTCTGTCAGATTCTTCACATCTTCTTCCAGCTCACTGACTGCTTTCTGAAGATCTGACAATGCACTTCCCGCAGAAGCAGATGTGTGATTCAGCGCAGTGAGATTTTCTACTGCGGACATTGCTTTCTGTTTTGCACCATCGGCTTCTGATGCCGAACTGCGTAAAGCTTCTGCCGCGTTTTTCAACGCTGAAGTATCCGCCATCTGTCCGTTTGCAGAAGAAGTATCTATTCCATCGGCCGCGCTTCTGGCTGCTGAGATAGCGCCAAGGGCTTCCTGAACTGCCGCTGCGGTTCCTTCATCCATGGTACTGTAATCAATTCCCGAAAGTGCATTTTCTGCTGCTGAAAGATTATTTTTCACACCGGAAAGGCCTTCTTCAATTGCAGTCATATCTGTCGTTGTTTCTCCGGCATTGTCTGCCCAGTTTTCTATGATATCCGCCTGTGCATTCATGGTATCTGCATTATTTTTCAGAGTATCTGCCGCTTCCTGAACGTCGGATGTTATCTCTTCTGTACTTTCTGTATCTGTTGTCTTTGCGATCTGTTCCCGAAGTGCTGTAATCTTCTCTCCAAGCTGTTCTACACCGGCCACATATTCCTGCATCTGTACATTATAAGCGGAAACTTTTCCGGCATATTCTTCCATATTTCCGGAAAAATCGTTCAAAGTATCACTGTCCAGAGAATCTGCCATTGCTTTCATTTTTTCCACAGCCGTCTTTGCACTTTTTACTGTCTCATCTGTCTGCGGAATTACGGTACCCATACCGGAAAGCAGTGTCTGTATACCGTTTAAATATTTAAGCATTCCTCCGGTAAGTGCATCACTTCCCTCTATGTATTTCTTCATATAACCGGTCAGTGTGGAAGCACCGTTTACATATGCCATTGTTCCGTCTGACAGACTGCTTCCACCGGAAACATAACTGTCGACCCCTTCTGTATAGGAATTGACTCCGTTTGCAACTTTATCCATACTGTCGCTGACAGTATCGACTCCGCCGGTGTACTGCTTCAGTCCTGTCGCAAGAGTTCCGGTTCCCGCAGTATAAGCGGAAATTCCCTGTGCCAGCTGCGACGCGCCTTCGCTGAGAGCAAAAGCACCGGTACTTAAAGTTCCCACTCCGTCATCCAGTTTCCCAGCCCCTGATTCCAGTGCGGAAACACCGGTACTTAATGCGGCAATTCCCTCATCAAATTCTTTATATTTTTCATCAAGGGTGTTCACACCTTCTGAAAGTGATTTTGTTCCTTTTACCAGTTTTGACGCTGCTTTTGTCATCTTCTTTATGGAATCCTGCAGATCATCCACACTGTCCAGATCATCCAGATCAACTTCATCCAGCACATCTGTCATTGCCACTGTAAAAGAAGAACTCATTTCACAGTCTGTCACATCTGCTTCCACAGTAAAATCTTCCGGAATGCTGAGATCCTTTTCCACATCTTCCGTAAGATCCAGGCTTTCCTTTAATCCGGGCATTGCAATTCCAAGTACAATATTTCTGGAATCATCTTCCACTACTTTGCCATTATCAACCGTTACATTGGAAAAATTATCTGTAGACAGAATCATCCCTGTAATCATCATAAAAGGAGAATATAATTTTTCTGTTTTTCCATTAATTTTTTTTGTGGTAACTGCACGGTTTTCATAGGTTACACATTTTTCAGCCACTCTGAAACTGTAACCTCTTTTACATTTCCATCTGCTTCTGTATTTACATATACCGTTTCTTCCCTGCTGATCTTGTTATTATCCGTCTGTTCTGTAGCACCTGCAATTGTACCGGCCCCCAGGAGTACAGACATCCCTGCCGCCAGTGCAGCAGCTGATTTTCGTTTTCTGTTTTTCATACCAGATAACTCCCTCTGCTATAATTGTTATATCTCTATAACTTTGTTATACAATAATGAGTTAGTCTCGTCAATCTTTTTTGCAAATTTTTACTTATTCGGTAAAATTTCTCATGCAGTACAGATTCTTCATCCATATTGCGAAATTTCCCACACATAAAAAGCCTTCCACTGTTACTTAAAAGTAATGGTGAAAGGCTTCCTTTTTAATTTTATTTATGATAAGGTTCTCCACTTATGATCCGGTAACTCCGGTAAATCTGTTCCAGCAGAATCACCCTCATCAGCTGATGAGGAAATGTCATTTTTGAAAAGCTAAGTCCATAATCGGATCTTTTCAGCACCTCTTTTCCAAGTCCAATGGAACCTCCAATTACAAACTGGATATGGCTGGTTCCCCGGATGCCAAGAGTATTGATTTTCTCTGCAAATTTCTCAGATGTCAGCTGTTCTCCTGCAATTTCCAGTGTAATTACAAAAGCATCGTCCCGGATATATTTCAAAAGGCGCTCACCCTCTTTATTTCTGATTGCCTCTTCTACCGTTTCGCTGGCATTATCCGGTGTTTTTTCATCAGATACTTCTATAATCTCCAGTTTGCAATAACGGCTTAAACGTTTGGAATACTCTGCAATGGCATCTCGTAAATATTTCTCTTTTATTTTTCCTACTGTCAGAACGCTTATTTTCATCCGCCATTCTCCTCCAGATAATTCTCAAATTCTTCCGCAGACATCAGAACTTTCCTTGGTTTGGTTCCTTCCTCCGGACCTACGACTCCTGCATCGCAGAGCTGATCCATGATTCTGGCCGCACGGTTGAAACCGATTTTAAACATACGCTGAAGCATGCCAATGGAGGCCTTCTCTTTCTCAATAATAAATTTGCCGGCTTCTGTAAAATATACGTCTCTGTCACCGCCACCTGCTCCTCCGGGAACCGTGGCAGTATTTACCTGCTTCTCAATGGCGGTATCATAAACCGCTCCCTGATTTTTGTCGGAAACATATTCCACAACAGCGCTGACTTCCTCGTCAGACACAAAGGCGCCCTGAAGTCTGGCAGGTTTCTGATATCCCTGTGGATAAAACAGCATATCACCTTTTCCGAGAAGTTTTTCTGCGCCGTTCATGTCAAGAATTGTTCTGGAATCCACACCGGAAGATACGGAAAATGCAATTCTGGACGGCATATTTGCCTTAATCAGTCCTGTAATAACATTAACCGAAGGTCTCTGTGTGGCAATAATCAGATGAATGCCGGCTGCACGTGCAAGCTGGGCCAGACGGCAGATGGCATCTTCCACTTCGCCCGGCGCTACCATCATAAGATCCGCAAGCTCGTCTACAATAATTACGATCTGTGGCATCTTTTCGGGTGCTTTTTCCCCTTCCGGTACACGCATATTCGCAACTTTTTTATTATATTCTCCAAGGTTACGTACACCATACTCCGCAAAAGCATTATAACGGCTTGTCATCTCTGAAACCGCCCAGTTCAGTGCTCCGGCCGCTTTTTTCGGATCTGTAACTACCGGAATAAACAGATGTGGAATTCCATTATATACACTTAATTCAACAACTTTCGGGTCAATCATAATCAGACGAACTTCATCTGGTGTTGCCTTATAAAGAATACTGATAATCAAAGTATTGATGCATACCGATTTACCGGAACCGGTAGCTCCTGCGATCAGAAGATGCGGCATCTTTGCAATATCTGCCACAACCGATTTCCCTGCAATATCTTTACCTGCCGCAAAAGAAAGCTTTGACTTGGCATTTTTGAACTCCTCAGACTGCAGAAGATCTCGAAGCATAACCGGACTGTTTTCTTTATTTGGAACTTCAATTCCCACAGCAGCTTTTCCGGGAATCGGTGCCTCAATACGAATATCCGGTGTTGCAAGATTCAGTTTAATATCATCCGAAAGACCTACAATCTTGCTGACTTTAACACCCATCTCCGGCTGCAGCTCATAACGGGTTACTGTCGGGCCGCAACTGACATTGGTAATCGTTACATTTACGCCAAAATTGTGCAGTGTTTCCTGCAGCTTCTGAGCTGTTTTTCTTAAGTGTGCATCAGAATCTCCCTGAGATCTGCCATCACCTCGCTTCAGAAGTTTCAGTGGAGGATACTGATATGGTTTTTTCTCTGCAACTTCCTTCTGACTGATCTCATGCTGAATATTTTTGATCCCATGTTCAATTTCTTTCTGTGAAGATTTGGGGTTATTTGTGGAAGCTTTTTTTTCTGTTTCCAGAACCGGAGACATTTCCGGAACCGCAACATCTTCATAACCGTCATACTCATCTTCTGAGACTTCCTGGATATCTTTTTCAAAATCTGGTTCTTCCACTTCTTCAGTCACTGTCTGCGGCTGAGATCTGTGAATCTGAAATTCCATGTTCTCATGGGAAGCCGGCCGGATTTCCTCCTGTCCCTCTGTTTCCTCTGCTTCTGGCAAATCTGTATCCGATGGAAGCGCAGCCTTCTCCTCATCCAGAAAAGAAGGCAGATTAAATTCCCCTTTTCGGTTGGCTTTTACAGCTGCCTGTCTTTTATTTTCTTCTTTTTTTGATTTTCCTTTACGTTTTCTGGATGTTTTCTTGGTGGTTTCTTCCGCAAACGCCAATTCTTCCTCTTCCAATTCCTCTTCCAGCTGACGGATCTTTTCTGCTCTTCTCTCAGCACGGATTTTCCTTCGGAGTTCTTTTTGCTTTTCTCTGTCCGGCTGTGCCTCCAGATATGCCTCTCTTCCCTCCCGGGCAGCATCTGCAAACAGATCCAGAATTTTATTCATAAACCCGAAAAAAGATCTCTGCGTAATAATAATCATGGAAACCATCAGTACCAGTACAATGATCACCACGCCTCCAACTGTACCAAATGCGGAAGCTGTGGAAATACATACTGCACCTCCAATCACGCCTCCTCCTGTATGATACTCCGAACTGAGTGCATAATAATCCGCAAAAGTTGTACTTGGTGTGTAACCTTCTGTAAGAAGCTGTAAAAGTCCGCATAAAAAGGCAAAAAACACAATTCCGGCAAAAATCTTCTTATAAGCAAGACGGTTCTTATTATTGACAATCAGAAACGTAACTCCCCCAAACAAAACTACTGGAAACAGATATGCACACAATCCCATGATTCCAAAACAGATGCTGCTGATGGCATTTCCTACGATACCACCCATGCCAAACGCACTGATCATCAGAATCAGGCAGGCTGCAAACATAACCAGAATCAGTATTTCTGTCTGAAATCGGTTTCCAGCGCTCTGCTGTTTTGTCGCAGTTTTCCCTTTTCTTTTTTTTGTTGTTTTTGAAGCTGCCATTGTCAGACTCCCTCCAGTTGATATCAAATATAATTTGCTGCCAGAATAAGGATACCGGCTGCAAAGGAATAAAATGCAAAATAACGCAGTCTGACCTGATTCGAAAGCTTAAGCATGAACCGGATTACCAGATACCCTGTAATTCCGGCCACCAACATTCCAAGGACATAGGTAAATCCTTTTCCCACCGTCATACTTACCGCTGTAAACTCGCCCATTTCTACAAAAAAAGCTCCAATCACAGCCGGTATACTCATTAAAAGAGAATACTTAACCGCAAATTTCCGGCTCAGTCCGCAGAAAAGTCCAACGCTCAGTGTAAGTCCGAATCTGGAAAGTCCGGGAAATACTGAAATTCCCTGACAGATTCCCATCCACATGGCATCTCCGAAATTTACTTCCCTTGTACCCTTGTTCCCGTTTATATTGCTGTAATCCACAACAAGAAGAATTACTCCTGTAAGCAGAATTCCAATTCCCGAAAACATATGTGAAGACGCACTGCGTACAACAAGGCGCTTACACTGATATCCAATTAATGCTGTAGGAATTGTTGAAACAAGGATCAGAGCAGTAAGTTTCCGGTAAGTTCCGTGCACAATTTTTGCATAGGTCAAATTTTTACCGGTTCTTCTGTTATAAAGAAAAATATTGGCATTTCCGATCAGATCCAAAATCATTCCGATCAGTTCGATTCCGATTTTTTTGATATCTTTCAGAAAAACGAGAATCAGAGCTACCATGGTTCCCAGATGAAGCATTACTTCAAAAAGCACCCCGGAACCTCTTGATCCGTTAAGAAGATCCTGGGCTGCACAAAGGTGTCCAAAACTGCTCACCGGCAAAAATTCTGTAATTCCCTGAAGAATTCCCAATATAATCGCATGTATCACTGACATAATGATATTTCCTTTTCTAAAAATTTTTCCAACACATTATAGCATAATTACCGGAAACTTACAATCCACACTTAAGCAATCATTCAAACAAATGTTCTTTTTCTTAAAATTATAATTGTATATACAAAAAACTTCCGGTTACTGTGAATCAGCAACCGGAAGCCTGGATCTAAAAACGAATCTTCTTTTTATTTGTTTTTCAGATATTCGTCGATACCTCTTGCACCAGCTTTACCTGCACCCATAGCAAGGATTACAGTAGCTGCACCTGTAACGGCATCACCACCGGCATATACGCCGTCCTTGGATGTCTTACCGGTTTCTTCCTCGGCAACGATACATCTTCTCTTGTTGATATCAAGGCCTTTTGTTGTGGAAGAGATCAGCGGGTTCGGTGAAGTACCAAGGGACATGATAACAGTATCTACGTCCATCTCATACTCGGAACCAGGAATCTCTACCGGGCGTCTTCTTCCGGAAGCATCCGGCTCGCCAAGCTCCATCTTGACAACCTTCATACCATTTACATGGCCGTTCTCATCTACAAGGATCTCCTTCGGATTGGTAAGAAGATCAAAGATGATACCCTCTTCCTTAGCGTGATGAACTTCCTCTGCTCGTGCAGGAAGCTCTGCCTCACTTCTTCTGTATACGATATGTACCTCAGCGCCAAGTCTCAGAGCTGTTCTTGCAGCATCCATAGCAACGTTACCACCGCCGACAACTGCAACTTTCTTGCCTGCTGCGATCGGTGTATCGTAGGAATCATCGAATGCTTTCATGAGGTTACTTCTTGTCAGGTACTCGTTTGCGGAGAATACACCACTTGCATTCTCACCCGGGATACCCATGAACATCGGAAGACCTGCACCGGAACCGATGAATACGGCCTCAAATCCCTCTTCCTCGATCAGCTGGTCGATGGTTGTAGATTTACCGATGACAACGTTTGTCTCGAATTTAACACCAAGCTCTTTAACTTTCTCGATCTCTTTCTTAACGACTTTCTGTTTTGGAAGACGGAACTCCGGAATACCATAAACAAGAACACCGCCAAGCTCATGAAGAGCCTCGAATACAGTTACATCGTATCCTGCCTTTGCAAGGTCACCTGCACAGGTAAGTCCGGAAGGACCGGAACCGATGACTGCAACTTTATGTCCGTTCTTACCCTCTGCTCCTGCAGGTTTGATGTCATGCTCCAGAGCATAGTCAGCAACGAATCTCTCCAGTTTACCGATGGAAACAGCCTCACCTTTTTTACCACGGATACACTGTCCCTCACACTGGGATTCCTGTGGGCAGACACGGCCACAGATAGCTGGAAGTGCGGAAGATAATCCGATCACTTTGTAAGCTTCTTCCATGTTGCCCTCTTTGATATGTTCAATAAATCCAGGAATGTTGATGGATACCGGACATCCCTCTACACATTTCGGTTTCTTACATCCGAGACATCTCTGTGCCTCTTCCATTGCCTCTTCCTGATTATATCCAAGACATACTTCCTCGAAGTTTGTCGCACGTACCTTCGGATCCTGCTCTCTTACAGGAACTTTTTTTAACATTTTTGCATCTGCCATTACTTGTCACCTCCGCACTGTCCGCATCCACCGTGGTGGGTATCGCCTTCCTGAAGTTTCAGTAATGCACGTCCCTCCTGGGTCTTATACATCTGACTTCTCTTCATAGCCTGATCAAAGTCAACGAGATGTCCGTCGAACTCCGGTCCGTCTACACAGGCAAATTTAATCTCATCACCGACCTGAAGACGACAAGCGCCGCACATACCGGTTCCGTCAACCATGATCGGGTTCATGCTGACAATTGTGTGGATACCAAGTTTCTTGGTAAGAAGACAGACGAATTTCATCATGATCATCGGTCCGATTGCTACACAGACATCATAATGTTTGCCTTCGTTTGTTACAAGATCCTCAAGAGTCTTGGTTACCATACCAGAACGTCCATAAGAACCATCATCAGTTGTGACGTAGAGATTGGAAACAGCGCCGAGCTCTTTCTCAAGAATAACCATATCCTTTGTCTTGGAACCAAGGATAACATCTGCTGTGATACCGTGCTCATGAAGCCATTTAACCTGCGGATAAACAGGTGCGGTACCAACACCACCGGCAACGAATACCAGTTTCTTCTTCTTGAGTTCTTCGATATCTTCGTGTACGAACTCAGATGGACATCCGAGAGGTCCTACGAAGTCACGGAATGAATCTCCTTCTTTCAGTGCGGACATCTTAATTGTAGATGCTCCGATCTCCTGGAATACGATGGTAACTGTTCCAGCCTCGCGATCGTAATCGCAGATGGTAAGAGGAATTCTCTCACCCTTCTCGTCAAGTTTCACAATGATAAATTGTCCTGGCAGACAGTGGCTTGCCACACGTGGTGCATGCACAACCATAAGATGGATCTTAGCTGCCAACGTTTCAGCTTTTAAAACCTTATACATGGTCTTCCTCCTCGCGCAAATTATAAACCTCTATTAATAATACGCTAAAAATCTGCATATGGCAAGGGGAGATTTACAATTTCTGTCGATTTTCTTTACCACAGCACAGCGTAACCACGTTAGTTATGTTTAACCAATATAACCAAAAGCCACATAAAAAAGCGATCATTTCTGTGATTTTTTCTCTTCAATCAGGGCATACAGTTTGTCCAGGGCATCCCGGATCCCGCCGACTTCATCAATCACACCTTCCTTCACTGCCTGCTCTCCTTCCAGCATGGTTCCCACATCTTTTACCAGTTGGGAAGTATCCAGCATCAGTTCTTCCAGCCGTTCTTTGGTTATATCAGAATGCTTCGATACAAAGGCAGTGATACGGTCCTGGATTTTCTCCATATTGCGGTACGTCTGTGCCACACCGATAAACATCCCGTTCTGCCTTACCGGATGGATGACCATGGTAGCACTTGGCACGATAAAAGAATAGTCCGCGGAAACCGCCATGGGAACGCCTATGGAATGTCCGCCGCCCAGCACAAGGGAAACCGTGGGAATACTTAAAGACGCGATCATCTCCGCAATCGCCAACCCCGCTTCCACATCGCCACCAACTGTATTTAAAAGAATCAGAAGTCCTTCAATTTCCTCATCATCCTCGATCAGAGCCAGTTTTGGCAGTACATGTTCATATTTGGTGGTTTTACTGTGTGACGGGGCCGATTCATGACCTTCGATCTCCCCGATTACCGTCAGAAGTTCCACCTTATGTTTCCGGGAATTTCCATCCAGCACTACCTGTCCTGTTTCCTGGATCTGCTTGTCCTGGCTTTCTTCCCGATCCAGTTCCTTCTGTTTTCCCTCTTCTTTATTTTTTTCCATAAAAATACCTCCGGAATCTAAAATTCTGGAGGTATTATATGCAAAATATTATTTTCTATTCTAAGATCACTCGTCCCAGTTTGTCCATACGTCTGTAACGTCATCATCCTCATCAAGAAGATCCAGTGTTCTGTGGAGATCCTTGATAGCCTGGTCGTCGGTAAGTTCTACGTAAGTCTGCGGAATCATGGCGATCTGTGCTTCCATAAGCGGAATTCCGGCTTTCTCAAGAGCTTCACGTACAGCGCTGAAATCATCCGGATCTGTAAGGATCTCGAAGCTGTCCTCTTCCTCGCTGAAGTCCTCAGCACCTGCATCCAGAGCTGTCATCATCAGCTCGTCCGCATCCATCTCGCCGCACTCATCCTCAAGCTCTTCCTTGTCGATGATGATCTGGCCTTTCTGATCGAACATAAAGGATACACATCCCTGAGTTCCGATGCTTCCGTTACCCTTGGTAAAAGCGTTACGTACGTTACCTGCAGTACGGTTCTTATTATCTGTAAGAGTCTCTACGATAATGGCAACACCGTTCGGGCCATATCCTTCGTATACAGCTTTCTCGTAGCTGTCTGCGGAGTCAGCACCTGCTGCCTTCTTGATTCCACGGTCGATGGTATCGTTCGGCATGTTGTTTGCTTTTGCTTTTGCAATGACATCACGAAGTTTGCTGTTGTTTGCAGGATCCGGGCCGCCGGCCTTTACTGCCATAACGATCTCACGGCCGATGACTGTGAAGATCTTACCCTTCTTGGCATCATTTTTCTCTTTCTTATGTTTGATGTTGGCAAATTTTGAATGTCCTGACATGTTATCTTCCTCTCCTTGTTACCGTATATTTTCTTTCGTGCCCCTGCCTGTTACAAAGGTACCGTTTTACATAATTGCAACTCGGTTAAATATAGCACTTATGGAAGATTTCGTCAAGAATCAGAATCCAAACCTGTCAAAAATCCCATGAAATTGCCCTAAAATGTAAGCTCCAGGCTGATTTCAAGTGCATGATTTACCTTATCAAGCATGACACTGTCCAGATGACACACCTTATCTTTCAGCCGCCGCTTATCAATGGTACGAAGCTGTTCCAGAAGAATTACGGAATCCTTCTCAATTCCATAGGCAGATGCATCAATTTCAATATGTGTCGGCAGTTTCGCCTTGTTCATTTTTGATGTAATGGCCGCGCAGATCACAGTAGGGCTGTGCCGGTTGCCCACATCGTTCTGAATAATCAGTACCGGCCGGATACCGCCCTGTTCACTGCCTACTACAGGCCTTAAGTCCGCATAAAAAATATCCCCTCTTTTTATAACCACACAATTCACACTCCGATTCTGGTCCGGCTTATTTATAAGCCGTATTCCTTTTTACAGATAAGTATTTCCATAATTTCCTTGTGTATACCATGAGTGGTACTTTTTTATCGGTCTTACGCCTGATCCGGGTTTTCTGTCACCCGAAATTTACTGATTTACTGAAAAAAGCTCTCTTCTTCTCCGCATTCTTTTCCGTCTTTAATATAAACCCTCGGAACACGTTTGCTGATCTCACAGACAAACTCGTAGGAAAATCTTCCAGAAAGATCTCCCAGTGTTTCCACACTGATAAATTCTTCTCCGTCTCTTCCCATCAGTGTTACCTCATCTCCGGCTTTTACCTCAGGAATATCCGTAACATCTACCATAAACTGATCCATACATACGCGTCCAAGAATAGGAGCTTTTTTGCCATGGATCAGAACCCATCCTTTATTGGAAAGCTGTCTGGGATATCCGTCCGCATAGCCTACCGGAATGGTTGCCATTCTGGTAAAACGTTCTGTAACAAAAGTTCCACCATAACTTACCGCAGTTCCACGTTCCACATTTTTCACATAGGACACATGGCTTTTCAGTTCCATGGCTGGTGTCAGTTTTATCACATCCCGTTCCACCTCTTCCGACGGATAAATACCGTAAATGGTAATTCCCGCACGGACAACGTTAAGATTTGCCTCCGGCACACGGATAATTCCCGCACTGTTGGAACAGTGGCGTACCGGAATATGGACTCCTCTCTTTTCCAGAAGATCCGCAAAACGAAGATATCTGTCAAGCTGTACAAGTGCCGGAGAACGGTCAAACTCATCTGCTCTGGCAAAATGCGTAAACATTCCTTCAATTACAAGATTCGGAATTTTGGAAACCGCTTCAATCTTTACTGCATTTTCCGGAATATCCGCATATCCGATCCTTGTCATTCCTGTATCCAATGCCAGATGAATATGTACATTTTTTCCGATACGCTCTCCTGCCTTCGCATATTCCACTGCTGTATTCAGATCTGAAATGGTAATCCGGATGTCATTGGCAGCCAGCTCCTCATAATATTCTTCGAATACAATGCCA
This sequence comes from Blautia sp. MSJ-36, assembly GCF_018917985.1. Classification (NCBI taxonomy): domain Bacteria; kingdom Bacillati; phylum Bacillota; class Clostridia; order Lachnospirales; family Lachnospiraceae; genus Blautia; species Blautia sp. MSJ-36. The sequence goes on along the minus strand of NZ_JAHLPQ010000001.1, from coordinate 199,840 downwards.
AGAATCAGGATTGGTTTGGTAACGCCTGCATGACGCAGTTCCAGCGCTTCTTCTGCCGTTGCTGTGGCAAAACCCCAGATATAATCATAATCGTGAATCAGATGTGCAATTGCTCTCGCACCATGGCCATAGCCATCCGCCTTGATCACTGCAATGATTTTTGTTCCTTCTTTCACATTTCTGTGCATTTCCTCAAAATTATGAGCAATGGCATCCAGAGATACCAGTGCCTTGACTCTCTCGTATTTTTTCATGATTTTGACTCCTCTTCACCTATCGCTAAAGCCTGGGGCAGATATTCAATGATATCGCCTGCCAGCATACTGCGCTTTCCTTTTTCAGCGGCTGCAAGATCGCCGCAAAGTCCGTGAAGATAAACACCTAACGCGGCCTTTAAAACCATGGAGGGATGTTCCTCCGTTTTCAGATACATACATAATACTCCTGCCAGAAGCCCGGAAAGCACATCTCCGCTTCCGGCAGTTGCCATACCGGAATTACCGGAAAGGTTCAAATACAGATCGCCTTTCCCATCTGTAATTACTGTACAGGCATCTTTCAGGACACATACGGTACCGGTTTCTTTCGCATAGTCCACTGCGGTCTGTGCAATTGTTCCCTGGATTTCCGATATGGTTCTTACACAAAGTCTGCTCATCTCACCGATATGCGGCGTCAGAATAACATTTTCACCCAGGAATTCCTTCCACTGAGGATGCATTGCCAGAAGATTCAGTCCGTCTGCATCCAGAATCAGTGGCTTTTTCTCCCGGGCGGCTGCCGTAAGAAACCACTGTTCTCTCTCACGGCTGGCCCCCGATGTTCCCAGTCCCGGTCCAATCACAAGGATATCACACCAGGAAAGAAGCTGTTCGTTGGATTCCTCATCAAACCGGGTGCATACCATAGCCTCCGGAAGAAGAATCTGCAATGGAATCCTGTTTTCTTCTACTGTCTGAATTTTTACCATTCCCGCCCCGGCATGAAGAGCAGCACTGGCGCTTAAATAAGCAGCCCCGCACATTCCCTCGCTTCCGGCAACAAATAGAATTTTTCCAAAAGTTCCCTTATTTCCGCCGGGATCACGCTCCGGAAACAGTTTCAGGTCTTCCTGCTCCAGACAACATGCAGATGCCTTTACAGCTTCCTGCTCATAGATTCCGATATCAGCGGTAACAATCTTTCCTGCATACAATCTGCCCGGATAAAAGCAAAGTCCTCTTTTCCGGTAACCAAACGTAACAGTCAGATCCGCGCTGAAGGCAATTCCCATTTCCAGGCCTGTATCTCCGTTTACTCCTGATGGGATGTCAACAGCGATCTTTTTTGCCCGGGCACTGTTCATCTCATGAATAACTTCCGCATAATGTCCCTCGATCGGACGCACCAGGCCTACGCCAAACACGGCATCTACTATAGTAGTATATTCACTCCAGTCCGGGTTATTCACTTCCGGGACCTGATATCCTGTGGCAATTTTATACTGAAGCACCGTTTCTCTGGTCATTTTGTCTTTGTTTCCGACCATGCAGAATTCTGCCCGGATTCCCTTCAGATAAAGCAGTCTGGCAACGGCAATACCATCGCCTCCGTTATTGCCGCTTCCGCATACAACCAGTATTCTTTCATTTTTTTCGAGATATTTCTCTATTTCTTCTACTACTTTCAGTGCTGCCCGCTCCATCAGAACTTCTGATGCCACTCCGATATGATGAATGGTGGCACCATCCAGCTTCTTCATCTCCTCGCAGGTAACAATTTTTTTCATGCTGTGCCCTGCCTCCCCTCTTAATAGAGAAAGCTGCCGTTTCCGGCAGCTTAACACTTTCTACTTTTCCACATGCTCCTGCCTGTATTTACTCAGATTATAAGACAGTGTCATAAGACTTTCGGAAAGATGCACGTTCTCCACAATTACATCATCCGGTGTCTCCAGATCAAGATGTGCAAAATTCCAGATTGCTTTGATTCCGTTCTCCACCAGAATATCTGCCATTTCTTTGGCTTTGTTCTTCGGAAGAGTGAGAATTGCAATCTCTACATTATTTTCTCTCAGGAAAAACGGAAGTTCACTGAGCATCTGAATCTCAAGTCCGCGGACTGCAATACCCTCAAGCACAGGATTTACATCAAAAATTCCCACCAGCTTGAAGCCACGTTTCTCAAAGTCCACATAATTGGCAAGTGCCTGTCCCAGATTACCGGCACCTAAAATGATCATCGGATGAACGATGTCCAATCCGAGAATTTTACCAATTTCCGTATAAAGATAATGTACATTATAGCCATACCCCTGCTGCCCGAAACCGCCGAAATTATTGAGATCCTGACGGATCTGGGAAGCTGTGGTATGCATCTTCTTACTTAATTCATTGGAAGAAATACGCTCTACATTGTCTTCCATCAGCTCTCCTAAGTAGCGGTAATAGCGTGGCAGACGCTTAATCACCGCTTTCGAGATTTGTTTTGTCTCCACGATAGTTCTCCTCCTTACCTTACACTAGGTTAATTATACCGAATTGACATTTTCCTGTCAATTAAAGTTGTGAGTTCTGTACAAATTTCTTCATATTTTTTTAAAAAATTGATTTTTTCTTTGAAATCCTGGCGGTTTCCGTTATAATAGGTGGAGGATTTTCCCTGTTTTATGACCAGACAGAGACAATTCTTTATACAGGAGGACAGTTTTTATGATTTTATCATGTCAGAATATATGCAAAGCCTTTGGCGAAAAAGTAATTTTAAATGACGCATCCTTCCATATTGAAGACCGGGAAAAAGCGGCCCTTATCGGATGCAACGGTGCAGGAAAAACAACCCTTCTTCGGATCATCATGCAGGAAATTTCCGCTGATTCCGGCAATGTTGTTCTTGCACGTGACAAAAATATCGGCTATCTGGCCCAGTATCAGGACATTCACGGGCACCATACGATTTATGAAGAACTTCTTACCACCAAGCAGCACATCATTGATATGGAACGCCGCATCCGTAATCTGGAGCAGGAAATGAACCATGTACAGGGCGAGGACCTGAACCGTCTGATGGAGACTTACACCCGTCTTACCCATCAGTTTGAACTGGAAAACGGTTATGCCTACAAAAGTGAACTGACCGGTGTTTTAAAGGGTCTTGGTTTTACAGAAGAGGATTTTGACAAACAGATCGAGACGCTTTCCGGAGGGCAGAAAACCCGTGTTGCCCTTGGCAAGATGCTTCTCTCCAAACCGGATATCCTGCTTCTGGATGAGCCTACCAACCACCTGGATATGGAAAGTATCTCATGGCTGGAAACCTACCTTCTGAATTATCCGGGAGCTGTATTTATTGTCTCCCATGACCGTTATTTCCTTGATAAAGTTGTCACAAAGGTAGTGGAGATTGAGGCCGGACAGACCCGTGTCTACAGTGGAAACTACTCTGCTTATGCTCTTAAAAAAGCCCAGCTACGCGATGCCCAGTACAAGGCATACTTAAATCAGCAGAGAGACATCAAACATCAGGAAGCAGTCATTGCCAAACTGAAGTCCTTTAACAGAGAAAAATCTATCAAACGTGCCGAAAGCCGTGAGAAGATGCTGGATCGTGTACAGCGTATCGAAAAACCTCTGGAAATTCAGGATCGTATGCGGATTTCCCTGGAACCCCGTGTATTAAGTGGAAACGATGTCCTGCATGTGGAGGAACTCTCCAAGGCATTTCCGGGACAGACTCTGTTCTCCGATATTTCTTTTGATATCAAACGTGGCGAACGTGTGGCACTGATCGGAAACAACGGAACCGGCAAAACTACCATGCTGAAAATTATCAATGGTCTTCTCGAAGCAGATGCCGGAAAATTTTCTCTTGGTTCCAAGGTGCAGATCGGTTATTATGACCAGGAACATCATGTTCTTCATATGGATAAGACTATTTTCCAGGAGATTTCCGATACGTATCCGACTCTTACAGAGACCGAAATCCGAAATATGCTTGCAGCATTTCTTTTTACCGGAGACGATGTATTTAAAGAAATCTCCGCACTTTCCGGTGGAGAACGAGGCCGTGTTTCCCTTGCCAAGCTGATGCTCTCCGAAGCCAATTTCCTGATTCTGGATGAGCCTACCAACCATCTGGATATCGCTTCCAAGGAAATCCTTGAAGAAGCACTGGTAAGTTACACCGGTACTGTCCTTTATGTCTCCCATGACCGTTATTTCATCAATCAGACCGCAACCAGGATCATGGAACTTACCAATCAGGCTGTGGTCAATTACATTGGCGATTATGATTACTATCTGGAGAAAAAAGAAGAACTGACCAGCGCCTATGCTCCGGGAATTGATTCTCCCGAGGCCCCTCAGGAAGAAAAAACGGTTTCCGAAAACAAACTTTCCTGGCAGCAGATGAAAGAAGAACAGGCGAAGAAACGAAAACGGGAAGCAGAACTGAAAAAAGTGGAAGCCCGCATTGAGGAACTGGAAACAAGAGATAAGGAAATTGACGATACCATGGTTCTCCCGGATGTCTGCACCAACGTGGCAGAATGTACCAAATTAAGCCGTGAAAAAGCTGCCATTTCGGAAGAACTGGAAGAACTTTATGAAAAATGGGAAGAGCTGGCCTGACGGCCAGCTCTGTTATAATCATCCCGGAGGAGGAACCTGTGAAAAAGAAGCGCATTTATTTTTCTGCATTTGGTCTTACTTTTGCAGTTTTACTGATTTTATTTATCACCTGTGGCTATGCCCCTTTTGGCAACAAATCACTGGCTGTGGATGATGCCAGCATTCAGTATCTGGATTTTTATGCTTATTTCAAGGATGTTCTGGCGCAGAAAAACAGCATTTTTTATACATTTGGAAAAACACTGGGAGGTACCAATATCGCTGTTTTCAGCTATTATCTTTCCTCCCCGTTTATGCTTCTGAGTGTCTTTTTTCCAAAAGAAAATCTCCATTCATTTTTTGACATCCTGGTACTGCTGAAATTATCTCTGGCTTCCATGACCTTCAGTATTTTTCTTGTAAACCGCTTCCGGAAATATCTGACAGAAAACACGGAATCTGCAAGAACTTTTTTTGTTGTCCTTTTATCCTGCTGTTACGGTCTTTGCCAGTATACCATTGCCCAGAGCAGTAATATCATGTGGATTGACGGTGTCTATCTTCTTCCGCTGATTCTTCTGGGAACCTATCAGATCATACATGGATCATCCATCTGGAAGCTTTCTGTCTGGGTGGCATTGTCGATTCTTTTTAACTGGTACAGCGGTGGTATCAACTGTGTATTTTCCGCCCTGTGGTTTCTTTTTGAACTTGCCTTATATTTTCTGGGATCATCAAGAAAATACAGCCATATTCCACGAAAAGCCCTGGTCATGATATTCCGTTATGGCCTCTCTATGTTTCTGGGGCTTATGTGCAGCGCGGTTCTGTTTTTACCCACTGTACTTGCCATGGGAAATTCCAACCGTGGTTCTCTGGACCTTGCAGCATTGAAGGATTTTTCTTTCGTCGGACAGCTTCCCACCATTCTGGAAAGTTACCACCTGGGCGCGCACAGTACTCCAAACAGTACTTCTCTGTTCTGTGGTACTCTGGTAATCCTGGCGGTTATTGCCCTTTTTCTTTCTTCTACGTTATCTGCACAGAAAAAAAGTATGCTGGCCTGTTTTCTTGCTGTCATAGCACTGATTTTTTACTGGAAACCTTTTTATATGGTATTTTCATTGTTCAAAACTGTGGAAAGTTACTGGTGCAGATATTCCTATGTGGGAATTGCCGCTCTGATCTTTCTGGCTGCCTGTTTTTATCTGATTTACTTGGATGACCATACCGCAGTTCTTCTTTCCAGAGGATGGATCATTTTTTCGGTTCTTCTGTTTTTTCTGGATAATATTCACCCCGGTGAACATACATCAAAAATCTATCTGACCGTCTTTTACGCTGCAGTTACCTTGATTTCTGTGAGACTTTTTATGTACAGCCGGAATTTCAAATCATGGAAAAAAGCAGTTATCACTCTGCTTTGTACAGGAATCATCCTTTCAGAACTGGCAGTTAACGCCAGCTTTCTGATGAATGATTACCATGCTGACGAAAACAGCCAGTACACCGCTTATTCTCTGGGTTCCCAGAAACAGATCGGCGAAATCAAGGAATCGGACAGTTCCATTTACCGGATTTCACAGACTTCCACAAAGATTCAGTACACTGACGGTGCAACTGCAAATTATAACGAAGCTCTGGCTTATAATTACCGTTCCATTTCCGGTTATACTTCCTCCCCGGACGATACGCAGAGAGAATTTCTGGAACGTATCGGTTACCGTGAAAACGGTCTGAATATGAACATTACCAACTCTCCTGTCATTGCTGCAGATGCTCTGCTGGGAGTAAAATATACCTTGTCTGCCTATCCCGTTAACGGACTGACAAAACTGGATTCTATAGAGGCGGAAAACGGAAAGTCCGTATACTGTAACCCGTCTGCACTGCCGATGGCCTTTCTCTATCATGACAATTCGGAATCTATACAGACTCCGCAGACCGATGACCCGTTTGTATACCAGAATTATCTGTACAGCATTCTGTGCGGACATCCGGTTTCTCTGTATCGGCCGTTATCCTATACCTATTCTTCCAAAGGAGATTCCGATTCCGGCACTGACCAGGTATACACCCTTTCTGTTCCAGAGGGAAATTACGCACTATATGGAAACATACCCTGGGATTCCCCTATGGAAAATGCTTCTTTAAATGTAAATGACTCCTATATCAGCCGTTATTCCTGGTGGCTCAGTCCCTCAGCTTTTTATATTCCAGCAGCTTCCGAAGCCGCTTATGCAAAAGTTTCCATCCATTCAGACAATGGATATTTCATCCGGGATGGGGGCGAACAGTTTTACGCGCTGGATCTGGATGCCCTTGCCGCTGTTTCCAAGGAGATTTCAGGCAGAGCTGTGGAAGAGTTCCAGCTGGAAAACGGGCATGTTTCCGTTTCCTGTACTGCTGCTGATTCCAGCTCCCTGCTTTATCTATCCATCCCTTACGACAAAGGCTGGAAAATATACAGAAACGGCCAGCAGATTACTGCCGGCCTTCTGGATGACTGCATGTATTCTATTCCTCTGACAGAAGGGAAAAACCAGATCGAGCTTCGTTACATCTGCCCGGGAATCCGCGCCGGAATTCTTCTCTCTGTTTCCGGAATCCTGCTCACGCTGCTGATCTCCCTTTTTGAACACAAAAATCGGTTACAAAAAAATAAATTATAATTCTTTTAGAAGAATTTCCGCAAACTGCGGCGCACAGGCGAGGATGTCCTCATTTTTCAGATAGGACGGTTCCTCGCCTTTCCAGTTCTTCACAATACCGCCTGCTTCACGAAGAATAATGGTTCCCGCAGAATAATCCCAGGGTTTCAGGTCACGTTCAATATATCCATGCTCCCTTCCACAGGCAACATAACACATATCGAGTTCTGCAGATCCGGTACGACGGAAATCCGCACATTTCATAAAGATGTGATAAAAAATCGGAAAAAGATTTTTTGCTTCTTCTTTTGTGTAAGGAGTGGAGCCATAGGAAATTACCGCATCCCCAAAATCTTCGGTATCGGATACATGGATTCTCTTTCCATTAAGATAAGCGCCCTCTCCCTTGGCTCCGTGGAACAGTTCATCGGAAAACGGATTGTATACAATACCGAAAACAATCTCACCGTTTTCATAAAGTCCCAATGCAACTGCGCTCATATGAAAATCCAGAATAAGATTTGTAGTACCGTCAATAGGATCCAGAATCCAGTAAGTTTTTTCTCTGGAAAGTCCCAGGTTTTCTTTTTCTTCCGCGATCAGGGAAATCTCCGGAAATGCTTTTCCAAGTTCCTCTTTCAGAAAGTTCTGCACGGCCAGATCCACATTTGTCACATAGTTAGCAGCTCCCTTTACCATTACTTCTTCGTTATTCATCTCTTTTAAAATCAGTTCTTTTGTCTGTTTTACAAGAGCAATTACTTTTTTCTGTTCTTCTGCTGAAATCATGATTTTTCCCCTTTTCTTTATTATGAAAGTAACATACCTAGATGCGCTTCAAAGCATACCCCGTCATTACGGTCTGTTCCTTCTGATACTGCGTCTCTGATTGATGTGGAAATAAACTCCACCGCCATATGTGCACAGGTTTCCATAGAATATCCTTTCACCAGCCCGGCACTGAGCACTGACGCAAAAAGATCTCCGGTTCCGGAATAACTTCCACCGGATTTTTCGGCAAATACCCAGGAGACCTTCTCTTTTTCCAGGACAAGATTTCCCATTTTCGGTGTCTGGCTGTTTTCTCGGTAATTCACACCTGTAATCACCACTGCGGAAAGAGAAAATTCAAGAACAAGGCGCTGTCCGATCTCCTGGATTTTCTCCAGCCTTTCTGCCTCCGGCATAGTTTCCAGAACTTTCCATTTTTTCTCCATTTCTTCTTTTCCGTAAAGGAGCAGCAATGCCTCTGTAAGGTTTGGGGTAATTACATAGGAACGGCTGACCAGTTCGCGGAAACGGCTTCGAAGTCCCTCTGTATAAATCGGGTAGACTTCCCCGTCATCGCCCATTACCGGATCAGTAAGAATCAATGTCTCCTCACCGGCAAACAGATCCATAAATTTCAGGATCTTATCTGCCTGCTTTTCATCCGAGAGAAAACCTGTATAAATTCCATCCGGGATAAATCCCCGCTTTTTCCACTGTTCCATATATGGCGTCATCTGCCGAGTAAGATCCTCGCAGAAATAAGTTTCATATCCTGTCTGATTACTTAAAACAGCGGTAGGAAACGGGCATGCCTGCACTCCCATCACGGAGATTACTGGAATGGCTGCTGTCAGCGAGCATTTTCCCAGTCCGGAAAGATCATTGATCACGGCTATTTTCTTCATCATAATTCTCCAGTCTTGTGTTTTTTTCTGTATTATTATAGAATGAATTGTCAGGTTTACGCAATCATTTTTGGAAGGAAATTACCATACCTATGTTGAATATATCCGTAGAACACAAAAAAGAACACCTCTATCTGGAGGTTTATCATTATTACCGGAAGCTGATTCTGGAAAACCGTCTGCTCCCGGGCAGCAAGATGCCTTCACTCCGTAAATGTGCCCAGGAGCTGAAGCTGAGCCGTACCACCATCGAAAACGCATATCTTCAGCTTGCGGCAGATGGTTATATTATCGCCCGGGCACAGAGCGGTTATTACGTTACCGATATTGCAACCAAACAGCATCCTCCTGCTCCGGAAAAACATGCGGCAGACGTCCCTCCCTGTCTTTATGATTTCGCCTCCTCCGGCGTAGACCGGGAAAGTTTCCGCTTCGATCTCTGGCAGCGTTACATCAAAAGTGCACTCCGTCAGGGTGACCGTATGCTTTCCTACGGTGAACCCCAGGGGGAAAAAGATTTCCGGGAAGTTCTCGCCGATTATATCCGGGAACGCAGAAATGTGATCTGCTCTCCGGATGATATTGTTGTGGGCGCAGGCCTGCAGAGTCTTCTCCAGATTCTCTGCCCTCTGCTTCTGGAACAAAAAACCGTTTCTTTTCCCACCCCATCCTTTATTCAGGGAAGTACCATTTTTGAAGATTATGGATTTGATGTCCACTACAGGGATAAAAACTGTGATGTAATCTATGTTTCTCCTGCCCATATGACCAAATGGGGTGAAATCATGACTGTAAAACGCCGTCTGGAACTGATTCACCATGCACAGGCCAACGGCCACCTGATCATTGAAGATGATTTTGAAAATGAATTCGTTTATCTGCAGAAACCAACACCATCTCTTTTCGGTCTTTCCGGAGGCGAAAACGTTGTATACATCGGATCTTTTTCCAGACTTCTTCTTCCATCCATCCGTGTCAGCTTTATGGTACTTCCGCCCACCCTCCGGGAACGGTACCAAAAAAAAGCAGACTTTTACAACCAGACTGCTTCCAAGGCAGAACAGATTGCTCTCTGCCAGTTTATCCGTGACGGCCACCTGGTTTCCCAGACAAGAAAACTCCGCCGTCTGTATGCACAGAAACTGAAAGCCCTCTCCACTGCTGTCCGGGAAACCTTCGGTACAGACTGCCAGATCAAAACAGGGGCTGCCGGAACCAGTCTGGCTCTTACCATTCCCTGCACAATTTCAGGCAGCGAACTGAAAAAAAAAGCACGTGAAAAAGGCCTCCGTCTGGAAATTCTGAAGGAAACCCCGGAAGATATCACACTGGTTCTTTCCTGTTCTTCCATTCCTGTAAAAGATTTCCTGCCTGCATGTCAGCTTCTGAAAAGTGTTGTGGAAAAAAACGCCTCCGCTGCCTGTTTTTAACAGTTGCGGAGGCGTTTTTACATTCTTAATCTCTTCGGTTATCAATCATATAAAGCAGTGCATTTACAATACACGCCGCAATATTGCTTCCACCCTTTCGTCCTTTTGCCACAATATACGGAACATCTGCATGCATAATCAGTTCCTTTGACTGTACCACATTTACAAAGCCTACCGGTACGCCAATAATCAGTTCCGGAGAAAGTTTTCCATCCTCAATCAGTTCATAGAGACGAACCAGGGCAGTTGGTGCGTTTCCAATAGCAAAAATCAGCTTCTCATCCATCTCGGCAGCTTTATCCATACTGGCTGTAGCTCTTGTGGTTCCGTTTTTCTTTGCCAGAGCTGCCACATCCTCATCGGACATGAAACAATATGCCTCACCGCCGTAACGCGCAAGAGCACGTTTGTTGATGCCTGCTTTTGCCATCTGCGTATCTGTAACAATGCACGCACCATTTCGGATCGCTTCCATTGCCTTTTCTACCGCACCCTCAGAAAAACAGAGATTTTTTGCATAATCAAAATCCGCACTTGTATGAATACAGCGTTTTACAATCAGCTCTGTTCCCGGAATCAGAGGAGTGTCTCCCAATTCTTCGGTAATGATCTCAAAACTTCTTTTTTCGATCTCCATGGGTTTTACATTTTCAAGCTCAACTTTCATTTTTATTCGTCCTCCGTAATCCCGTTTTCCAGTATCTCATAGATTTTTTTCATATCCAGATGTTTTCTAAGCTCTGCCGCCAGGATATCATACTGTTGCTCTTTAAATGCGGCAAAATCCACTCCTGTCATATTTTCCACATCAATGCCCTTTTTCTCACCGATCACACGGATAATCGCCTCTGCAGATGCCTCTTTATCAAAGACTCCATGTATATAGGTTCCGCACACATTTCCGGAAAAAGCGCCTTCCTCTTTGGTCTCACCACTGACACTGTCCGTAATTTTTGTGGCTGTACCCGCATCTTCCTTTCGAATACTCTCTCCCATATGGATCTCATAACCTTCAATTTCTGCTCCGGAAAGAGGTGCAAACACACCGGAAAGCTGTCCAAACTGTCCGTGAACCCTTGTCCTTGTTTTCTTTTCCGCAAATATGGTATCCATGGGAAGAAGGCCCATTCCCTTCATGGAGCCGCCATTTTCCACTCCATGAGGATCGCTTAAAGTTTCTCCCAGCATCTGATAACCACCACAGACACCAAAAATCAGCTTTCCTCTGGAAGCCTCTTTCAGAACTGCCGCTTCCATTCCGCTTTCCCTCATCCAGATCAGATCGCCCATCGTGTTCTTGGTTCCCGGAAGAATAATCATATCCGGAGAATGGAGATCTCTTGGATGTTTCACATAGCGAAGTGAAACGCCCGGAATGCTTTCGAAAGGATTGAAATCTGTGAAATTGGAAATCCTAGGAGTTCGAATCACCGCGATATCAATCACACCGGCTTCCTGTTTTCTGTCAAAGCGTTCCGTAAGGCTGTCCTCATCTTCTACCTGAATATCCAAATATGGAGCCACTCCCACAACCGGAATTTTGCTTCTCTCTTCCAGCATCGCAACACCAGGATCCAGAATGGTCTTATCCCCACGGAATTTGTTGATGATCAGGCCTTTCACCATAGCCTTTTCATCTTCTTCCAGAAGTTCCACCGTACCGATCAGCTGTGCGAAAACGCCACCACGGTCAATGTCACCTACAAGAAGAACCGGCGCCTTGGCCATCTTTGCCATTCCCATGTTTACAATGTCCTCATCCTTGAGATTGATCTCTGCCGGACTTCCCGCACCTTCGATTACAATGATATCATTTTCTGCCGCAAGGGCATTGTAAGCTTTCATTACATCCGGAACCAGTGTCTTTTTATATTTAAAATAATCTCTGGCACTCATGGTTCCAAGAACTTCTCCGTTAACAATTACCTGGGAACCTACATCATTGGTTGGCTTCAGAAGAATTGGATTCATCAGTACCGATGGCTTGATCCCGGCTGCTTCTGCCTGCATGACCTGGGCACGTCCCATTTCAAGCCCATCCTCTGTAATAAAAGAATTCAGGGCCATATTCTGTGATTTAAAAGGAGCCACTTTATAGCCATCCTGCTTAAAAATTCTGCAAAGCCCTGCTGCCAGCAGACTTTTTCCGGCATTGGACATGGTTCCCTGTACCATTATTGCTTTTGCCATAATATACCTCCCTCAAGTACCTGGATCAGTTTTACATTTTCCTCATGGCGCTTTACCGCAATCCTGTAAAAGCCTTTGGTGAGCCCCGGATAATTGCTGCAGTCCCGGATCAGGATGCGTTTCCGAAGACAGAACTCATACAGTTCTTCCGGCCCTTTAAAGAAAATATAATTTGCTTCCGACGGAAATACTTTATACCCAATGCGGGTCATCTCATTTTTCAGCCATTGTGACTCCCGAAAAACAAGCTGTCTTCCTTCCTCTACATATTTTGTCTCTGTCAGTGCCTGGATTCCCGCAGCCTGCGCCATGGTGGAAACATTCCAGGGCTGAACATGAAGTTCCATTTTCTCCATCAGTTTCCGGTTGGAACAAAGGCCATAACCCAGCCGTACACCAGCCATGGCATATCTCTTTGTAAATGCTTTCAGAATAAAAAGATTGTTAAATCCCGAAAGTGACCGTTTCAGAGAATATTCCTCCGGTTCTTTCACAAAATCCAGGAAACATTCGTCTACCACCAGAAGAATCCCAAGTTTTCTGCACTTTTCCAGAATCCGTTTCAGAAGCCTGTGAGGAATCAGCATACCAGTGGGATTATTCGGATTGCATAAAAATGCCATGTCCAGTCCTTTGTGAAGAATATCCAGATAAGACTCCCCCAGCACAAAACCTTCATTTTCCGTCAGCATATAATATTCCAGTTTACAGTCCGTACTCTCCAGTGCCTGTCCGTATTCTGCAAAAGTCGGCGCAGGAAGCAGCGCCTTTTTGGGTTTTACCGCACGGCAGAGGGTAAAAATTACTTCTGCTGCGCCATTTCCACAGACAATTTCTTCTTTTTTTACACCTTCATATTCTGCAATCTTTTCCCGAAGAAGATCACAGCCTACCTGAGGATACTGTGCAATATGATCCAGACTGCCGATAATCGCCTGTTTTACGCTTTCCGGTGTTCCCAGAGGATTCAGATTCGCTGAAAAATCAAGGCAATCTTTATGTCTGTATACATCTCCTCCATGTATGTGTTTTGTCATTGGTCCTTCTCCTGTCTGTTATGTATTATCTGCATTTTTCCGGGTCAGAACGTTTCTGTGCCGGTCAGAAAAACAGCATACGAATGCCTGCACTGATCAGACAAAATATAATAATTCCCAGCACAGATGCCGCATACATCAAACGGTTGGCTCTTTTGATATCCTCCGGCTCCACCGGGCGGATCGGATCCCCAATCGTAGGTTTTTCATATAATTTTCCAAAATAATACGCATTTCCCGCAAGCTGTACTTCCAGAGCACCTGCCATAGCTGCTTCCGTCTGTGCAGAGTTGGGGCTTGCATGGTTTCTCCGGTCTCTTTTATAGATCCTGGCTGCATTTTTTGTGTTCATTCCTGTCAAAACCGTTCCCGCTACCATCAGCCAGCCGGAAATTCTGGCGGGGATATAATTGGCCACATCATCCAGCTTTGCGGCAACTCGTCCAAAATACAGATATCTGTCATTTTTATAACCCAACATGGAATCCATGGTGTTGATTCCCTTGTACAAAAACATCAGCGGTACTCCGCCGACAGCCATATAAAGCATAGGGGCAATTACGCCGTCTGATGCATTTTCTGCCACGGTTTCCACTGCTGCTTTTGTCACACCGATCTCCGTAAGTTCTTTTGTATCACGGCCGACAATCATGGATACCGCATAACGCGCTTCATCCAATGTTCCATTTTTCAGACGGTCATAGACTTTCATGCTTTCATCTTTCAGGGAGCGGGTGGCAAGAAGCTGGTAACACCAGAAAGTTTCCAGCACAAAGCCGGCCACTGTTGAAAAACGGTAGAGATAATGCAGAACCAGAAATGGTACTCCGCCACTGAACAGACAGATCAGCACCACAGTCACAAAGCCGCCGGCAAGTTCCCCTCCATGACTTTTCGGAAAAATTTTGCGAATTCCCTTTTCCAGTAACGCAATCAGATTTCCGATGACACAGATAGGATGATACAGCCATCTGGGATCTCCGATAAGAAGATCCAGGACAAATCCCATAACCAGTGCAGGAAGACTATATTTCAACATCTTTCTTCATCCTCCGTTCTTTCTTGTATTCCAACGCATCTGTCAGAAAACGCACCGGAACTTTCGGATTTCCATAATAATAAAGATGCGGAAATCCTGCCATCATACGGCCCTTTTTGTGGATACAGTCCCAGCCTCTTTTGGATGCCGGTTTTGACGCATGGAACGCGGCACCACAATCTGTGGAATCAAAATAATGAAACTCATGGGCAGGTATTTCACCAAGTCCGGTATTTTCTTTTTCCGTAAGAGTAATATAACCAAATCTGTTAAGTCTGGGTGTCCGAAACGATCTTCCCCGGATTACACCGCAGACCTTACGGAAATGGCCTTCCATGTCCTCCATCTCCTGATGAAGATACATAAATCCGCCACATTCTGCCAGGCAGGGCATTCCTTGTTCCATCGCATTTCGAATCGCCAAACACATCTTCTGATTCTTTTCCAGCGCTTCTCCGTTCAGTTCCGGATATCCGCCGCAAAGAAGAAGTCCATCCAGATCTTCCGGAAGTTTTTCATCATGGATCGGAGAAAACGTTACCAATTCTGCCCCCATCTGTTCCAGAAGATTTAAATTATCCGCATAAAAAAAGCAGAAAGCTTCATCGTCTGCCACACCAATCCGTACTTTTTCCTCTGTATGATAGGCAAATGCAGCGTCTTCCTGAATCAGCTTTTTCAAATCCGGTGCCTGAAGTTCCGGTGCAGTTTGGGCAAGTTCCAGAATTCCGTCAATATCCAGTGTCTTTTCCAAAACTTCCGCAAGTTTCTGTAAACGGTTTTTCAGTTCCGGAATTTCTTCCGGAAGCACCAGTCCCAGATGACGGCTTTCAATAACACAGTCTTCCACTTTTGGTACATATCCCAGAACTTTTACGGAAAGCTCTTCTTCCAGAAGCTGTTTCATCCTCGGATACAACATCGGAGACATCTGATTAAAAATCACTCCACAGATATGGCTGTCTTTCTTATATTCCAGAAATCCCTTCACATAGGCAGCCAGTGATACACTCATCCCACGGCTGTTTACAATCAGAATCACCGGTGTATCCGTAGTTTTTGCAAGATCATAGGCACTGGCTCTGGATGTCGTTCCACCCACACCATCATAATAACCCATGACACCTTCCATCACCGCAATCTCACAGTCTGCGGCATTTTTTGCCAGAAGGTATCTGGTCCTGTTTTCATCTGTAAAAAATGTATCCAGATTCCTGGATTTCGTACCGATTACCCGGCTGTGGAACATAGGATCAATATAATCTGGTCCACATTTAAAAGAGGCAGTCTTTAAATTCCGGTTTACCAGTGCCTGCAGAAGGCCGCAGGTAATCAGGGTTTTTCCACTTCCGCTTGCACCTGCCGCAAGAAGCACTCTGGGAATTTTCACTTTGGTTCCTCCCCTCTTCCACTGCAGGAAATAATATAAATCGGGTTTTCTCCCATCATCATATGGTATCTTCCAACAGATTTGGATCTTGCAACTCCAAGCTGTACAATATCCACGTCTTCCAGATCAAATTTGCGGATGGCTTCCATGGCTTCCGTAACCGTTTCCAGAGTAATACAGTTAATCACAATACGTACTTCCGGGTTCTTTTCCAGAAGAAGTTTTATAATTGCATCCATATTTCCGGAGGAACCACCGATAAATGCATGAGTCGGAACCTCCAGTTCCATCATAGCCTCCGGTGCCATTCCAGGTATGATCTCCAGATTATCTACAGCAAATTTCTGTTTATTCTCTTTCAGAAGTGCAAGGGCGTCTTCTTTTTTCTCAATGGCATAGACCTTTCCGTTCCATGCACGAAGAGCCATTTCAACGGATACAGACCCTGTTCCTGCCCCCACATCATAACAGATGGAGTCTTCAGACAGATGAAGTTTGGAAAGAGACACGGTCCGTACCTCTTCCTTTGTCATCGGCGCCTTTCCTCTTTGAAATTCTTCGTCTCGGATTCCATGAACTGCCGGCAGAGACCGGGCATTTTCGTTATACGCTGTCACCACACTTAATGCATCTCCATGGTATTCCGTAAGATTTTCTGCCTTATCATGAAAAATCTTCTCCTGGTCATAGGAAAGATTCTCTCCCACATAAAGTGTCACATCCCCCATGTTGTAATCTACCAGTTTTGATGCAAGTGCCGCCACTCCATCCTCGGTTCCAAGAATGGAAAACACTTTTCGGTTGTTCCGGATCAGAGAGACCAGATTACAGTTTCTTCCGTGGGCGCTGACAATCTTTGCGTCATCCCAGGAAAGGCCGATTTTTGCCATAAAATATACCACAGAAGAAATTCCACAGATCACCTGAACATCCGGTCCCAGAAGATCCAGAAGTTTCTTTGCTCCGCTGTAGAATCCCACATCCCCGGAAAGCGCAATGGCAACCGTCCGGTATTCCGGATGTGCTTTGATATATTCTGCAATCTTTTCGCTGCGGTATTCATGAAGAACCGCCTGGCCTGGTTTCTGTACGGCTTCCGTCATACGTCTGGCTCCGATCAGAAGCTCCGCCTCCTCAAAAGCTTTCTTTCCCTCTAAAGTCAGCGTTTTTTCTGCCCCCATGCCGATTCCCACAAGAGAAATCTTCTGTGACAGACTCACCCCGAAAAATTCTGCCAGAAAACCCCTGGCTTCTAAAAGAGAGAGCCCTTCTTCCTTTAGCGGTCTTCCAATAATCACCGGAATAACACCCAAGCGCCGGCAGGCTTCCATTTTTTCCGGAAATCCTCCCGCCAGCCCGGTATCTTTCGTCACCAGATAACTGCACTGATACTGGCGCAGCATTGCTTCATTGATTTCCGTCGAAAACGGTCCCTGCATACCGATGAGATGTTTTCCCTCAACTCCAAGTTCCGCGCAGGCACTGATTACAGAGGGAATCGAGAGAACCCTTGCAAAAAGTCTCTCTTTATAATCCGGAATTACTGTAAATTTGGCCAGTTCCTTACTTCCCGTGGTAAGAAAGATATTTCCTTCTGTGCCGCAAAGAAACTCTGCCGCTTTTTTCGTACTTTCCACATAAACTGCCGTTTCACTTTTTTCTCCCTCCGGACGAAGAACCCGCTGATAACGAATTCCTGTATTTTCACAGGCTGTCCGGATATTTTTTGTTACTTCCGCAGCATAAGGGTGTGTGGCATCCAGAACAATTTCCGGTGTTTCCTTTCGGAAAAGTTCCTCCATATCTTCTGTTTTCAGCCTTCCTGCGCTGACATGAAGGAACTCATTTTCTTTAAGAAGAGAGCCACCGTACTCTGTAGCAGCACAGGCATACACCGAAACTTTATTTTCCGCAAGAAACTCACAAAGTGCATAACCTTCTGTGGTACCTGCAAAAACAATGGCTTTATACATTCTTATATCCTCTTGGCGTTACCATCTTGCCATCTATGTTCTTTGTCTGGGAATTTCCCACAAAAACGGTAGTAAACATATCTACTTCCGTATCTCGAAGTTCTCTTAACGTCATAACCTGTGCGGTTTCTCCCTCTCTTGCGATCTGGGCAACTGTACCGCATACTGTATCCGGGGATTTGTATTTCATCATCAGGTCACAGGCTTTCTGAAGATAATCTTTGCGCTTTCTGCTGGATGGATTGTAAAGGCATACTACAAAATCTGCCTGTGCGGCTGCCAGAAGCCTTGCCTCAATTTTTTCCCATGGAGTGAGAAGATCGCTTAGGCTAATCAGGCAGAAATCATGAATCAGCGGTGCCCCCAGAACTGCAGCCCCACCGGTTGCAGCTGTTACACCTGGAATAATGTTAAGCTCCACATCCGGATAATTTTCTCCCACTTCGTACATCAGACCCGCCATGCCATAGACACCGGCATCTCCACTGCAGATCATGGAAACGGTTTTTCCTTTTTTTGCTTCCTCAAAAGCAAGTACACAGCGGTCCACCTCTTTCTTCATTGGAGTGGTCATAAATTCTTTTTCTGCAAAATATTCTTTTACAAGATCCACATATACGGTATAGCCAATAATCACATCGCTTTCATTTAATGCACGGATCGCTCTCCCAGTCATCTGGTCGTATGCTCCCGGGCCAATTCCAACAACATAAATTTTACTCAAAACGTATCCTCCGATTTCCGGCTGCAAGAGCGGTGGTTACACCGTCCCGGCCTGTTTTTTTTCTGATCAGGGTACCCTGTCCGCAACCCAGAACCGCGCTTCTTTCACAGACATTGTCTACACCTGTTATTTTTTTGACAAATTTTGATGGAGTAAATTCTCCTTTTACTGCTCTCAGCTCTTCTTCGGTAAAGGTCCGAAATGGAAGGTTCCAGGTTTCTGTCAGAGACAGTAATCCCTGCTCTTCTTTTTTCAGATCAATACTTGTGATCGCCTGCAGTGCTTCTTTATACAGATCTGCTTCTTCCAGACATTCCTCCGCTGCCGTCCGGATTGCCGCAGCATCCTTACCCTTTCTGCATCCCATTCCCAGAACTACGTCAGGTGGTACTACGTGAACAGTATTTTTAAATGGCAGACAGCTTTTATGAAAAGTCACCGCAATACCGGTTTCCGGCACTTTGCCGGTTTCTGAAGCTGTCGGATCCTCTTTCTTATTTAAGGGGCTTCCATCTTTTCCGCAAAGCATCAGTCCCTCCGGCAATTCGCCTTCCCATGGAAACTCACTGTAAAAGCCAACCGTCTCTCCTGCAAGCAGTGCTGCCGACGCTTCTTTCGCCGCTTTCATATGAAAAATCGCACACCCGTTTTTTTTGGCAAAAACATCTACCGCAAAACGGCTGTGAAGATCTGTCGCTGTAGTTACCACAGGTACTGCCTGGAGATCTTTCGCACATCGGATGGCCAGTTCATTTGCTCCGCCCAAATGACCGGAAAGAAGTGAAATCACAAATTTTCCACATTCATCCACTACCAGCACAGCAGGATCTGTTTTTTTTCCTGCAATATAGGGTGCAATGCTTCGAACCGCAATTCCACAGGCACCCACAAAAATCACTCCGTCTTTTCCGGACTGAAACTGCTCCTCTGCCCATTTTGAGACAGATACAGAAATCGAATCCGGAAGATAACGGCTCTTTTTTGCCAGCGTAACCTGATCGCCTTCTTTTTCCAGTGCCCTCTGAAGTTTTTCCCCTGTCTCCAGTCCTGTCATGCTGAAGCAAATAACGGAAATATTCATATTCTACTTCGTAGCCTCACGGAACTCTGTTGTAAATCCGGGATCATAAAGCTTGGAGCGGTCATAATGTGCCGCATTTACTGCATCTCCCACCAACATCAGAGCGGTCTTTGTGATATTGTTCTCCTTTGCTGTCTGTGCAAGAGTTCCCACTGTACAGATAAATTTCTTTTCATCCGGCCAGGTTGCCTTGTAAACAATAGCTGCCGGTGTATCTTCCCGGTAACCGCCCTCTACCAGTCTGCGGCTCAGTTCTTCCAACATACCTGTACTGAGGAAAATTACCATTGTTGCATTATGTGCGGCAAAAGACTGAATACTTTCTTTTGTCGGAACCGGTGTTCTTCCTTCCATTCTGGTAATAATTACACTCTGGGAAATATCCGGAAGAGTATATTCCAGATTCAGTGCTGACGCTGCCCCGCAGAATGCACTGACACCTGGACAGGAATCATAAGGAATCCCCTTTTCATCCAGAATATCCATCTGCTCACGGATTGCACCGTAAATACACGGGTCACCGGTATGTAGACGAACGGTCATTTTTCCTTCTGCTTCTGCTCTTTCCATAACGGAAATCACTTCCTCAAGAGTCATCTTTGCACTGTTATGAATAGTGCAGACATCTTTGGAATACTCCAGAAGCTGCGGATTTACAAGAGAACCTGCATAGATAATTACATCTGCTTCCTCCAGATACTGTTTTCCTCTTACTGTGATAAGATCCGGCGCTCCCGGACCTGCTCCTACGAAATGTACCATAACTATTCCTGTGTCCTTTCTTTATTTTCTTTAATAATAATCAGAGAATAATATCCTGCATCCTCCGGAATCTCTTCCACACTTCTGTAGATTTTTTCATCCGGCATTCCGCAGTTTTCAATCATCATGGCTTCCGCACCCTGAGCGAGAAGCTGCTCTTTTACATTTTTCATTTTCTTTCCGGCTTTCATAAGAACCTTGGTTCCCGGAAGTTTCAGTGCATCCTCAATCTGATAGGAAGCCGGAATTACATGGAGCGGCTCTGCTTTTTCCACAAGTCCGGTATTCAGACGTGCAGAAACCGCACAGAAGGATGTGATTCCACAGACAATTTCTGTGTCATACCCCTGTGCTACAAGCCTATGATGTACATAGAGATAGGTGGAATAAACCGTTGGATCTCCAAGTGTCAGAAATACCACATCTTTCCCCTGATCCAGGACAGCTTTTACTTTCTCGGCACCTGCATCGTGATAACTTTTCAGGACTTCTGGATCTTTTGACATTGGAAAAGGAACTGCAAGGAGTTCTTTTTTTCCAAGTTCCGGATAAGCGCCCTCTACAATTTTAAATGCTACCGTATCTTCCGGAATCTCTCCTGGAAGTGCAATTACTTCTGCCTCTTTTACAAGTCGAAGTGCCTTTAAAGTAAGAAGTTCGGGATCTCCTGGTCCTACACCTACGCCGTATAATTTACCTGCCATTTTTCTTTCCTCCTGTAATCTATTTATTGACAGAATGATTTTTTTCTGTCCCTGTTATTTTGTAATAAAATTTTTATAATTTTTCGGATTGTTTCTTTATTTCTGTAATGAGTTTTTTTGCATCCCGTGTCTGTCCCAGCAGCCCATATACATTGGAAAACACCACAGCTCCCAGTACAATCTGTTCATAGGAACGGTGATCCAGATAAAACTGAATTTTCTCCATTACAATGGCCATGGTTTCTTTCAGAATGCCATATCGTTCAAGAACCGCCAGCGCTTCATCTGTAGTTCCGGCTTCCAGAATTTCTCTGGCACATTCCAGAGTGCCTCCTGCACGGATGGCTGAGGCACAGAGAACTTCCATTCTTCCGTCTGCACAGTGGGAATGAGTATTCATAATCCCTGCGGCAACTTTCACGAATTTTCCGATATGGGCCACAAAAAGAATTCCTTCTACTCCCATATCAATGGCCATATCAATGGTTTCCCCTACATAATTGCTGCATTTGATATTATTTTCAAAAGGAATGGTCATATGTTCCCGCAGATAATCTGCACCATAATTTCCAGGTGTCACCAGTATGTAGTTCTCTCCCTGGCAGAAATGCTGTTTCATTTCCACGTGGATGCTTTCAATCAGTGCTTTTTCACTCATGGGTTCCACAATTCCGCTGGTTCCCAGAATGGAAATTCCACCTAAGATACCAAGCCGGGGATTGAAAGTTTTTTTTGCAATCTCCTCTCCTTCCGGCACAGATACCGTAAGTTTCAGTCCACCTTCATAATTATATTCCTGGGCTGCCTCTTCGGCTTCTCTTAAAATCATGGCTTTGGGCACCGGATTGATGGCAGCCTCTCCCACCTTCTGGGAAAGCCCCGGTTTGGTAACTCGGCCTACACCGATTCCGCCGTCCAGAATAATCTGCGGATGTGTACCGGAATTTTCTGTATTTCCTGAAAAAAATTTTTCTGCTTTTACATAGACCAGAATTCCGTTGGTGGTATCCGGATCGTCACCGGCGTCTTTTTGGACTGCACAGGAGACGTAATCTTCCCCACGGGTGATGTCATGAAGAGCCAGAGTAAGAGTGATTCCCTTTGGGGTGTTTAAGGTGACCTCCGAGAAGGATTCACCGGAAAGCAGCATGCGGACTGCACCACGTGCTGCACCTGCCGCACAGGAACCAGTAGTGTAGCCGTAGCGGAGGCGTTTGTTGTTTTTTATGATGTATTTGTTTTCTAATCCATTCAAATTATTGGGGCCTCCTTTGGGAAATGAGATTTTTTGTAGGAAATTTTTTGTTTTTTCGTTTGGTGTTGCTTTTTAAGCAGTGGGAATTTGCGAGGAGGGGAAGCACTCAGAGTTGCGAAGGCCGTTTCCCCTCCTCGCGCTCCTCCCCTCCGGCCACGCAATTGGGCGTACGGTATTGGAAATGATACACCATGGCGGGGCGATGGATTCCACGATATCGACTCCGGCAGTCTGAGCCGATTAATCGCTCCGGACGGAAAGCATGTCTGCTTCGCAGATTGTTCCTGATTTTTTACTTGAATTTTTATTTTCTGACAATGTTACATTATGTATACACCTTCACCCTTTTTACAGTCTCACCCGCAATCCAGGAACAGGCCTGCCACGCAGGCCGCCTTCCGTCCCTCCCCAGATCGGCTAAGACTCACACATCCAACAAAGTATCATACATCCACCCTCTCGACAAATTCACATTGCCACAATGCGGAAATTTTCTGCGTGCCCAAGAAGGGGGAGTGTGAGGGGGATCTTCGGGCTTCGCAACTCTGAGATGATCCCCCTCACGGTTTTCCTCCCGTTTTCCAAAACGCCCTCGCCCAAAGGCTTTGGGATCCCATAAGGCAATTTCCTAAATTACCTTATGCTCCAACCACTTGCGGCTGTGGAATCTCCATGTAAATATGATTCCGCGTACTGTCCAGTCTGCAAACATTCCGATCCATACGCCCATTGGCCCAAAGTCCATAACGCGGATGAGAAATACACAGAGGCAGAACCGGCAGGACCACATGGTACAGCAGGAGGTGATCATGGAAAATTTCACATCTCCGGCTGCACGCAGTCCGTATCCCGGTACAAAACCCATTGTCCAGACAAGCGGTTTTACGATCGTGATCCATGTAATCATATGAATACACATTGCGGCACTTTCTTTCTCCATACCGCCCAGAATGGTAACCGGTCTGGCCAGGATATAAACGACCAGACAGCTTGCGATAATAACAGCTTCCGCAATGACACAGAGTTTTTTTATGTAATAGACCGCCTCATCTTTCCTACCGGCTCCAAGGCACTGCCCTACAATCGTCATCAAGCCGACACCGACACCGATAGCTGCAATTCCATTTAAGTTCTCCAGAATATTGGTCATCGCCTGAGCCGCAATGGCAGTTGTTCCCAGCGTAGATACGGTTGACTGAATCGCAAGTTTTCCAAGCTGAAACATACTGTTTTCTACTCCGGACGGAATGCCCAGTCCCAGAATTCTCTTGATCATACTCCAATCCGGACGGATTTTCAGATAATCACGAACAACAATGGGCTGCCTGTCTTTCCGTAGCTGATAAAGAACTACCACAGCACAGAAAATACGGGAAGCCAGTGTGGAAAGCGCAGCACCTGCAACACCAAGATGAAATACCCAGATCAGAATCGCATTTCCTCCAATATTCATAACATTGGAAATCATGGAGATCGTCATGGGCCCTTTTGTATTCTCCTGAGCACGGAATATGGAAGCCGCGGAATCATATGCCGCTATAAACGGAAACGACAGTGCTGTGAAAAAGAAATATGTTTCCGAAGCACGCATAACATCTGCTTCTACCGCTCCGAAAATAAACCTCAGCAGAGGTTTCTGAAAAATAAGACAGACCGCCGATACCGCTACCGAAATCGCAGTGATAATAAACAGCACCTGTCTTGCAGACATGTTTGCTTTCTCATAATTTTTCTGTCCGATATACTGGGCACACACAATCGCGCCCCCTGCTGCCAGCGCCGAAAAAGCCTGAATCAGAAGTATATTGATGGAGTCTACCAGAGACACCGCAGAAAGAGCCGCAGATCCCACATTGCTGACCATCATGGTATCTGCGGTTCCCATTATCGAATTCAGAATCTGTTCCAACACAACCGGAACCAGAAGATTACGAATCATCCGGTTGGTAAACATATGCTGCTGTTCCATTGTTTCATCCCCCACACTGTCTATAAAGTTATCCTTCATTTGTCTGTATTTTATCAATCCTGCTATCTTTGACATTATACCCTTTTCCGGCACTTTTTCCAATATATTTTCTGTGTTTTTCTGCAAAACTATACAAACTCTGTCTCCGATGCTATACTGTAACAGAAATCAACAGAAACATATTCCTGTATGTTTCTGCTGCCAAAATTCAGAAAAGGACATTCTATATGCAGAGAATTATTACATATACCATTTCCCCGGAGGATTCCGGAATTTCGATTTTATCCTTTCTCCGGAACAACGGTTTTTCCAAACATATCCTGACTACCATGAAACGCGCCGATCATGCCATTCTTCTTAACGGACAACCCTCTTTTGCCAAAACGGCGCTTAAAGAACAGGACGTTCTTCGCATTCTCGTTCCTGAAGAAGCCGGATCAGAAGAGTCCATCCTTCCTGTAAAAATACCCCTGAATATTCTGTATGAAGATGAAGATATTCTGGTTCTCAATAAACCGGCGGACATGCCAGTACATCCTTCTGCCGGAAATTACGAGAACACTCTGGCCAACGGAGTCGCCTGGTACTACCGACAGCAGGGAGAAACGTTTGTATACCGCTGTATCAACCGGCTGGACCGGGACACAACTGGAGTGCTGGTTCTGGCCAAAAACCCTTTAAGTGGTGCTCTTCTTTCCACTCAGATGAAACAGCGCAGAATCCGCCGCACGTATCTTGCACTTACAGACGGAATTCCACCAGAAAAAGGGACTGTCCGTGCACCAATTGCAAGGGTAAATGACTCCGTAATTACCAGGGAAGTCAATTTTGAACGGGGCGAACCTGCTGTAACTCATTACGAGCGTCTG
This sequence comes from Blautia sp. MSJ-36, assembly GCF_018917985.1. Taxonomy (NCBI): domain Bacteria; kingdom Bacillati; phylum Bacillota; class Clostridia; order Lachnospirales; family Lachnospiraceae; genus Blautia; species Blautia sp. MSJ-36. The sequence continues at coordinate 174,504 of NZ_JAHLPQ010000001.1, read as the reverse complement.
GCAGTCAGCAATGGATACGCTCTTGTTGAGCTCCATCTTGAAACCGGCCGGACACATCAGATCCGTGTTCATATGAACTACATCGGCTGCCCTCTGCCCGGCGATTTTCTCTATCATCCGGTATTTGACCGGATTGGCAGACAGGCACTTCATTCTTTTCAGCTGGAATTCAAGCATCCCATTACCAAAGAGCCACTGCGGTTTCTGGCACCTGTACCGGAAGACTTCCGGAAGGCCTTTACCGGAAACGGAAGATTTATCAGTCAATTCCTACCATGATACAAAAACAGCTGTCTGTATGCAGATTTTCACATACAGACAACTGTTTTCTCATTTTTCTTAATTATTTATTCTTTTCATAAATTACAAGCAGGCCTTTAAGAAGAAGATCCTCATCCAGAATAATATCCTTCTTACAGTGGGAAACAATCTTCTTTGCAAGACCGCCGGTTGCAATGACCGTTGCTTTCTCACCCAGTTCTTCTTCCACACGGTCGATAATTCCGTCAATGGCTGCCGCATTGCTGTAAAGCACACCACTCTTCATGCACTCAATCGTATTCCGTCCGATAACATGCTTTGGTGCGTCAATACTGATTCCACTTAACTGGGAAGCTCTTGCAGTTAACGCATCCAGAGATATTCCAATACCAGGAAGAATCATCCCGCCAATATACTGTTTCTTGCCGTTGACAACTGAAACTGTAGTTGCCGTACCCATATCAATTACAATAAACGGAACCGAATACTCCTTCAAACCAGCTACCGCATCCGCAACAAGATCCGCTCCCAACTGCCCAGGATTGTCCATCATAATATTCAGACCGGTTTTTACACCAGGCCCAAGCACCATGACTTCTTTTTTCAGAATTTTCTCGGCCGCCAGTTTTGCAATATTGGTAATCTGCGGAACAACGGATGAGATGATACATCCATCGATATCCGTCTTTTTAATATGATAAATATCCAGTACTGTTTTCAGATCAACGGCGTATTCCAGCTCTGTCTTTGTCCGCACAGTAGCAAGCCGTTCAATAAAATACGTCTTTTTGTCATCAATGCATCCCACAACAATGTTGGTATTTCCAATATCAATCGCTAAAATCATAATTTTCTTTTCCCGTCTTTTTTACAAAATACTTATGCTTTTTCCCGGCTGATCTGTGCTGCAGGTATCAGATGTGCCTTGGAAAGTGCTGCTCCCACTGCACCTGTAATTACTGTAGAAGAGATCATCTCACATACTGCATTGATTCCTACCATCAGACAGCAGCCGATAATAATGTTATGACCACCCATCAGATTTTTTACATAATCGGTATTTCCAAACAGTCCTACAAGCGCTGCCATAAAAAACAGGGTATTCAGAAATGCGGAAAAGAATCCTGTTACGGCACAGGCTACATAGGTATTGCTGATTTTCCGCATTCCCCGGAAAATATACCCAAGGCAGATACCATCCAGAAGACGCGGCACAAAACGCTGAATAAACGCGAATGCCGGATTAATGCCGAAGAGCACAACTCCCATTGCGCTGGAACCTCCTACGCCAATACACTGCAGAAAACTGGTCAGACCGAAAATCGCACCTGCCACGGCTCCACCTACCGGTCCGAGAACCACTGCACTGATTGCTACCGGAATCACATTAAAAGAAATGGCCAGTGGCCCGATATTCAGATATCCCAGGGGTGTGTAAGCCATAAGCAGAAGAATTGCTGCCATCAGGCCAAGTAACGTGAGCTGTGCTGTTGTAAATCTGTTGTTTTTCATTTTTTCTCCTCCTTGTTACCGTTCCGTCCGGGAAACTTCATGGAAACACAGCCTGTTCCATAGTTTCCTTACGGATACAATACGGTGATGGACTTATTAATGATTAATAAGTGAATTAATTTTATCCAGGATTTTAAGAGCTGCATCCTCCTTGCTCATAAGTGGGAGTGATACTTCCTCATCCTGTGTAATCAGGGTCAGAACATTGGTATCTCCCTGGAATCCGGCGCCTTCCACCTTCAGATTGTTGGCTGCCACCATATCCAGATTTTTCTTCTCAAGTTTGGCCCTGGAATTACCGATCATATTCTGGGTTTCCATGGAAAATCCGCAGAGGAACTGACCATCTTTTTTGTGCTGACCCAGATATTTCAGAATATCATCCGTTCTTTCAAGTTCTATGGAAACCCGATCATCTTTTTTCTTAACTTTGTTATCACTGACCTGTTTCGGACGGTAATCCGCCACTGCCGCGGCCTTGATGATAATATCCTGCTGATCGCTTCTTGTGGTCACTGCCTCAAACATATCTCTTGCAGTTGTCACAGGAACTACCTTCACAAAAAGTGGCGGTGCAATCGCAGTAGGTCCGCTTACCAGCGTGACCTCCGCGCCCCTAAGCATCGCCATTTTTGCAATGGCATATCCCATTTTTCCGGAAGAATGATTAGTCAGACAGCGAACCGGATCTATCGCCTCCTGCGTTGGCCCGGCAGTGACGAGCACTTTTTTGCCGAAAAGATCTTTCTCAAAAGCAATTTCTTTCAGGATATATTCCAGAAGAGTCTCCGGTTCCGGCATTTTTCCTGCGCCTGTATCTCCGCAGGCAAGATAACCACTGGCCGGAGTAATCACTTCATATCCATAGGAAACAAGTTTCCTGATATTATCCTGTACAATCGGATTTTCATACATGGCAGTATTCATGGCCGGCGCAAAAATCTTCTGGCACCGGCAGGCCATAACCGTTGTCGTAAGCATATCATCGGCAAGGCCATTGGCAATTTTCCCAATTACATTGGCACTGGCCGGTGCAATCATTACCACATCTGCTTTCTTTGCAATGGAAACATGCTCTACCTGGAACTGAAAATTCCGGTCAAAAGTGTCCACCAGACATTTGTTTCCGGTTAACGTCTCAAACGTAATAGGATTGATAAAATTCGTGGCATTTTCTGTCATCAGTACATGGACATCTGCATGAAGCTTATGTAATGCACTGGCCAGATATGCTATTTTGTATGCAGCAATGCTTCCTGTCACTCCGAGAAGCACCGTTTTCCCTTTTAGCATCCTTCTTCCTCCTGTCAGTCAGTCATACGAATACTTTCGATTACCGGCTGCTGATCTTTTGCTATACTGCCATTGCCATCTGTTGGTGTGACATCCTTACATATCTGATCTACAACATCCATTCCGGAAGTCACATGGCCAAATGCCGCATAATCCCCGTCCAGATATGTGGAATCAGACTGTACAATAAAGAACTGGGAACTTGCGCTGTCCGGAGCAGAACTTCTTGCCATGGAAATCGTTCCCCTTACATGGGAAATATCATTTTTTACACCATTATTGGAAAATTCACCTTTGATGGTCTCATCCGCTCCACCAGTTCCATCGCCCTTAGGATCACCACCCTGAATCATAAATCCGTCAATGATCCGATGGAAAGTCAGTCCGTCATAAAAGTTCTCCTGTACCAGTTTTACAAAATTTGTTACTGTAACAGGTGCCGTATCCGCATCCAGTTCCACATCAATCTCGCCGTAATCTTTCACTGTGATTGCTGCATGATAAGTTCCGGTAAGCTGCTGGCTGGTATCAATTACTGCAGTACCTGCTTTTTTTGCGTCCTCGGAACCATCTGAAAATCTCTCTTCTGTGCTGTCTGCTTCACTTTCTGTCAAAGTGGAATCTTCCTCCAAAGTAGAATCCGAACTGCTCTCTTCCTCCGCAGTACTTTCTTCCTGGTCTGTAAACCCAGCCTTCTCTGCTTCTTCCTCGGAAACGGCTTTCGCTGCAGTCTCTTCATCTACTGCAGTCTGGCCCTGTGTTGTCTCCTCCTCCAGAGATTCTTCCTTCTGGTCGGATGTCTTCTCAGAAGTATTCCCGCTGCTTCCGCATCCTGACAGCATGCCAGCTGTAAGAACGGTCGCAAACAATACAGATAAAACCTTGCGTTTCATAATTTATAAATCCTCCTTATCAGATCCTGAAACCGTTGATTTTCACGTTCTCAGATGAGTTTTTTTACTCTCCCCCTGTAAGCTTTCCTCAGTTTAACATTATCCTTTCACAAAGTCAACTTTACGCAGTCCTTCCCTTGTATCTCGAAAGGTTCTCTGCTAAAATAAAAGCTGCGGTACCTGGGCTTAGAATACTGCAAAAGTTATTTCAGAATCAGAAAGTGAGGAATTATCATGGAAAAAATCACAAGTTTTACCATAGACCACATCAAGCTTCAGCCAGGTGTATATGTTTCACGAAAAGATCCGGTAGGCGATCAGGTAATCACCACCTTTGATATTCGTATGACTTCCCCAAACGAGGAACCGGTCATGAATACAGCAGAACTTCATGCCATGGAACATCTGGCAGCAACTTTTCTCCGTAACCATAAGGAATTCGGACCGAAGATCATTTACTGGGGGCCTATGGGATGCCGTACAGGAAACTATCTTCTTCTTAAGGGCGATTATGAATCCAAGGACATTGTACCTCTTATGATCGAAATGTTTGAATTCATCCGTGATTTTGAAGGTGAGATTCCAGGAGCGTCTGCAAAAGACTGCGGCAATTATCTTGATATGAATCTCGGCATGGCCAAATACCTTGCAAAAAAATTCCTGAATGAAGTTCTCTATGACATCAAACCGGATCGTCTTGTATATCCGGAATAAATCCCGGAAGATTTCACGAAAATAAAGCAGACATTCTCAGTCTGTGAACATAAATAACCCGGTACTCTGCTCTGGTTTCCTTACCAGAACGCAGTTACCGGGTTTTGTTTTTTGCTTTTTTCTTTTACTGTGCTGCTGCCGTATCTGCAGTTGCCGCTCCTACCGGTGGTGTTGTGCTGACATAATCACCGGATGCATAACAGGTCTGTCCATTATAATCTACACGAATCCATCCATTATCACATACACCTGTACATTTCAGCGCTTCTCCGGAAAGTACTCCGGCCACAAATTCCGCATCTGCACTGGCATCTGAACGCAGATTTACGCCTTCAACCGCATAGTAGGTCGCATCCTGAACCTGCACATTAATGCCACTTGGAGTCTGCTCTGTAGCTGCTGCCTGTGTTGTAGAATCTGCCGCTGCTGTAGAATCTGCCGCCGCTTCTGCTTCCGGTGTCGGAGTTGCGGTTGCTTCCGGTGCCTCTGTCGGTTCCGGGGTTGGTGTGGCGTCTACAACCGTTACCACTGCATCGGTACCTTCTGTAAATCCACATCCCTGTGACATAAAAGCTGCCGCTGCTATCAAAGCCAAAATACATTTTTTCTTCATTGTTTATGGTCCTCCCTTATACGCCGGTACCGGAAAACGGTTTTCCTCCCGGCATTTCGTCCAATAACATTATCTCCAAATATACACGATTTTGGCATATTATGCAAGTCCCAGCATATTCTTCCCCGCATTCACAGGCTCAAAAAGGACTCTCACCGTTCCCCCGCAGATCATACCTAGATCCCCTTTTCCCTGTCCAAGTTCATAAATCCTGGTTTCCACAGCTTGCACCTGGGACGCATATTTTCCGGCCTCAAATTCTACTTTTCCACCGCCGATACTTCCAACAGTTCTTCCATCCCGGAATACAAACATCTTGCTTCCGGTTCCGCGTGGAGAAGATCCTTTTTTTTCAATAATAGTAACCATGGTTCCTGCTGCTCCAAGGCGGATCGCCGCCTCCACTTCTTCATCGCAGTAAGTGCGGAAATGTCTGTTTTTTTCCTGGACAATTTCTGCCATAATACTTACCGCAATCTCTGCCGGCATCTGTCCTCCAATTGGCAGGCCGATAGGAGCATGAATGCTGTTCACCTGATCTTCTGTGAAACCCTCTGCCAGAAGTTTTTCCCGGGTAATCCGCACCTTTGTTTTGCTTCCGATCATTCCAAAATAAGCAAACGGTCTTTTTAAAATTGCTCTTGCACAGGCAGAATCCCCGAGATGGCCTCTTGTCACAACTACATACCAGGCATTTTCGTAAGGAGGAATTTTCTCCGGTAAAGTTTCAAAATCGCCGGTAATCCTCTCGTCTGCCTGCGGAAAACGTTCTTTCGTTACAAAATCCTCACGGTCGTCCATCACCGTTATATGAAATCCCAGAAGCTTTCCGATCTCCGCTACCGGAATAGATACATGTCCTCCGCCAAGAATAACCAGTCTTGGATTCTTCTCATAGGTTTCCACGAAAATTTCCTGATTCCCCACTTTCACAACGCCGGTCTCCACCGCGTCTGCCACTGTTTTTTTCAGTAATTCTCCGGCTGTTTCTTTCGCCTTTTTTCCATCGGGATAAAAAAAGCAGTCCTCCTCTGCCAGATACTTAAGCCCCGTTTCCTCGCCGTTCAGGAAAATTCCTGTCTTTACACGTCCTCTTTTTTCTACCACATCGTATATTTTCTGGTACATACATTCTGTCCTTTCTTTTCAGTCTTCGATCCCTGCTGCCAGTTCTCCAAGTGCCGCAGCTGCCGCGTCAATTTCTTCCTCTGTATTAAAATAGGAAAAACTGAACCTCACAGCCCCTGTTTTTTCTGTGCCCAGGGCTTTATGCATAAGCGGCGCACAGTGTCCGCCGGAACGTACACTGATTCCGTAATCCTCTCCCAGAATCATCCCAACTTCCGCGGATCCTTCTCCTTCAAGATTCAAGCTTACTACCGGAGATCGGTCTTCCTGGGAAAACTCCCCATACACGGTGACTCCGGGAATTTTTTTTACCTGGTCATAAAAACGCCACATCAGCATCTGCTCTCTTTTTCGGATTGTATGGATTCCGGTTTTCTGTATCCATTCAAGAGAAGCCCGTAATCCTGCGATTCCGTGGCTGTTGAGGGTACCGGCTTCCAGTGATTCCGGCATGTCAGATGGATGTTCTTTCTGAAAGGTTAAAATTCCACTTCCTCCCACTTTCAGAGGTTCCACCAAAATCCCTGGCCGCACACAGATGGCCCCAGTCCCTTGCGGTCCCATCAGTCCCTTATGTCCGGAAAAACATAAAATATCAATCTGATCTTTTTTCATGGAAATCGGAAAAACTCCTGCTGTCTGTGCAGCATCCACAATAAAAAGGATTCCATGTTTCCTGGCAATCGCTCCTATGGAACGGATATCATTACAGTTTCCGGTAAGATTCGATGCATGCGTACATACAATTGCTTTCGTCTCCGGGCGGATTGCCGCTTCCAGATCATCCACAGAAATCCTGCCTTTTCCATCCGCCGGAAGAATGGTCAGATCCATTCCTCTTTTCTCTAGCGCATAAAGAGGCCGGAGCACACTGTTATGATCCATCTCCGTACAGATCGCATGGACTTTTTCTCTTTCCGGATGCAGAATCCCAAACAGTGCAGTGTTTAACGCCTCTGTCGCGTTTGCGGTAAATGCCACACATTCCGGTCCTTCCACATCAAATAACTGTGCAATTTTGCATCTTGTATCAAAAATAATCCGTGAAGCTTCCATAGCCTCTCCACTGCTTCCTCTTCCACTGTTTCCTGCCTGCTGCATGGCTTCCACCACAGCCCTGGCCACACAGTCCGGTTTGTGAAAACTTGTAGCAGCGTTATCCAGATAAATCATGTCAAATCTCCTTGTGCTTTTTATAAAAAAATCTTATAATTGGTTTTGGCTTTATTTTATACTATCAGAGGAGGTTTTCCAATGAAAAAAGGATCTTTTTTCAAAAGTCTGCCTTTTAAACTCCTTGTTGCTGTAATCCTGGGTATCCTCTCCGGGCTTGTTCTGAACCGGTACAGCACAAACGGAATTTCCATGGCAGTTCTCAATATTGTTGTCACAGTCAAGTACATTCTGGGCCAGATCATCACCTTCTGTGTTCCGCTGATCGTTCTTGGTTTTATTGCCCCCTCCATTACCAAGCTCGGAAAAAATGCTTCCGTAATGCTGGGTGTTGCTGTAGTCCTTGCCTACGGTTCTTCCATCGGTGCGGCACTTTTTTCCACAGCGTCCGGATTTTTTATTATTCCGCATCTGTCCATTCATTCCTATGCGGCAGGGCTGAAACAGCTGCCGGAAGTAATCTTCGAACTGGAGATCCCGCAGATCATGTCGGTTATGAGTGCTCTTGTTTTTTCTGTCATGATCGGCCTGGCTGCCACCTGGACAAAAGCGAAACTGGTCACCGGTCTTTTGGATGAGTTCCAGAAAATCGTTCTGGCTCTGGTGTCAAGGATTATTATTCCGATTCTTCCGCTGTTCATCGGTTCTACTTTCTGTGGACTTGCCTATGAAGGTACAATTACCAGACAGCTGCCTGTTTTCCTGGAGATCATCGTGCTGGTTCTTGCCGGACATTTCATCTGGATGGCTCTTCTGTACATCCTGGCCGGAATCTATTCCGGTGAAAATCCTCTGGAGGTTGTCCGGCACTACGCACCGGCTTATCTGACTGCTGTAGGAACCATGTCTTCTGCCGCAACACTGGCTGTAGCCCTTCAGTGTGCCTCCAGGGCAAAACCGCTTCGTAAAGATCTGGTAAATTTCGGAATCCCGTTGTTTGCAAATATCCATCTCTGCGGTTCCGTTCTTACAGAAGTTTTCTTCTGTATGGCTGTTTCCAAGATCCTGTACGGTTCTGTTCCAACGCCAGGCACTATGGTTCTGTTCTGTCTGCTCCTTGGTGTATTCGCTATCGGTGCTCCGGGCGTTCCTGGCGGAACGGTTATGGCATCCCTTGGTATCATTACCGGCGTGCTGAAATTTGACAGTTCCGGTACTGCTTTGATGCTTACTATTTTTGCACTGCAGGACAGCTTCGGTACTGCATGTAATGTAACCGGAGACGGTGCCCTGACGCTGATGCTTACCGGTTATGCAAAACGTCATAATATTGAAGAACAGAATATTGATATTGAATTATAAAGATTTCAAAAATGCCGCAGACTCCGAAAAATCTGCGGCATTTCCATATTCTGTTTTATGGGCGGATTACTTTACCGGCTTTCGTAAGTTTCTCTGCAATGGCATACATGTTCGTCACGGTTCCCACTGCCGGCTCTTTCAGCCCGTAGAAGTTCACACAGGTTCCACAGGTCAGGATCTCACAGCCCTGTTCCTGCAACGTTTTCAAATCTTCAATGCATGGGGAATCCGAAGCAGTAAGCTTCGCTCCTCCATTATAAAAAAGCATTACAGACGGCGGTGTCTCAAGCTGTGTCAGAGCATACACAAAGCCTTTGATAAGGATCGCACCAAGCTCCGGATCTCCGTCTCCCATCTTATCAGAAGTGATGGCCACTGTATAATCTCCCTGTGGTGCAGCCGGTGTGCAGACAATTTCCGGTTCTGCGGCAGTTCTGGCCTGTACATCGGATTTCACTACCATATGGATTTCATAACCGCCTTCCGTCTTTCTGGAAACAAAACTGCATCCGGTACTTCCGGCAAGTCTGCTTAAGTTGTTTACTGCGGTCTCATTATCCACAAGAACCTGGATCTCATCTCCCTGTTCTGCTTTATCCAGAACTTTTTTTGTCATTACGACAGGGATCGGGCACTGTTTACCCATTGCATCTACTGTATGTTTCATATTTCTTTCCTCCCTGAAATTTATTTCTGCTCCAGTTCATGTGCCTGCCTGAAAATTTCGCAGGCTCCTGTATTCACACAGCGTTCATGTGCACAGTCCATAAAAGTCAGCTCTCTACTTCCGTCTTCCCGCTGTGTATACTCACAGCATACCGTCTCTCCGCCATTCATAGTGCGGCAGAATCCGGAGATAAATTCTTCTTCAATTTCCATTGTTATCCCTCTGCCGGAGCATCCACAACCTCAGAAGGTGTGATCTCCTCCAGCATTCCAGTCTCATTATACGCTTCAAACTGTTCTTCGATCTTTCCCAGGATATCTGCATACTGACAAAAAGCTTCTGCCAGCTCTTCCCTGTGTTCCGGAAGTTTCTTGTAACAGACACGGTGCTCCATACTTGCCCACAGATCCATGGTCATGGTACGCAGCTGTATCTCCACTGGAAAATATTCCATTGTATCCAGATAATAAACCGGTACGGCAATAATCACATGATAGCTTCTGTAACCGTTAGGTTTCGGATTCTGTATGTAATCCTTCTCCCGGATGAAAATCAGTTCACTCTGTCTCTTAAGCGCATTTACAAGGTTATAAATATCATCTATAAAATAGCAGATCACACGGATTCCGGCTATATCCCGGAGATAATCCTTGGCATTCTGCACACTGTCCGAATGTCCCAGCTTCTCAAGCTTCTTCTCGATGCTTTTTTTGGCTTTGATCCGTTCCTGAATGTTATGGATCGGAGATATGGAAGACTTCTGGTACAGACTTCCATTCAGCACCTCCAGCTTGGCCCGCATGATCTGGCATGCATTCTGATATGGCTGGATACAATCGTAATACTGTTCGTTTGTCATGAAAACCCCTCTTTCTCATTTGCTCACCATGGTTTATATCTTATAAAATAAATGTGAGCAATCTGTAGTAATTTCCTAAGATTTTCCTGACCATTTTATTAAAATTCTATAAAAAACTATTGTCAATCTGAAAGTTTGTGGATAAAAAGACCACTTCGAAGCTTCGGCTCAAACCATGTGCTCTTAGGCGGCATCAGTTTTCCTTCATCTGCAATCGCCATCAGTTCTTCCATCGAAGTCGGATACATGGCAAAAGCAGCGCCACCGGTTTCATCTGCAGCCGCAGCCAGATCTTTCAGTTTGTGATTTCCTCCCATAAAACAGATTCTCTCATCTGTACGCGGATCTTCAATCCCAAGTACCGGTCCCAGAACCTTATCCTGAAGAATGGATACATCCAACTGTCCTACGCTGTCTTTCTTGGCATAAACATCCGGATATGCTTTCAGATGGAACCATTCCCCATCCACATAGAGACCAAAGCAATGCTTTTCTACCGGTTTGCATGGAAATCCCGGCATTGCCATCAGTTCAAAATTAAACTTCATACTTCCGATGAAAGCTTTCGGTTCCATACCTTTAAGATCTTTTACAATTCTGTGATATGGAAGGATTGTCAGCTGATCATACGGGAATACTACGGACAGGAAAAAGTTAAATTCTTCTTTTCCTGTGTAATCCGGATGTTCTTTTCTTCGTTTCTGTCCTACTTTTACGGCAGACGCTGCTCTGTGATGGCCATCTGCAATATAGATGGAAGAAATTCCACCAAAAAGGCTGTGGATCTTCTGAATGTTCTCCTCCTCATCCACGATCCATACCCGATGTGTAATTTCATCTTCGGAAGTAAAATCATATACCGGTTCATGACTGTTTTTCCAGTTTTCCATCAATACAAGAAGTTCTTTTGGATATCTGCAGGCAAGAAAGATCGGGCCTGTATTGGCATCACAGATATCCACGTGGTGGATTCTGTCCTGCTCTTTGTCCTCTCTTGTCAGTTCATGCTTCTTGATCACACCATTCATGTAATCATCGATAGAGCTGACGCCCACGATTCCTGTCTGGGATTTTCCCTTCCGGATCAGTTCATACAGATAATAATTCGGTTTTTCATCCTGTATCAGCGTTCCCTCTGCCTGAAAACGGTCCAGGTTTTCCTTTGCCTTTTGATAGACTTCTGCATCATAAAGATCAATCTCCGGATCCAGATCCATTTCCGCTCTGTCTACATGTAGGAAAGAATAGGGATTTTTTTCGCCAATTTCACGCGCTTCCTCTCTGCTTACTACATCATAGGGAAGTGCTGCCACTTTTTCCGCTTTTCCCTCAGTGGGTCTCACTGCCCGAAATGCCTGAAATAAAGCCATTGTGTTCTCCTCTCGTTCCTGTCCGCTTTCTCCGGACAGTCATAAAATCATCCTGCTTATTCTAGCACATACAAAAAAACTCTGCAATTTTAATTCTGCATACAGATTTTTTCGCCCTGAAGAACCGGATATCTCACAGGCACAGTCCCATCCAGATCTTCATGGTGCATATCAACTGCAGAAATCTGATGATTTTCGTAAGTTGTATAATAATAAATTCCTTTATCACAGTTACAGCAGGAGGTATAAAGAGTAATCTCATATTTTCCTGGTTCTACCTCACAGCATCCTCTCTGCTGGTCAACAGACCCCAGGATATGAAAGAACTGGCTGACGCTTTCTTCCTCGGAATCTCCGGAAAAAGAATGGTCTTTCACAAACGCTACTCTTGCAAACCTGGATGCAGAAGAAAGATCTCCCGGAAGTCCCAGCGCTCCCATACCACGGCTGTAGGTTTTTAATCCCAGCGATTCAGAAAAATGATTTTCCGGCTGTCTGGGAGAAAGATGCATATAATTATTCAGCATAAACATCTGCTGGTCAAAAGGCGGATTATTGGTAAGGACTCCTGCCGGATTATCCCAGACGTGAAGACCGTCCGCCATAGATTCCACTGTGATCGATTCTTCTTTATCCGCTATGATCCAGTGAAGCTGTGCACAGGGAAGCATTTCACTGAAGGGAGTTTTTACAAGATTGATCTTTTTCAGGAGATCTTTTGCCTCCTGCACAGTGGCACATTTACCAAGGATCCAAGGAATGAATTCAAACTGTGCCACATTTTCTTTTCCATTTTCCACCACATTATATACAGCGTTTCCAACAAAATTAAGGCCTGCCATTCCAAGACCTTTTTCATTGACAGCATCATAATAAAGTGGATAATCTCCTGCCACGTGAGCCATGCCTATGATCGCATAATGGCTAGAAAGTTTCTCCATATGCCGGAACTCAAATGTATAATTTCTCGGTGTGATGGTGATCTCATCTCCATAAGAGAATTCGTAATCCAGTGTTCTTCCGAAGTAAAAGTCTTTTGTCTTATAAGTTGCTGCTGTACACATAAACTGTTCTCCTTTTTGTTATTTTATATCTTCTGCCTGTTAGTTTGTTTTTCCCCGGTTCCCGGCTTTCCATTCAGTTCCGGCAAAACCGTTGCCAGCATGGTAAAAAAGCATGCACAGCCGCCTACCAGATTGGAAATCGGTTCTGCCCAGAATACACCGTCTGTTCCCAGTCCTCTCACATAGGGAAGCAGGATCGTCAGGGGAACGACTATGATCGCTTTTCGAAACAGTGAAAAAAAGGTCGCTTTTTTTGCTTTTCCAAGTGCGACAAATACACTCTGTCCCGTAAATTGAAGTGCCATAAAGCAGAATCCGAAAAAATAAATATGCAGTGCCGGAACACCCTTTTCAAGAAGTTCCGGATCGCTGTTAAATATACGGATAAAAAATTCCGGCATCACTTTCAGGATTCCCCAGCCTGCCATTGTATAAACAATACAGACTACTGTGATAAATTTAATGGCCTTTTTGATCCTGTCGTACGCCTTTTCCCCGTAGTTAAAGCTCATAACTGGAGACGCTCCCGTGGTCAGTCCATGAACTGGCATAGTAAAAATGTCCCTGACAGAGTTTAAGACTGTCATAACACCTACATAGATATCTCCACCCCAGGTCTGAAGTGTTGCATTACAGACCACCTGCACAAGACTGTTGGTAAAAGCCATAAAAAATCCGGACATACCAAGGCTTACAATATCAGCCACTCTTTTCCAGGAAATCTTCATGGCACTTTTTTTGAGATTTAAAACCGCCTTTTTCCCACAGAGGAATCTTAATACCCACACAGCTGAACAAAACTGTGAAATGATCGTAGCCACTGCCGCGCCTCGGACTCCCAAATGTAATCCAAAGATAAACAACGGGTCCAAAACGATATTTAATACTGCTCCGATCAGAATTGTAAACATTCCTGTATTTCCAAATCCCTGGCTGTTGATAAAAGGATTCATTCCCAGTGTGATCATTACAAACAGTGTTCCCAAAAGATAGATCTTTATGTAACTGGCAGCATAGGGAAACGTAACATCACTGGCTCCGAACGCATAAAGGATCGGCCTGTAAAAAACAAGCCCGATCACGGTAAGGACCATGCCTGTACCAATCAGCATCACAAATGTATTTCCCATCAGCATTTCTGCTTCTTTTTCATTGCCTCTTCCCCGTTCCATGGAACAAAGTGGAGAACCGCCATTTCCGAACAGATAGGTAAATGCTGTGATCAGTGTTATGATGGGAAAACACAGTCCCACACCAGTCAGTGCGGTCGCCCCGATCTCCGGGATCCTTCCGATATAGATCCGATCTACAATATTATATAGGAGATTCAGTATCTGCGCGATGATCATCGGTACCGCCACTTCCATGATATTGCGATATACATTTCCTTTCGAAAAATCCGTTTGATGCGTTTGCATTTTTACACCTTCTCAGTAATTTTTAATATTTTTACTATACTATATATAAAAATCAATGTAAATATCCTGTCGTTTTTTGCCGACATAATGTTTTCTTATGACAGATTCTTTTATTTATTTCTTGTTATTTGTGACGGAATCGTTTATAATAAAACCATAAAAACGGAAATGATTCCACGTACAATCGGTCAAAAAACCACACCACGGAGAATCAACCCCGAACGGAGGTATTTTTATGGATAATAATTACAGCGGCATGGCCGTAGGTGTCTTTGAGCTGGATAACCTGGTTGCCTGTTTCGTTGCCCTTGATGCTGCTTCCAAGGCAGCTAATGTTAAGATTCAGAGTGTTGAACGTAACCGTCTAAAAAGCGGTGCCTGCGTAAAGATGCGTGGTTCTGTATCTGATGTAAATGCAGCTATGGAGGTTGCGCTGGAAGCAGCTAAGCCTCTTGGTAAGGTCGTTTCTCATACTGTGATCGCTTCTCCTTCTGAGGATACAGAGATTGCGCTGAAAATGACGATCAACAAGTAAAGGGGGAGACTGATTTATGAATTATGGTGCTTTTGGTTTAGTTGAGGTTGTCGGCAGCAGCAATGCGATTCTTGTGATCGATCAGATGCTGAAGACTTCTGATGTTTCTTTTCTTACATGGCAGACGAAATGTGGTGGCCATGCCACTGTTTTTCTGACTGGTGATGTTTCTGCTGTGACTGCTGCTGTAGACAGTGTGAGGGGGAATCCTCCCTGTGAGATCGTGGCTTCTGCAGTGATTTCCAATCCTTCTGAGGAGACGGTTCGGTTGGCTGAGGAAGAGGCGGCTAGGAATCATTTTATGTAAGTAATAATAAATAAAAGTATGATAGACGTACGTACGCAGGGAACCGCCCTGGCGTATCGGGAAAGGCTTCGTCGTCCGCTGAATTCTAAGGCGCTGCGGCTTCTGCTAAAACCATTCCCAAAAGTTCTGAACTCGCGTCCAGACGCTCAGGCAGCAGACCTTTTGGGAATAACGCAGAAACCACACCACCTAAGAATCAGCAGGACTCCTGCAGAACATCCCGATACGCCAGGGCGGTTCCCTGCTGGCTTTCTTTTTTCCGGTAATAAGTCTAGCCGGCTACTTACTTGTTGTAGTTAGTATATACAAAAGCGTAAATTATAGTCCAAAAGCCTCTCGCTGCCACCACTAAATTCCCAGGTACCTCACCGGCGTCCGTCCGCCATCACATCTACATCCATCATTTCCATCCCATCCAACACCCTCATTATCGCCACATCCCCCCGATTCCGCACAACCACTCTCTTCCCCCCAACATCCCCCTCAAGTCCCATCAGCTCCCCATAATACCTCTCCGAAAATACACAAGGATTCCCAAGCTTCCCCTCATACTCCACACAGGCAATCCCTTTCCCCTCTCTCAAAAATACCCCAACCAGTGCCAGGATCGTCTCCCCCCGGAGCCACGGCTGATCAGCCACTGTAAACAGACAGGCATCCATCTCCCGATTTCTCCTGAGCCCAATTTTCAGAGAAGAAGAAATCCCCTCATCCGGATGTAGATTATAAAGCACCTGTGCACCACATTTTTCCGTTTCTGCCGCTATCTCGTCATACTGTGTTACCACTGTGATCTCACAGCTATGCCCCTGCTCTTTCAGCACTTTTCTCACTTTCATAAGTTCTGAAAGAATATGCCGGTACATTGGTTCTCCTTCAATGGTATACAAAAGCTTATTACTCCCAAACCGTCTGCTGTTTCCTGCTGCCAGCATGATCAGTCCCAGCTTCATCTCTCATTTCCTCCTTATTCCATGAAACTTCCGGCATATTTCCTGCCGGCCGCATCGTCTCTTTCAGACTTCCACACACTGCTTCTAGGCCCGCTTCCCGACACTTTTTAATGATATTTTCAGCCACGTCTGAAGATTCCAGCACATCTGCCTTGTTAAAATATACCAGAAAACTTTTTTCACCTACATTTTTACGCAATCCATCTTCTGCTGCCGCAATCTTTACAACGTCTTCCCACATCACCAGCTCTTCTGTCTTTTTCTGCAAAAATTCCGCTACATCATCCGGGCGATGAGCCGTATCACAGATCTTTTTTCCAATGCAATCCAGCCCTGTCACACCCACTACAACATCCGCAAATTCCGGAATTACCGGTTCGTGCACAGCAGGAACCTTCAAAGGTAATCGCTTCGCTCCATCTGCTTCTACAAGAAGAAGATCACAAAAACCGGACAACCTTTTCAGAGTTTCCGGTTCAGGACCGGAAATCTTCGGCTGTCCGGCTTTATGTTTCGCCGCAATCACATATCCATATTGTTCTATAAGCCGGCAGAGTTCCTCTGTATCCTCTGCATCTGCAAAAGGACGCTTCGGTTCCCATGCCATGTGGGTGGTTGTTGTCACGATCACACGTTTTCCCTGACTGGAAAATTTTTTTGCCAGATAAAAGATCAGACTGGTTTTTCCTCCGCCTCCTGTAAAAGCAGCTGTCAGAGCTCCTTTTTCTTTTCTGTTCATGACATAACCCCGCCTGTTTTTAATTTTTTTCTGTTGTGGTATCCGGGAGTATCCCGCAGGATAGCAGTACTTCCAGTACCCCTCCGGCAATGCATCTTGCCTTATCCGAAATCGTAAAGCAGTTTTTCTTCTGTTCCGCTCTTGGATCGATATCTGCAATTTTCATCCCTTTAAAAACAGGATAACCGTCACGGATCAGTCCCCGGATCACTCCGGATATTGTTGCTTTTACAGGAACATCCCCGACCATGGCAATGATCTGGTCTTTTTCTACGATATCTGCGATCCTGCTGATATTTTTCATTTCACCAGCCGCCGGTGAATGGATCACTCTTTCTTTTCCGATTCCTGCGATTAGACCAGGCACACCTGTGTTTGGAAGTGCACTGCCTTCTTTTATGATCCTTCCCAGATTATGGCCTCTCATGGTTTCGATCACATAATCCACATCTTCCCCTGCAGTAAATCCAGGCCCAAGACCTACGGTCACTGGTGCCATATCTCTGTTTGTCCCAAGATTTTTTTTTGCAAGGATCGCATCGATTACTGCTGCCGGTGAAAGTTCCCGGATATGTTTTCCCTCCGTATCTGTCAGAAGAGGAATTTCTCCTTTTTCCCAGCACCTTCTACACTGTGCCGGAATTTCCGTTTCCGGGATCCGTCTGCACACAACGCCTTCCACTTCCGAAGTTCCGTCATAAACAGCTTCACAGAAAGCCACATGACGACGGATAGCGCTTGGCCGGTCACATTCCAGAATCAGAATGTGATAGCCGCTCTGGTGGAGTTTATGGATCACACCGGTGGCAAGATCCCCGCCGCCACGTACAAGGATCATTTTATCAGTTATAATAGAAGTTTCCATTTTCATACACCTGCTGTCCGTTATTTCCCGGCATTCCTGTTGCCAGAGTATCGTAAAGTTCCGCATAGGTTGCATCCTGATATGGAGATACATAGAACAGACCTACCAGTCCAAATGTGATCGTGGAAAGGATATTCCACGGAATGAAGGAAAGATCCAGAACAAACGTATTCCACTTCTGTCCATACATCATATCACGGCTTCTTGCAAAAACTTCTTTTCTGTCCATATCCGGATATTCTGCAAGAAGATACGGAACCATCTTATATTCATAAGACTTTATGATTCCCGGGATAATAAACAGTAAGGTCCAGAGAAATGTAAACAGATCCCTGAAAAACATGGTCTTTACTACATTTCCATAATATCCGGAACGAAATGCGCTGAGCAGTTTGCCGACACCTGGAACTGCATACAGATTTTCAATATAAAAACTGCGCCCTCCTACTTCAAATACATTGCACACAAAAATTTTAAGTAATATCCCGACCAGTGCCGCTGCAACAACTACTCCGGCTCCTACCAGTGCAAAAATCAGTGCCCACGGAGAATACGATCCGCCAAACATATGGCCTGCATAGGAACTGAAGCCATCGGAATGATAGGTATTGACCTGATAACTGTAATCTGAATTCATCACATTGCCGGCACCACTTTGAGCTGCGCCTTTTCCGCCGGATGCCAGCACGATAGCAAGCACCAGACTGACCAGAACTGCGGACCAGTAATTTTTTCGGAAAGCCTGTTTTGCACGCCATTTCAGATCACTGCGTGTCCAGCTGATTATCCGTCCATTCATTTTTTAACCCTCCATATATGCTTCACAGACTGTAAACTCTCTGCGTTCTTTTTGCCAGAGATCCGGGTCCAGTTCAACCAGATAACCGCCGCCGTTTTTTACATGCCATTCATAAAACGGTCTGTGTCTGTCTGCATATTCTTCCATAATATTCATAATGGTTCCGCCATGAATCACCAGCGCCGCTGTATCCACATTTTTTCGGATACACTGTGTCACAGCTTTCTGAAATCCTGTAAGGCTTCGATGTTTAAAGACTTCTCTACTCTCTCCGCCCGGAAACGGCATTGTTCCATTGCTGTCGATCCATTTCTGATAATTTTCATTTCCGGCAAGCTCTTTGTAATTTTTATTCTCAAACTCTCCAAAATCACATTCCGAAAGCTCTTCTATAATGTGAAGCTGTTTTCCCGGAAAAAGGATTTCTGCTGTTTCCACACAGCGGAGAAGCGGACTTACAAACAGCTCCTCCGGCATGGGATAGGAAATTTTTTTCAGAAATTCCCGGCCTTCATCACTCAGCGGCTCATCCGTGGTACCGATATAACGTGAAAGTTTGTTTCCCGGAGTCTGGCCATGACGTATCAGATATAATTTAATCATTTTTCAGCACCATCCCGATTCCACATACAACTCTTGTAACCTTGCTGCTTTTTCCCGCAAGTTCCGTACAAACACGGCCTACAGCCTCCCGATACTGCCGTTCAAAAGCATCAGCCGGAACGATTCCGTATCCTACTTCCTCACAGACCAGAACCACACCCGGATTTTTCTCCGCAAGCTTTTCTGCAAGGCCTGACAGATCCGCACCTGCTTTCAGGCACTTTCTTATGTACTGGTGAAAACCGAGAACTCCTTCTGCTTCCAGAAGTTCCTCCTCTGTAAGCTCCGCACCACATTTCCATTTCACATCAGGAAACTGTTTTTTTGCATAACTGCTTTTTCCCTGATAGGCACCGCCGATTATCATTTCCATATCTTTTTACCTCATTCCATTTTCATTTCACAGAACAACTATACCACTTACGCCCAGCACCAGAGCCATCACAACTTCACAGATACAGAGGAAAAAGCCTGAAAGATCTCCAGTCGTTCCTCCAAAATATTTCATGGCCATATGATGATACCACCAGAATACCAGCAGTGCTGTTCCTGCTGCAAGTACACCTTTTACTGGATTGATCCATATCATCAATACTGCCAGTGCCGCAAACATCATGGCCAGAACATTTCGTGCCACAATCTCTGATGCATTTCTGGAAAATTCTGCTACGGTTCCATCTGTCCTTGCTTTTGGAAATATGATCACACCAATTCCGGAAAGACATCTGGACATCATAAATCCAATGCTCATGATACAGATTCCATCGTGATCACCAAGCAACTGTTTCCAGGCACCCAGCCACAGAATAAAATAAACGCAGGCTGTGATAATGGCAAATGCCCCTGCATGAGAATCTTTCAGAATCTCCAGTCTTCTTGTACGCTCCTGCCAGGAACTTAACGCATCTGAAGTATCCAGAAGTCCGTCCACATGGATCCCGCCTGTGACAAAAACCGGGATCACAGTAAGGATCACTGCAAGAAAAAACGGCTCCATCTGTACATGGCTTCCCAGCACATATCCCACAAGCCAGGTCAGAATACCGATGGCTGTTCCTACAAAAGGAAAGAAACACATCATGTACTTCATGTTTTCTTTATTCCAGTCTACCATAGGTGTGGGAATCTTAGAAAACATGGCAAATGCCGCTTTAAAACTGTTCCATACACTTTTCATGCTTTCTCACCACCTTTATGCCAGACCGGGATTCCGTATACCACTTCTACAACAGCATCCGCCATCTCAGCCAGATTGCAATTAATCTGTCCCAGCTGTTCCTTATATTTTTCAGATTCTCCTTCATAGAGAATTCCATCGGAAAAAATTTCGTTGGTAACGATCACCACGTGTTCTGCCTGTGAAAGAAGGTTTCTTACTCCTTCTGTGATCTTTTCGGAAACCTCCGGATGGAATCCATCTTCCCGGAACATTTCATTTGCCACCAGATTGGACATACATTCCAGAAGCACGACACAGTTTTTGGGAAGTATCAGCTCATCCAGCTCTGTGTATCTCTCAATGGTCTCAAAACCTTTTCCTGCCCGCATCCGGCGATGTCTTCGAACGCGACGGTGACTTTCCTCATCAAAAGCCTGCATGGTGGCAATATAGATCCTTCTCGCCTCTCCAAAAGAAAGTACCCTGTCCTCCGCAAAAGCAGACTTTCCGCTTCCGCTGCCTCCTGTTACAACAACCAGCATCTTATTTCAGCTCCTCATACTGTTCTACATTGATATCTCCAAAAGTACTCATGGAATTGTATACTGCACAGGACAGATCCATCAACGGGAATAAGGCAACCGCTCCGGTACCCTCTCCAAGGCACATTCCGGCATGGATGATCGCCTCTTTATTCAGTTCTTTCAGGATCAGATGTGCCGCTGGTTCTTTGGAAACGTGGGACGCAACAATATAATCCTGTACCTGCGGGCAGATTTTTACTGCGATCAGCGCAGACACACAGGAAATAAATCCATCCATTACAACTGGCATACCAAGTGCCGCTCCACCGATAAACACACCGGCCATTCCTGCAATATCCAGTCCTCCTACCTTTGCCAGGACGTCAATGGCATCCGAACGATCCGGACTGTTTAATGCAATCGCCTTTTTGATCGCATTAATTTTTCGTACAAGCCCCTCACCGGAAAGTCCGGCTCCTCTTCCTGTCATATCTTCTACCGGTTTTCCCAGAAGCACTGCCGCAACTGCACTGCTGGTAGTGGTATTTCCGATTCCCATTTCACCGGTGGCAAGAACTTGGTATCCTTTTCCCTTCAGTTCCTCAGCCATGGCAATTCCCGCTTCAATTCCCTGAATTGCCTGTTCTCTTGTCATTGCCGGCTCTTTTGTCATATTTTTAGTTCCGTAAGCAACCTTATGATCTGTACGTACTTTTGTGTCCGTTACCATTCCAACATCCACAGGAAACAGCTCCGCTCCACACTGACGGCACATTACACAGCAGGTTGTGGTTCCTGCCAGAAAATTCTCGGCCACAATTGCAGTAACTTCCTGCCCGGTCTGTGTCACACCTTCCTCCACAACCCCATTATCCGCACACATGGCAACCACTGCTTTTTTCTCCACACGGACATCCGGAGTACCTGTGATACCAGCAATCTGTGTCAGCATATTTTCAAGTTCACCCAAGGAATGCAGTGGCTTTGCAATACTGTCCCATCTTTTTTTTGCACCCTCCATGGCTTTTTCATCCAGCGGACGGATCTTTTTTACTGCCTCTTTCAAAGTCATCATTTGCTACCTCCCGTCTTTTTACCTGTAGTAAAAATTAAAAATTTACTAAATATATAATTCAGCACCAGCACAAGAAACTGGGTGCAGAATTTTGCAACCATGTCATGAAATCCCATTACAACAGCCAGAAGCCACACACCGCCAACTTCAATAACCATCGTCACCAGACGTGCACTTATAAATTTTACAAATGGCTGTATGTGATCTTTCAGTGTCTCACACGAATCGTGAAATACAAATCTGGAATTTACAACATACGCAAACAGGATTGCCAGTATAATTGATATGATGTTGGCAGCCATCAGAGGAAGCCCTGCAATTCTCATAAGATAAAAACTTACCAGATTTACAAGTGTTGTACAGCCGCCCCAGAAAATATAACGAATGACATCATTTTCATACATCTTTAAAATCAGTTTCTTCACTTATCATTCCTCCATGTATAATTTTTGATACGATATATCTCGGCCGATGCTTTACCTCTTCGTAAATTCTGGCAATATAATATCCGATAATTCCAAGGCTCAGCATAATTGCACTGCCAATAAACAATGTGACAATCAAAAGGGTCGTATACCCTTCTACTGCATGTCCGGTAAAATACCGTATCAGAGAATATATAAGAAGAATCAGCGAACACAGAAAACAGGCACCTGCTCCCGCAGTTACAAACTGCAACGGAATCGTAGTAAATGACACAATATTTCGGAATGCATATCCAATTAACGCTCTTGTAGACCATTTCGTCTCCCCGGCTTCTCTTTCCTGAACTTCAAAAGGTACGGAAGTACTTTTAAATCCAACCCAGGACGATGCCGCCCGGAAAAACATATTTCTCTCTGGCATGGAAAGAACACTCTCTACTGCTTTTCTATCCAGCAGTTTAAAATCCGACGCATTTTTCATATCAAAACCTGTAGCTCCGGACATGATTCTGTAGAAAAATCCAGCACTTTTTCCGTGAATTCTGCTTTCTTTACCCCGGCTTTTTTTGACGCCTTCTATTACTTCAAATCCCTGTCTCCACAACAAAAACATTTTTACAAGCGTTTCCGGCGGATGCTGAAGATCACAGTCCATCACTGCCACCGCATCCCCGGAAGCCTGTGCAAGTCCTGCAATAATTGCGGCCTCTTTTCCAAAATTTCTGGAAAAATGTATTCCTGAAATATTTCTGTCTTCTTTCGATACTTTTTCGATCACATTCCAGGTTTTGTCTGAGGATCCGTCATCCACAAAAACCAGTTCATACTCTATTTCTGAAAAACTCAAAATTTCTTTCAATATACGGCAGGTTTTTGCCAGAATCTGTTCTTCGTTATACGCAGGCAAAACCACCGATAATCTGCTCATTTTTTCTGTTTTCCCCTTTCTCCAGATTTCTTTGGCTTCCGATATGACACTGCAATCAGCAGAAACAGAAGCAGCCCGGTTGCTGTCAGTATCAATCCCGGTACAATATATGGAGTACAGTAAGTAAGTACAATCTCATGTTTTCCCTTTTTTAATTCAATTCCCATATACATACTGTTGGCTTTTATAAGATCAACCTTTTTTCCGTCTACGTAAGCACGAAATCCCGCACTGTAAGGAATCGAAAATGCCAGAAATTTATCGGAAGATACTTCAATATCACCGATAATTTTATTTGTTTCCATACTCACATTCTCAAGGCTTTCTTTTCCAAGCTTCTCTGTCTGTTTTTCAACAGATTCCATAGGCTGACACACCAGATACAGATCATCAAACGTATATTCTCCTGGCATGGAAAATGTCAGCGTCATAGTTCCCGCACTGTAATTTTTATACCCCATATTCAGAAGAAAATTATGACGGCCACTGTATCCGTTATATTTATCGGTAAAAATCCGAATTGTCTTGTCCACAGACCCCAGTGAAACCTCCACTGCTGATTCTTTGCTTTCCTTCCAGTAGCGCCAGTTATCATCTTCGTAAAGAATCTGGTTCTTTTCGTATTCCGTAAGAGAATTCCATTTTTTATCGCTGACCTGTTCCCGGGGAGAATAAGCACTAAAATCCAGATTTTTGGCAATCAGATAAACTTCTGATTTGGGCTCTCCCCGATATCCGATAGAAATTTTTGCATTTTTCTTTGTCACAATAATTTTTCCATCTTTGATCTTACATCCTTTACCAGCTTCCAGTGTAAAATCTGCTTTCTTGTCATCAAAGGAAAGCTGCGTTTCCGGAAGGCTGCTTTTTTCCACAACTGCTCCCTGCAGCAATGCCTGCTGTTTTTCGGTCACAGAAAGCTTTTCATATTTTTCTCTGGAAATCCAGGAATCGTACGTATAGCCCAGTGGCAGAGAATCCTCATCTTCATAAATTCTGTACTTTTTGGTTGAAGCAGCCTCTTCGTCGTATCCGTAAGGAATATATCCATATCCGTTTCTTTTGACAGCAAAATATTTCACAGAAGCAAGTCGATCCAAAATCGTTCTTCCATCCAGACTGCTGTAATGATAATCCCACGGTGTGTTCAGATACATTTCGTCAAAAAACCGGCTGATATTTCCATTTGCCACACTGAAATAATAGGAAGTGCTGTTAGTTCCCATATACATGGCAGTATTTACATAAGAGCCCGTTTTGTACTGATCATACCTGCTGGAAGAAGACCCATCCAGGGACAGAATCGTCCGATCCGGCCCATCCTGAAGTTCTTCCAGTGCCCGATTCTTTTCTTCAAACTCTGACAGATAATTTTTTTCATAGGAATACTGATAAGATACATTCAGAATAATGCTTGTTATAAGCACAGCAACCAGCATTCCACAGAGATATTTTCCCTGTATGAAAATGTTCCCATAAGAAAGTACTGTAAATACAGCCAGTACCAGCAGCATCACAGCCATACTGTTCCGCTCCGTGCGGGCAGATTTCGAAACCAGCGCAAGAACACAATATACCAGCAGCATAATAAAAATCCGTCGTTTTTCCTGCATCTGCAAAGTAAACAGTTCCGGATATGCCTGCACCAGAATATAGGCGATCAGCATTCCATATGCCCAGATCCAGCGGTTGGAGACATAGGAAAATCCATTGAGCACATGACCCGCAAAAGGAATCAGCAAAAACAGATTCAAAAGTACAAATCCCAGTTTCAGTCCTGTATATTTTTTTCTTTTGGAAAAAATTACAAACACGCCTGCCATGGCAACTGCAGAATATCCAGCCACTCCCCACTGGATCATATTCTCGCCGATCAGGCAGCCGAGATATTTTTCATAATAAATGCGATCATATAAAAATGGCACATAATTCTGTGCCTGAAAACGCTCTGTCCCAAACAGAGTCATGATCACAGGCAAAAAGATCAGTGCAGCAATCATAAGTGCCACCAAATAAAATCCGGCAAATTTCAGGAACCACTGAAATACATCTTTTACGGAACGCTTCCGGAATATGCCGAAATACCGGAAAGCCGCATATAACACCATAAAGACACTGATCATATAAAAGAAATAAAAATTTGACATTGCCGCTACAGCCGTTGCCCAGATAAAAAGGTATGGCTTTTCTTTTTTGTAGACCTTATCAATTCCCATAAGAACAAGCGGCAGATAAATCATGGGATTGGAAAAATAAGGATGTTTCATGGACGCATAGATAGTCCACCCTGCAAATATATAAACCAGGCAGCCGATAAATGTCGCCTGTTTTGGATTTTTTCGATAAAAACAGTAGATACTGAACGTAATCCCCGCAAGATAAATCCGCAGAAAAATCAGAATCTCATATAAGATTTCCGTATTTTTTTCGGGAACAAAAACGGAAAACAAAGTCAGCGGATCGCCAATCACATAATAATGCAATGTTGTAAGGATATCAGAGCCATACCCAATGTGCATATCCCACATAGGCAGCGATATCTTATGGTCAAATACCAGTGTTTTCAGCACATTCCGCAGATATTTTCCATAATAGGCCAGAGCATTGATATGCTGTGGGACTCCATCATGACTCCAGACCAGTGCTTTTCCATTAAAATAAAAGCAGCCATAAATAACCAGCGAAATCGCCACAAAAACCATCGTATACAGAATATAAAAATCTGCTTTTTTCTCTTTCCCGGATTTCTCCTTCGAAAAAAATCTTCTCATATATGTCTCTCCTGTATATGAAAAAGGCCTGCGGTGCGCTAAACACCGCAGGCCTGTCACCTAATGCTTAATCAGCAAGCACACTGTATAAACAGTAACTATTGATCAGTAATTAGTCTTCTTTCTTATCTGCTCCGTAAAGAGTAATAAGTTTCTGCAGATACTCATATCTAGCCTGAGCCTCAGACTCGTTCTTAGCGAACAGTCTAGCAGCTTTCTCAGGATTCTGACGCTGCAGAGAGTTGTAACGAACCTCACCGTTCAGGAAGTCCATATAGTTCTCCATATCCGGTGTCTTGGAATCAAGGCTGAACTTGTTCTCAGCAGCCGGGTTGAATCTGAAGTTGTGCCAGTATCCGCACTTAACTGCCAGCTCTTCCTCTGTCTGAGCTTTGCTCATACCTTTCTTGATACCATGGTTGATACATGGAGCATAAGCGATGATCAGGGATGGTCCCGGATATGCCTCTGCCTCTGCAATTGCTTTTACAGTCTGGTTGAAGTCAGCACCCATGGAGATCTGTGCTACGTATACATAGCCATAGCTCATTGCGATAGATGCCATATCTTTCTTCTTAGTCTCTTTTCCGCCTGCTGCGAACTGAGCGATCGCACCTGTCGGTGTAGACTTGGAAGACTGTCCGCCTGTGTTGGAGTAAACCTCTGTATCGAATACCATAACGTTGATGTCGCGTCCGCTTGCGAGAACGTGGTCAACACCACCGAATCCGATATCGTAAGCCCATCCATCACCACCGAAGATCCACTGGGATTTCTTGGAGAGGAAGTCTTTCTGTGCAAGGATCTCATTAGCCTTGTCACATCCGCAAGCCTCAAGAGCTGCAACGAGTTTCTCTGTAGCTGCGCCATTTGTTGCGCCTACAGCGTAAGTATCCAGCCATTCCTGACCAGCTGCCTTAACATCCTCGTTTGTTCCGTTAGCTACAAGGTCTTCGATCTTCTCTTTCAGACCGCCACGGATTGCACGCTGTGCAAGAAGCATACCATAACCGAACTCTGCGTTATCCTCGAACAGAGAGTTGGACCATGCAGGACCCTGTCCCTTAGCGTTTGTTGTGTATGGTGTAGATGGTGAAGAGTTACCCCAGATAGAGGAGCATCCTGTAGCATTTGCAATGTACATTCTGTCACCAAAGAGCTGTGTGATCAGCTTAGCGTATGGTGTCTCACCACAACCTGCACAAGCGCCTGAGAACTCGAGGAGCGGCTGTTTGAACTGGCTGCCTTTTACAGTTGTCTCTTTATATTTAGCGATAACGTCTTCCTTCTGAGGAAGTGTTACACCGTAATCGAAGTATTTCTGCTCTCCTGCGTTAGCTTCAAGTGGAGCCATCTCAAGAGCTTTGTTGCCTTTCTTTCCTGGGCAGACATTTGCACAGGAACCACATCCTGTACAGTCAAGAGCGGATACAGTCATTGTGAATGTATACTCTTTCATTCCTGTAAGCGGAAGTGTCTTGATTCCCTCTGGAGCGTTAGCTGTCTCATCTGCTGTCATGGCAACCGGACGGATTGCAGCATGCGGGCAGACATATGCACAGCGGTTACACTGGATACAGTTGTCCGGAACCCATACAGGAACGTTAACTGCGATACCACGTTTCTCATATGCAGCTGTTCCGGATGGTGTTGTAC
Source organism: Blautia sp. MSJ-36 (assembly GCF_018917985.1). Classification (NCBI taxonomy): domain Bacteria; kingdom Bacillati; phylum Bacillota; class Clostridia; order Lachnospirales; family Lachnospiraceae; genus Blautia; species Blautia sp. MSJ-36. The sequence continues at coordinate 146,898 of NZ_JAHLPQ010000001.1, read as the reverse complement.
CATCTACATAATCCTTGAATGCAGATACTGGGAGGCTGTTACCTTCCTGAGCATTGATCTTGCACTGGATGTTGTTTACGAAGTCCTGAGCTTCCTGAGCACCGTGGGATGCGTGAGACATGAAGAGTCCCTCGTCCTCAGCGTTCTTCCAGCTCTCCGGAACCTGAACCTCTACGACCTGTTTAGCACCGGCATCGATAGCTGCCCAGTTCTTCTTAACAACGTCATCACCTTTACGTCCGTAAGTAGCTTTAGCAGCAGCTTTCATAAGCTCGATAGCCTGCTCCTCAGGAATGATTCCTGTAAGTTTGAAGAATGCGGACTGAAGGATTGTATTGATACGTGTTGGTCCCATGCCAGTCTCAATACCAATCTTAACACCGTCGATGGTGTAGAATTTGATATTGTGGTTAGCGATGAAAGCTTTAACCTGTCCTGGAAGATGTTTCTCAAGTCCTTCCATATCCCAAGCACAGTTCAGAAGGAATGTACCTCCGTCAACAAGCTCCTGTACCATGTTATATTTGTTAACATAGGACGGATTATGACATGCAACGAAGTTTGCTTTGTGGATCAGGTATGTGGATTTGATCGGTTTCTTACCGAAACGAAGGTGAGACATTGTAACACCGCCGGACTTCTTGGAGTCATAATCGAAGTAAGCCTGAGCGTACATGTCTGTGTTATCACCGATGATCTTGATGGAGTTCTTGTTAGCACCTACAGTACCATCAGCTCCAAGTCCCCAGAACTTGCAGTTTGTTGTTCCCTCTGGTGTTGTAACAAGTGGTGCACCTGTCTCAAGAGAAAGGTTTGTAACATCATCAACGATACCGATTGTGAATTTCTCTTTCTCAGTGTTCTCATATACTGCTACGATCTGTGCAGGTGTTGTATCTTTGGAACCAAGTCCGTAACGTCCTGTAAAGATCTTAACATCGCTGAACTTGCTGTCGCGAAGAGCTGCAACAACATCAAGATACAGAGGCTCGCCAAGTGCTCCTGGCTCTTTTGTTCTGTCAAGAACAGAGATCTGCTTAACTGTATCCGGGATTGCATCGATAAGAGCCTGTGCACAGAATGGTCTGTAAAGACGAACTTTAACAACACCGACTTTCTTACCAGCTGCCATAAGGTAATCGATTGTCTCCTCGATGGTATCGTTTACGGAACCCATAGCTACGATGATGTGCTCAGCGTCAGCAGCTCCGTAGTAGTTGAACAGTTTGTAATCTGTTCCGATCTTCTCGTTAACTTTGTCCATGTACTCCTGAACAACTGCCGGAAGAGCGTCATAATATGGATTACATGCCTCTCTTGCCTGGAAGAAGATATCCGGGTTCTGAGCGGAACCTCTCTGACATGGATGGTTCGGGTTCAGAGCACGGTTACGGAACTCTGCGATTGCGTCCATATCTGCCATATCTTTCAGATCTTCATAGTCCCATGTCTCGATCTTCTGGATCTCATGAGATGTACGGAATCCGTCGAAGAAGTTGATGAACGGAACTTTTCCTTTGATTGCTGCAAGATGAGCAACCGGTGTAAGGTCCATAACCTCCTGTACAGAAGACTCACAAAGCATTGCACATCCAGTCTGACGACAGGCCATAACGTCGGAATGGTCACCGAAAATACAAAGTGCGTGGGAAGCAAGTGCACGGGCAGATACGTTGATAACTCCCGGAAGCTGCTCACCAGCAATCTTGTAAAGGTTCGGGATCATAAGCAGAAGACCCTGGGAAGCTGTGTAGGTTGTAGTCAGGGCACCTGCTGCCAGAGAACCGTGAACAGCACCTGCTGCACCAGCCTCAGACTGCATCTCTGTAACCTGTACTTCCTGTCCAAAGATGTTCTTTCTTCCCTGAGTTGCCCACTCGTCTGTTGCCTCAGCCATTACAGATGAAGGGGTAATCGGGTAAATAGCAGCTACATCAGAAAAAGCATATGATGCATGAGCGGCTGCATGGTTACCATCCATGGTTTTCATCTTTCTTGCCATTTGTTTATTCCTCCTTAAAGGTTTGTTGAAAATATATTTTTAGGCTGTCAAGGGCCTAAAATTCCATTGGTTATTATAGCATAGATTCCCAGTTATGTCCATTTTCTTTCGCTGTTTTTTGTATATTATCATGTACAAACGTTGTTATCTTTTTGACAAGAAAAAAGAGCCGGCCAGAAGCTTCATTCCTGCTCCTTTCCCGCTCTTCTTATTATCTTATCATACGCTTATTTTCACCTGTCACGGCAGTTTACTGCTCCTCTTTTTCAAAAAGATCTTTCATGGATTTCCGCCGGAGCATCGCCCACAGCTGTCCCTGAATTTCTTTCAGTTCATCATGAGCATAACATGGCACACCGTCCTGACCGTTTCTTGTACATTCACATTTTCCATTCAGACACTCAATGATAGACATGTCAGAATCAATCGCACTATATATATCATATAATGTCAGATCCGCAGGATCTCTTTTCAGGGCATATCCGCCATGAACTCCGCGATATCCTTCTACAATTCCCGCATTCTGAAGTTTCTTCAGTATTTTGTAGGCAAAAGGTGCTGTAATCGCCTCCCTCTCGCAGATCTCACTGACGCTTAAACGCGTCTCCCCCATCAATGCGCGGACAACCCGCATCGCATAATCGCTTTCTCTGGTGATAAACATCTCTAACCTCTCTTCTGTTCAACTAAGCTGCTGATTTATGATAATTTCTGCCCCTGCCTGTACCGACACGTTCCCGGGTGTTTCATCCGTGTCAAAATATATCTTTAATTCCAGGCTGCTCTGTTTATCATATACGTCAGTATAACGCATTTTTTTCAATAATAAAAGGTTATTATTTTCCTGTAATTCATTGTAAATCCGCTGTTTTTCCTCTATTTATATAAAAAAAGAAAATACAGCTTGCAAATTTTTCAGTTTACGGTACAATAGGAAACGATTGTAATGTTATACTATGTAATTGAAACGATTTTTATTAATGAAAAAAGAGGTATGATATGATTTCAGCAAACAACATCACACTGCGTGTTGGAAAAAAAGCACTTTTTGAAGACGTTAACATCAAATTTACAGAGGGCAACTGCTATGGATTAATCGGCGCTAACGGCGCAGGTAAATCTACATTCCTCAAAATCCTCTCCGGCCAGCTTGAGCCAACAAAGGGTGATATCGTAATCACACCTGGACAAAGACTTTCTTTCCTGCAGCAGGATCATTTCAAATATGATGCCTATCCTGTTCTGGATACTGTTATCATGGGTAATGAAAGACTCTATCAGATCATGAAAGAAAAAGAGGCCATTTACGCAAAAGAAGATTTTACAGACGAAGATGGTATCCGTGCTAGCGAGCTTGAGGGCGAATTTGCGGAGATGAATGGCTGGGAAGCAGAATCCGATGCCGCTACTCTTCTGAACGGCCTTGGTGTTGACACCGAGTTCCACTATACACAGATGGCAGACCTTACCGGTAGTATGAAAGTCAAGGTCCTTCTTGCACAGGCCCTCTTCGGAAATCCGGATATCCTTCTTCTGGATGAGCCTACCAACCATCTGGACCTTCCTGCTATTGAATGGCTGGAGGAATTCCTGATCAATTTTGATAATACCGTTATCGTAGTATCCCATGACCGTTATTTTCTGAATAAAGTCTGCACACATACTGCTGATATCGACTATGGTAAGATTCAGCTCTATGCCGGAAACTATGACTTCTGGTTTGAATCCAGCCAGCTTCTGATCAAACAGATGAAAGAAGCCAATAAGAAAAAAGAAGAGAAGATTAAAGAGCTCCAGGAATTTATTTCCCGTTTCAGTGCCAACGCTTCCAAATCCAAACAGGCAACTTCCAGAAAGCGTGCCCTGGAAAAAATCCAGCTGGACGATATGCGTCCTTCCAGCCGTAAGTATCCATATATCGACTTCCGTCCAAACCGTGAAATCGGAAACGAAGTCCTTATGGTCGAAAATCTTTCCAAGACTATTGACGGAGTAAAAGTTCTGGATAATATTTCCTTTACTCTCGGACGTGAAGATAAGGTTGCTTTCGTAGGTGCCAATGAGCAGGCAATTACAACCTTCTTTAAGATTCTTACAGGAGAGATGGAGCCGGATGAAGGAAATTACAAATGGGGTGTCACCACTTCCCAGGCATATTTTCCGAAGGACAATACCCAGGAGTTTGATAACGATCTCACTATCACAGACTGGCTTACACAGTACTCCGAGATCAAGGACGCAACTTATGTACGTGGCTTCCTGGGACGTATGCTTTTCCCTGGCGAGGATGGCGTGAAACGTGTCCGTGTCCTTTCCGGTGGCGAGAAGGTACGTTGTCTTCTTTCCAAAATGATGATCTCCGGAGCCAATATCCTGATTCTGGATGAGCCTACCAACCACCTGGATATGGAGTCCATTACAGCATTAAACAATGGACTGATCAAATTCCCGGGCGTGATCCTTTTCACTTCCCACGATCATCAGTTCGTACAGACAACTGCAAACCGTATCATGGAAATCCTTCCAAACGGCAAACTGGTTGACAAAATCACAACTTATGATGAATATCTTGCAAGCGATGAGATGGCCAAAAAACGCCATGTCTTCCAGGTTAATGAAGAAGACGCCCAGGATAACTAAATTTTTCATAACCATTTTGATGCATGTATTTCCCCTGCCTGCTTATAAAAAGCAGATGCAGGGGATTTTTGTCAGTAAAAAAGCTCCTGCCGCAGGTTTTCCCCGCATGCAGAAGCTTTTTAGTATTTCTTTTTTGTCAATCCGTTACTCCATTGTGATCGGAGCAAGTTTTCCCTGTGTCACATCCAGGAGATCTTTAAGTGGAACTTTCAGAGTAAGCCCTACTCTTCCGCCACTCACATAAATTTCCTCAAAATTCTCCGCTGACTGATCAAATACTACCGGATAATTCTTCTTCATTCCAAGAGGACTGCAGCCTCCTCGGATATAGCCGGTAATCTTCGTAAGATCTTTCACATGAATCATATCTACCGTTTTTTCTCCAACGGATTTCGCCGCCGCTTTCCTGTCTACCTCTTTTTCGATCGGAACCACAAATACATAATAGCCACCACTTTTTCCTTCCATAACCAGAGTTTTAAAAGATTGATCATGAGGCGCACCTGTAATATCCGCACAGTGGATTCCGTCAATAAATTCTCCGCAGTCATAGGCGATTGCCTCGTATTTCACTTTTTTTCTGTCAAGCATACGCATCGCATTGGTCTTCGCTTCTTTTCCCATTTCTGTCACTCCCCGAATTTTCTCTTAATTATCTTTCCATTCATCATAATCTTCCGTATCTGTAGCTTCTGTGGATTTCAGATCATCATAATCTGCCATATTTTCAATGTCCATCTGTCTTTTTCTCTGCTGGCGTCTTTCAAAATCATCATATGTATCCACAGGTTCTTCATAAACATCATCATAATAAGAAACGTCACGATCTTCTGGCTCCGAATCATTATAGCGGGATCTTCGGCCGCTCTGTCCGCTGTTTCCAGACGAATTACGGCCTTGGCTTCTTCTTGTATCAGAAGAATAATTTCGGCTTGTGCTACTTCGTCTTCGATCCGGGGAACTGTTTCTTTCCGATGCCGTTCTTCTGCCGGCGCTAGCGCTGCTTCTTGCACTTCTTCGGTTGTCCGAAGAACTGTCTTCTTCTCTTCTGCGGATTCTTCTCTGAATATCTGCTGATTTTTTTCTGTCAGAATATTCTTTATTACGCCCTGTATTCCTGCGGGAATACCTTTCATCAGAATCTGTATTTCGTATTCTGCCTTCCGAACGTCTATCTGAAGGATTTTTATATAAGTCTTCTCTGTTATATTTAGAATCATATTCCTGACTGTTGGAAGCATTTTTCTTTCTTATTCGTTTATCTGTATCTTCGTATGGTTCTTCCTCATCCTCTTCCTCATCATAATGATCCTTGTTAATTGTAAACTGGATAAGCATACCAAGAAGCGCAATTCCAGCCGCCATGCCAATCCCATAGGGAAACTGTGCCAGACCGCCTATCTGAGCGATAGAAATTCCGGTCAGAACTCCTCCAAGCACACTGGTTCCGATAATAATCACACCTTTTGCATAGCGCATGGCCAAAACACCAAGTCCTACACCAATTAAAATGCAGAGAAAGAAAGAAAATGAACTGGTCGGATGAACCAGATAAATGCTTAAGGATATTCCAATGCCAAATCCCAGCACAAAAATACCCGCCCTGTAAATCAAAAAAGAAACAATTGCCAGTACAATACCCAGACCAGCCATCGCACCCACAATTACCATTTTATCCTGGACACCGGATATATAAGTTGCCGCAAAACCGCCTCCGGCGCCGATGAGAAATCCGAAAATCATCATCCAGAACCGCAAGATACGGTATCCAAGAATACAATTCATAAGGCCAAAAACACAAATCACACCATACACGATTACCATAAGCTGGCCGACTTGTTCCATTCCTCCAACCCTCTGTATCATATCAAACACTCTTGATAGCATATCCATATTCATTATCCTGCTCCTTTCTTTTTCAAACTTCTTTTATAATCAAAGCCTTCTGCCATATATCCGTAAACACAATCCTATATTCAAAAAATAAAATATATGGTATAAAAATTATTCAACACTCCATAATGATACTCTACCTGTCCAAGACCATTCAGTTTCATATAATACTGTGCTACCCTCTGTACTTCTCCACCGTCCAGCCATTCCTTACAAGCCGCATCAAAAGCTTCCTGATTGCTGAATTTAAAACGTACCACTGCTGCACCATTATCCAGTCTCATTTTACAGTAGTCATCTATTGTCTGCCAGTCATATTCATCAAAACATCCCTGATTCAAAACATAAAAGTTCAGATCCTTCGCTGTACATTTGGGAACTGTCAGCTCTTCTGATGGTGTATAGGTTTTTTCATATTCTTCCGGGAAAGGACAGAGATAATCATAAATTGTAGTCTTATGTTCTTCCAGCTGAGCTGCATCCCCATTCAAAAAATCCGGCTGATCTCCGTTTGTCGCATCTACATAATAATACGCTTCGCCTATTTTTACAATATCCCATGCATGTCCTTCTGTACTTTCTCTCGTACTTCCGTCCACATAAATACATGGAACATCCAATCTTTCCAGAAGATACTGGACAGCTCCCGCGTACCCTGCACATACAGCAGCTTTTTTCCAGAATACCCCGGCAATACTCTGGTCATCTTCCCCGGACTGATATTCTGTCGTATCTATAATATAGGTATAAACAATACGAACCTTTTCATAATCACTGGCATCTTCCGGAATCAATTTTCTGACCGCTTGAAATCCCCCTTCCATCGCTGTCTGAATCTCTTCTATCTGACTGTCTGTATAAGTGTATCCAGGCGCAAATGTACAATAATCACTGTCTGAATATGTTGTTTTATAAATTTTTTCACGATTATGTACCCAAAAAATTTCCGGATGGTCTTTCAGTACTGCATGATAACTTCTGTCAATGCTATCATCATCCGAAAGTGTCAGATAAAAATCATTTTCCCGTGCGCGAATTCCACGAAGGATTTCCCTGTACACTCTCTGTTCTTCTTCACTTAGCTGTTTGAAGTAATATTCCTGATGTCCTTCTTCACTCTGCGCCACTTCCATCTGGCGCAGTTTTTCCACCTCTTCCGGCTCTCCCGAAAAAACGCTTCTGGCAATAGCTCGGATTTGATCAAAAGCACCAGCCTGTACGTTGCATGGCTGAAACACAAGCGCCAGGATCACTGCGATTGTTATTATGCGGCTTGAAAAAATTTTTTTCATTTTTTATCCTCGTTATATTTTCGCTCTTAAATACCGATTATAAGAAAGGGCAGCCTCCCACAGGAAACTGCCCTTATCACGCCACTGTTTCTTAATTCTCGATTTCCAGTGCCTCTACATCGTCAAAAGTGCTTACCGCATCATTAATGGCTTCCGTATCCAGAATCAAATCCTCAACTTCTTCATCATCTTCATCATCCTGAAGTGACTTATTCTTAAAATTCTCAAGAAGATTATTGGAAACTGTATCACTGGATGCAAGAGCGTCCTGAAGCGCTGTGGATTTTACAACATCTGTAAGAAGTTCTTCTGCATTTGCTTCTGTCACAGCATTTTCCGTATTTTCACTGGTTGTATCCACCGTTGTATTCGAATAGAAGGACGGCTGTCTGATATAGCGGAAACTTGCACTGTAGGCTTCCCCTACAGTTACTCCGTTTTTACTTGAAGAGCAATGTACCGCAATCCAGTCTCCAGAATCTGTTTTACCACAAAGAATTCCTACGTGGTTATCACTTCCGGACTCCGGTCCACGCTGAAATACAAGATCTCCAGGCTGTGCATCTGCCTCACTGACAACATTTGCCTTCTCCCACTGATCAGAAGTTCCATCTCCAACAGCTGCCTGCATTCCCTGATCCTGATATCCATTGATAACTGCCCAGGTAACAAAACCGCTGCAGTCCAGACCATACGCACGCAGTGTGCCGGAACTTTTGCTGCCTTCTGCTGAAACTTTCTCAACAGTTCCCCAGCTTGGGTCTTCCCCAATCACGGTTGATTTACCGCCCCAGAAATATCCCACTTTACCAACCAGAGAGTACGCTGCCGCGATGACATCCACACGATCCTCAGATACATTGTCACCAACGCTCTCCCGCACAAATCCCTTGGAGGCAGTAACAACCGCACAGAGAAGTTTACAGTCTGTCTCTACATATTTCTTAAGAATCGTACGGTCACTCTTGGCAATATTATTCTTCTTAATATAGTAGTTAATTTTTCGGTTTCCGTAGGATACCTTTGTGATATCCTGCTTGTCTCTGACAATCGGATTCATCTCTGCAAAAATTCTTGCAAGATCTTCCTTGCAGGATGCATCCAGTGTGAAAGATGTTTCACCGCTTTTACTCTTCTCATAAATATAAACAGCCAGAATGTCCTGCCAGTTACGTACTACAAGTGTAGAATCGGTAAGTTTGTTTTTTTCTTTATATTCCTTCTCTATCGCATCCATAACAGATGCAAAATCATCAGAAAATGTTAAGTGGTAATTATTCTTAAGGCTATCAAGATAAAAATCTTTACCTGCATGAAGATTGGATACCATATTTGTTACATATACCGGATTCCCAATCTGTGTAGCTGTTGCATTATTTCCATCTGTAATATCTGAATTTCCGTTACCGGAATTATTGTTATTATTTGCTTTCTTCTGTATATCCGCAAGTTTCTGTTCTGCGTCAGTCAGAGTTGCATAATTTGTAACCTTGGCTTTTTCTGCATCTGATAATGCATCATAAGCTGCACGGGCAGCTGCAATTTCTGTCTGAGAATCCGCAGTGACCGTTTTGTCTGCCAAAGCATTAATCCGATTAATGACAGCCTGCACTTTAGCCTCATCCACTGCCGCCGGTGTTGCTGTAGGCTGTGGTGTCTCTGTTGGTACCGGTGTCACTGTTGGCGCCGGTGTTGGTGTTTCCGTTGGTGCCGGAGTCGGTGTCTCCGTTGGCTGCGGTGTTTCCGTAGGTTCTGGTGTTGGCGTTTCCGTTGGCTCCGGTGCTGGCGTCTCCGTCGGCTGCGGCGCTTCTGTCGGCTGCGGTGCCTCTGTCGGTTCCGGTTCTGACGGAACTTCAGGCTCTGTTACCTCCTCACCTCCATCGGAAAAATCCCCGTCGGCTGCAACTGTTTCTGTCGCGTCAGCTGCTCTGACGCCGGTTGGGCATGCCAGTACCATAGCTGATAACATCGTGATGCAAAAAAACTTATTAAGGTACTTGTTCTTCATATTTATTAAGATGCTCCCTTCTTTCCTTGAACATCCCTTTACTTCCCCTATAATAAAGGTCTGCCTTAAACCATTTTAGATAACCTAAAGTTTAACTCCACTTATTTTAGCATAGGAATTTTGTGAAATCAACCGTTCTCACCGGATATCCTTTTCAATTTATCTATTTTTCACTTTTTATTCACATTTTCGTAAGAAACATTTATATTCAAAAAACTGCGATGTTTTCACACCGCAGTTTTCTCGTATACTGTCAGACAGCAGTTACCGGCTGTCCTTCCATATGAAACTGTCTTCTGACACAGAGCTGAAAAATTCCTTGTATCACCTGATAACATACACTGAGAATAAAGCGAATATCATCCGCAATACAGCGTGGGCTTTCCAGATAATACGCATGACGTTCACGAATATACTCCACAAGCTCCTCAAAGCTGTCAAAATGCTTCGCTTCTTCCAGCTGGCTATCTGCTCTGCCACTTAAAATGCATTCTTTCAACCGGTTCTTCAGCTCTGCCTCATAGGAATTATGTTCTGCAAGACTCCCTTTATATGTCCTGTTATGAGGAAAAGTAAAATAATCAGCCATATAATGCATGACCTCACCGAATCTGCGCCAGTACACCCTGGCATTTTCTTCCTCCGGGTTTCTCTCAACCAGTTCCTTCATCTTACTCTGAAGCTGATTGAATGTTCCAAAAAACTCATGTCTGGTAGTAAGAAACGACGGTCTCAGATCCGGCATAATGTTACCCAGGCAAAACGCTTTTCTGTGTTGCTGAAGACTGTACACCTCAGACATCTGGTCAGCCAGGTATCTGCCCAACAGTATATGTGATTTTTTACGCAATTTTTTCCCTCTTCCTTCTTTCCTGATTCAGGCCGTGACCGGATACAACAGTAAAATGGCCCCGCCGGTCGGCTGCCGGAATCCGCAAATTCTTCGTTTGTCGGAACCAACTTTACTATAGCACCAATCCTTTAAATAAGCAAATAAAGTTTGCATAAAATAAATGTTTTTTCTTTCCAGTTTAAATCTCCCTAAAATCCGGCGCTCCGTACAGGTCGTATGGGGTGCTCTGGTATAAGAAAGAACTGCTTTCTGAGATGGCAGGATAAGCGGATCAACGTTGAATGTTTTGCTTCAATCCGGTATAATAATAACAGGAACCTGACTTATTAAGAAGGGAGCGTGAAAAAATGCCATTACTCAAAGAAGATACTTATACTATAGAAGATATATATGCTCTTCCAGAGGGAGAACGTGCTGAACTGATTGACGGACAAATTTATTATATGGCTCCGCCCAGTCGTAAGCATCAGCGGATTTCAACAAAGCTTACTAGCATTATTGATCGTTACATTGAAGATCATCAAGGACAATGTCAAGTTTATGCTGCCCCGTTTGCTGTTTATCTGGATGAATCCACAAACACATATGTGGAACCGGATATCTCTGTTATCTGTGACCCAAATAAACTGAATGACAAGGGCTGCAATGGTGCTCCTGACTGGATCATTGAGATTGTATCTCCTGCAAGTAAACGGATGGATTACTACACTAAGCTCTTTAAATACAGAACCGCAGGCGTAAAAGAATATTGGATTGTTGATCCTGACAAGAGCAGAATTATTGTATACAATTTTGAGCAATCTACTATGGAGGAATATTCCTTTACGGATTCTGTCAAGGCTGGAATTTACAGTGATCTGTTGATTGATTTTAGTATATTAAATTTTTAACATAATTGTATTCTAACCACTCTCAAAATTGAAGTTTTTCCGAAAAAGCAAAAGTTGGCGATTCCCTATATAGGACAAGGGTTTACGCCAACTTTTTATTATATCTCTCTTGAAATTTTATCTACACCATTTTTACCCCATTTTTGTAAAAACTTTCGTGAATTTACGGCAACTTATATGAAGTTATCCGCCCTCTTCCATTTTCATGCCAAAATCCCCAGAAATGGCTCAACCCTGCGGGTTTCAAGCCCCTTAAATCTCCCTAAAATCCGGTGCTCCGTACAGATCGTATGGAGTACTCTGGTATACGTAGTAATTCAGCCAGTTTGTATACAAATTGTTTGCATGTGCTCTCCAGGTAAGCATTGGTTTGTTATTTGGATCGTCATCTTTATAATAATTCTTGGGGATTTCAATAGGAAGTCCCTTGGCAAGATCACGCTTATACTCTCCGTCCAGAGTTACTCTGTCATATTCCGGGTGACCCATAACAAAAATCTTACGTCCGTCCTCTGCCATGGCAAGAAACAGCCCCGCTTCTTCGCTTTCTGCCAGAACTGTAAGATCTTTGCACGCATGAATATCCGCAATCGGTACTTCCGTATGTCTGGAATGTGGAGCAAGAAATACATCATCAAAGCCACGTACCAGCGGGATTTTCCGGTTCAGTACTTTGTGCCAGAAAAGGCCAAACATTTTTTTGTCCAGTGGTTTCTTCTCAAGTCCATAAAAATAATACAGACTGGCCTGTGCTGCCCAGCAAAGGAAGATCGTGGAAGTCACATGCTCCTCTGTCCAGTCCATAATCTCTGTCAGTTCATTCCAGTAATCCACCTCTTCAAAAGGCATCTGCTCAACCGGAGCTCCAGTGATAATCATTCCGTCAAATTTACGTTTTTTTACATCTGTGAATGTTTCATAAAATTTATTCAGATGGCTGAGGGATGTATTCTTAGCCTCATGGCTCTCCACCGCCATAAAAGTCACATCTACCTGCAGCGGTGAATTGGAAAGAGAACGCAATAGCTGCAGCTCTGTTTCTTCTTTCAGCGGCATCAGATTCAGAATCAGAATCTGAATCGGACGGATGTCCTGGTGCATGGCACGTTTCTCATCCATCACAAATATATTTTCTCTTTCAAGAATCTCCTTTACAGGCAGATCCCCCTGTGTTTTGATCGGCATTGTTCGCCCTCCTTTATATATAAGCGGAATTTATCAAAACCGCTCTGTTACAGTTCTTACTGCTGTTTTGTAAGTTCCAGAAAATCTTCTTCGGAAAGAATCGGAATTCCCAGTTCTCTTGCTTTTTTATTTTTGGATGAATTGGACTGAATATCATTGTTAATCAGATAATTGGTCTTTTTTGTAACAGAGCCTGTCACTTTACCGCCCAGAGATTCAATCAGTTCCTTTGCCTCGCTTCGGTTCCCGAAATGCTCCAGGCTTCCTGTAATTACAAAATTCATTCCTGCAAAAATCTGTTCCTGTTTCGGTCCTTCTTCCTGAATGTGAAGAAAACTCATAAGATGATCCAGCCGGCGGTTATTCTCCGCATCCTGAAAATATGCCACCAGATTTCCGGCAATTACAGGCCCGATCGTATCAATATCACTGACCTCTTCCAGACTGGCATGCCGAATTTTCTCCAGATCGTTATCAAAATGGCGGCAAATCACCTTCGCATTGGCAAGACCAATATTTGCAATTCCAAGGCTGTAAATCACCCTCGGAAGAGTCGTTTCTTTTGCCCGTTCCAAACTTTCTATGAGATTATCATAAGATTTCTGCCCAAAACCTTCCATTTCCACAATCTCATCCCGGTATCGGCCAATCTCAAAGATATCTCCAAAATCATGAATGAATCCACGAGCAATAAATTTTTCCAGTGTCGCTTCCGAAAGGCCGTCAATATTCATGGCATCTCTGCTTGTAAAAAGCCCGAAAGATTTAATTTTTTTTGCCGGGCATCCCGGATTAACGCAGAAAAGGCACTCCACATCATTTTCTTTTTTTATAACAGTTTCCTGCCCACAGGCCGGACAGATATGAGGAATCGGAGCATTTCCGGTTCCTGTCAGATTTTCCGCTATCTGCGGAATAATCATATTCGCTTTATATACACGGATGGTATCTCCAATTCCCAGTTTCAGTTCTTTCATAATACTGATATTATGCACACTGGCACGGCTCACTGTAGTACCTTCCAGTTCCACCGGTTCAAAAATAGCCACTGGATTGATCAGGCCGGTTCTGGATGGGCTCCATTCAATCTCCAGAAGTTTCGTATCACGCATTTCATCTGCCCATTTAAAAGCCATGGCATTTCGAGGAAACTTGGCTGTAGTTCCAAGGGATTCTCCATAGGAAATATTATCATACAATGCCACCAGTCCATCCGATGGGAAATCATTCTTTGTAACCGCATCTGCAAAATAATCCATGGCAGCATCCAGAGTATCCCCTGTGACTTTGCGGTATTCTACCACATCAAATCCCTGCGCGTTCAGCCATCGAAACTGCATTTCCCTGGAATTCTGAAAATCCACCCCATCCGCACTTACCAATGAAAACGCATAAAAACGGACATTTCTTTTTGCCGTAATCTCGTTATTCAGCTGGCGCACGGAGCCACTGCAGAGATTCCTCGGATTTTTGTATTTTGCATCTGCATCGCCGATAGTTTCATTAATTTTTTCGAAGTCAGAATATGTGATAATTGCCTCGCCTCGCAGAATCAGACGTTCTTTAAACGAAATCTTAAGCGGGATATTTTTGAAAACTTTTGCATTATTGGTAATAACTTCACCTACAATACCATTTCCCCTGGTAACTGCCTTTACCAGTTCTCCGTTTTCATAGGTGAGTACAATCGTAAGTCCGTCCAGTTTCCAGGAAAGAAGCGTTGGATGTTCTCCGATAAATTCACGCAGTGCTTCCCGCTCCTTGGTCTTATCCAGAGATAGCATTGGACGCTCATGTTCCTCCTTGGGAAGCTGGTCTACCGCTTCATAGCCAACACTAACGGTTGGGCTGTCTGCCAGAACGATTCCTGTTTCTTTCTCCAGTGCGCTCAGTTCGTCGTACAGAGCGTCGTACTCCACGTTGGGCATAATCTCCCTGTCCTCCTGATAATACGCCCTGGACGCTTCCCGAAGCTTTTCTCCCAGCTCTTTCATTCTTTTTATGGATGTTTCGCTCATGGCTTCCTCCTGTCTCTTTTTCTGTTCTTTTTGAGGAAAGCATTTCCTCCAGCTTTTTTCTTTCCTCCGGCCGTATCTCCCGGTATTCTCCTTCTGCAAGGCCATCCAGATACAGATTCATAATCCGTACTCTTTTTAATGTCACAACTTTATAGTCAAAATATTCACACATACGACGGATTTGCCGGTTCAGTCCCTGCGTGAGAATAATCTGGAAACTGTTTTTTCCAGTTTTTGTTACCTTACAGGGACGTGTAACAGTATCCAGAATTGGCACGCCGCCGCTCATACCCCGGATAAATTCTTCGGTTACCGTTTTATTGACCGTTACCTGATATTCCTTTTCATGATAATTTCCTGCTTTCATGATACGATTCACAAGATCTCCCTCATTGGTGAGAAGAAGAAGACCCTCTGACTCCTTGTCCAGGCGGCCTACTGGATATATCCTTACCGAATAATTCAAATATTCTGTCACGGTTATTTCATCTCGCTGCTGTCTGGTACTGCAGACAATTCCTTTCGGTTTATGAAAAAGAAGCAATATCTTTTTTTCCTGTTTTTTTATCGGTTTTCCGTCAATACAGATCTTATCCTCTGCTGATATCTTCATTCCCGTAGAAACAGGCATTCCGTTTACGGTCACACGTCCTGCTTCTGTCAATCTGTCTGCCTCTCTTCGGGAGCAGACACCTGCATCGCTTAAATATTTATTAATTCTGATTTTTTCGTCCATTGTTCTATTATATATTTTTTCCCATATATTCGCAACCGGTTATTTTCCTTGTATTTTATGTGCATGTATTGTATGATAAACAAAAACATACCAGTAATCAGGAGGAAAAATTATGCCAGACCGTAATCCGAAAATAAACCGGCTGCTGATTTTTATTACTGTTTTTTTATGTCTGATCTGCGGTCTTCTGTTTACTCAGTCATCTGCCGGTCCATTTGGAAACAATTATAATTCTGTTGTCACCGGAAATACAGACGATATTTCCGTTATGGCCTCCAATTCAGGCCATAATTCCACATCATCCAGCACGGAGATTTCCGCTACTTCGTCCATAACGCCATCCCCGGTACCTTCTAAAGTTCCGGAAAACGGAAATGTTTCTCCGGAAGCCGAAAACGGCATCTGGACAGCGGATGGATCAGACTGGAAATTTCTCGTAAACGGAGAAGCCTACACTGGCTGGCTCACAGATACTGACGGACACAGATATTACTTTAACGAAAATGGTATCATGCAGCGTGGCTGGATCAAGCTCAACAAAAAACGTTATTATCTGGACGAAGATGGAATTCTTCAAACGGGCACCCTTACCATTGATGGTAAGAAATACACCTTTGCCGCAGATGGTTCACTCAAAAAATGATATTTCATTATATCGGAACATCAAAAATGCAGGTTCCAGAAAGAACCTGCATTTTTATTACCCTTATTACTCTAACAAACCGCTGTATATATATCCGGTCTGTCCATCATAATCAACCTGTATCCAGTCGCCTTCCTGCCCCTTCTTCTCAACTTCCGTTCCTGCAGAAAGTCCACCGATAACCTCACCCTCTGAATCTGCTGAAGCACGAACGTTACAGTCCTCTGTAACTGTAAGTACTGTTCCCGCATCTGCGGAAGCACTT
Organism: Blautia sp. MSJ-36; assembly: GCF_018917985.1. NCBI lineage: Bacteria > Bacillati > Bacillota > Clostridia > Lachnospirales > Lachnospiraceae > Blautia > Blautia sp. MSJ-36. The sequence goes on along the minus strand of NZ_JAHLPQ010000001.1, from coordinate 130,473 downwards.
GCATCATCACCAAGTCCCTGAAGAAATTCTGCCAAGGCCGAATCACTCGCCTGCGCTGCTTCATAATCCGCTTTTACTTTTGTGATGAGATCCTGCACATCTTTTCCAGATTCCAGTTTTTTTACATAGGCACTGATATCTGCATCTTCATCAGCACCACCTTTGATCTTCAGGCTGCCGTCACTGTCCGTTTCTACATAAAACTGACTCAGCGCCGGAACCGGAGTCTCAATACCTGTACAGATATAATTAAAGACCACATAAACGACATACGAATCGTCCGTTAATCCTTTTTTCGCATAAACATCCTGTACTTCATACCCATCAATATAATCCCTTGAATTAATCTGTGACTCATCGGCCGGTGTAAATCCGTCCTCAATCGTCTTAAGTGTTGCAATGTCTTTTTCCCCAAAAGCTTTATAATAGCTTTGAATCAGCTCGGTTACTTCCGTGCTGGCTTTTTCCATGGTTGTCTCCGCATTCGTATCTGTCGCGGGACTGGCGTCTTTCTTCTCGTCTGTCTCCCCATCATTTGCCGGAGAAGAAGGATCATTTTCCTGGTTACTTTGGGCTGTTTTCTGATCTTCATTGGAATTCCCCTTCTTACCTCCAACACAGGCGCGGACGCCAAAGATCAGAACAAGCACGATCACCAGAATTGCTCCGCCTAGCATAAAATAGCGAAGGTTATCTGATAACCATTCTCTGAAATCATCCAAGTTCTTGTCCTCCTTATCATAACAACACGCCGGAACAATTCCCACTGTCCCGGGTAACACACCTGAAGGGAATCGAACCCCCGCACATGGTACCGGAAACCACTGCTCTATCCACTGAGCTACAGGTGCATAATGAAAAACATAACTTCTAAATCAGGTATGAAATTATCAAAGTAGGTTTACACTGTCTTTGATTTTAGCACAAAAGCCGGAAATTGTAAAGATTTTTTTGAACAGTGTACATTCATTATACATTTTGTGTTATTTCAGGCGCAGATTGCAATGATATCCACGCCCAAAACTCTTTATCTGTGCTGTTCACATACAAAAATATAATACAGATCCACCGTATCCAGAATACGATAACCTCCATTCTCCATATCCTGAAGAAATTTTTCATCCGGAGGTACCATAACTACATAAGTACATTCTGCAGTATTCGCCAGATCGGATACCGTTTTTCCATCCGGAATCTCGGAAGTAATCTGTTTATACAGACTTTTTATAGTTTTGTCCGCAGCCCCATATCCTCTTCGTCCATATACCATTTTCAGCGACGGATCATAAACCCGGATATAAGATGCCGCATATTCATCTGCCGCAATTCTTACTTCACTTTTGTTTCTGTCAGCATTGATTCTGTTACAGATCATTGCAATTTCATCCGGAACCTGCCGATGGTTATAAACTCTTTCAAAATTCCCAGCTTTTATCATGCCTGTTCCGGAAATAACGACTGCCCCCACAAGAACCGCCGTCAGAACTGCCTGCAAAATTCCATTTTTCAACCTGCTCACAACTTCTGTAAAACCGCCTGCAATTACAGGTACTGTAGGCAAAAGCCAGAGAACTCTCCAGTATACGCTCTCTCCTATACACCGCATAATCACGCGTCCGGATACAGGACAGAAAAACAACCCCAGCAGAAGAACCGTATAAAAAAACAGTCTGAGTGCGATCCCTTTCTTTCTTCCCAGAATCAGTATACCAATTCCACTAAGCGCCAGCAGATATTGTACCCATCCATTGCCCCAGTACATATCCCATATGGTAACAGCCCATGTAACGATTTCTTTCATTCTCTTCTCCTATCGGATCACAATATATATTGCTCCCAGAATCAGGGATGGCAGACAGCACAGTGCCGTACATGCAGCTTTTTCAAGGCTTCGAAACCGCACCAGTCCCATCACCATAAGAACCACCAGCATGATACATGCCAGAATAATCCCCATGGAAGAAAGCAGACAACAGGAAATATCTGCCATCAGAAGCAAAAGCCACGTATATTCCCTTTGCTTCTCCAGAATAATGCAGCAACCCAGATACAGAAGCAATGGAAGAAAAACAGAAGCCAGGCAGGCTTTTCCCTGCCAGATACGAATCATCTGAAAGTTTTCTGAATTATAAATGGAATATCCCGAAAACCAGATCAATACTGCACAGAATATCATAAAAATTCCCCTGGCGTTCTTTTGTTCAGGGAACCATTTTTTTGCATACTGATATAAGACCACATAAGCCATAAAAATAAATACTGCCGGAAATATCATATGTGCCACAATCGCCGGATGAAATCCGCAGAGAGAACTCACCACTGCAAGAAACACCGGAAACGGCGACAGAACGTATCTGCTTGGCAGATGTGCATATGCATAACCGGTATATGGATTTATGGAAAAAATCGTATTTGTATGTACAGACGTTGTGGCAGTTGCCACATAAAAAGCATCGTCGGCATCCATATGTGCCAGAAATGATGCAACCGCCAGCTGAAAAATGATCAGCACTGCCGCAATCCAGAAATATACCGATGTTTCCATGTGTTTTTTTTCACCGTTTCCGGACATACGTTTTTCTCTGCACATAAAAATAAATCCTGCCACAGCTGCCACAGCCATAACTCCCGCAAAACTGTATTCCAGAATATGCAGCGAAAGTTTTGCCCACATCATCGGAAGTATCATCAGTTCCGCAACGGAAAACATCAGAAGATACCCGGCAAGAAGATACATGCCCATGGATTTCTTTTTACTTTTGTAAAAGACTGTCCCTCCGGCTGCCCACGGAACTGCCAGCAGCCACAAAGCTGCCAGCAGACATTTGATCACCATATTCATTTCTTCTCTCCGGCTTCCTGCTCAAGAATTCCCATCGCAACTTTTTCCGGAGTGATCGGGAGCTCTCTGACACGTACACCTGTTGCATTATAAACCGCATTGGCAATGGCCGGACAAGGTGTATCGATCACAAGCTCACCAATGGATTTTGCACCGAAAGGACCTGTCTTCTCGTAGCTGCTTTCAAACTCGATCCGTACCTTCGGAATATCCATACGGTTGGGGATCTTATACTGCATAAAGGAATTGTTACGGATCTTTCCCTTATCTGTATACTGGATATCCTCATACAGAACCATTCCGATACCCTGACCGATACCGCCTTCTGCCTGCACTCTGGCAAGATTTGGATTGATCGGGGTTCCACAGTCGATCACGCCCACATAATCAACGACATCGATCTGTCCGGTTTCCTTATCGATCTCCACTTCAGCTGCACCTACCATAAACGGTGGCGGAGAGATCGGAGAAGAATATTCTTTTACAACCTGAAGCTCACTGCAGACTCCACAGGTTGCTTTTCCTGCGATCTGCTGCAGCGTTACCTCTTTTCCGTCTTCTGTGCGAACTTTTTCTCCGTCAAAATCAGATTCTTCCTCAGATACACCAAGCATCTGTGCACCAAAAGCGTGGATTCTCTTCCTGAGCTCTCCGCAGGCCTGGATCACCGCATTTCCGGTGGCATAAGTTGTGGAAGATGCATAAGAACCGGAATCATAAGGAGAAATATCCGTATCCACACTGAACACCACGATATTTTTCATATCAGTATCCAGACAGTCTGCTGCCATCTGTGCAAGGATCGTATCGCATCCGGTTCCCATATCGGAACAGCCAAGAGCCAGTGTATAGGAACCATCCTCATTTAATTTGATATCTGCTCCGCCAACATCGATCCCCGCAATGGAAGATCCCTGCATAGCCATGGCGATACCGACACCACGTACTTTTCCGTTGCCCATATCACGGAACGGATATTTTTCATCCCAGCCGATCATTTCTTTTGCACGGGCAAGACATTTATCCATGGTACAGCTGCCGTTGATCGGTACATCCGGATATCCAGGAAGCGCCTCTCCCTCCATAGGCATGTTCAGCTCACGGAATTTTACCGGATCCATACCCATCTTATGAGCCAGCTCATCTGCTGCGGACTCCACAGCAAAAATACCCTGTGTGGCACCATAGCCACGATAAGCGCCTGCTGCCTGCATATTGGTGTAAACCACATCATAGGCAAAACGGTAGGCTTCTGTATGGCGGTATAATGCAATGGATTTATGTCCGGAAAGTCCTACGGTTGTAGGCCCATGCTCTCCATAGGCACCGGTGTTGGAAAGGGTATAAAGATCGATCGCCTTTACAATACCGTTTTCGTCCGCACCCATACGGATATGGATCTCCATCTCATGACGCGGAGAAGATGCGATCATGGATTCCTTTCTGGAAAAAACGATCTTGGACGGACGTCCGGTAACCCAGGTTACCAGTGCCGGAAAAACCTCACTGACAGAGGACTGTTTTGCACCAAAGCCCCCTCCGATACGCGGCTTGATCACACGGACTTTGGAAGACGGAATATTCAGCGCATTTCCTACGATCCTTCGGATATGGAACGGGATCTGTGTGGAAGAAACCACCGTCAGTCTCTGAAAATGATCCATATAACAGTAGGTACGGAAGGTCTCCATCATGGTCTGCTGATTTGCCTTTGTGTGGTAAACCTGGTCTACTGTATACGCACATTTCTCCAGCATGGCGTCCACATCACCCACTTCTTCTACATTGGAGGAGCAGAGATTCCGTTTATTATCTCCGCCGGCCGGGATCGGCATATACCAGTCATCCTCCGGGTGCACCAGGATCGGATTATCCTTGGCTGTGTGGATATCCAGAACTGCTTCCTCCACACGATATTTTACCTTAATGCGCTTCAGGGCTTTATCTACTGCTTCTTCTGTCTCACCGGCTACGATGGCAACCGGATCCCCCACAAAACGCACATGCTTATCTATGATATAACGATCCCAGGGACTGATCTCCGGTGCTGTCTGTCCGGCCAGGGTAAATCTTTTGTGTGAAACATCCTCATAGGTGAGAACACAGGCAATCCCCTCGATCTTCTTTGCAGCATCTGTTTTGATCTCTTCCACCCATGCATTGGCATGAGGGCTTCTTAAAATCTTGACGATCAGGCAGTCAGAAGGTGCAAGATCATCGGTATAGACCGGTTTTCCGGTTACCAGCGACATGGCATCTGTTTTTGGTACCGGCTTGTTTACGTATTTCATTTTCCTTCCTCCTGTCCTTTTTTATAGTCGAGAAATTTCAGGATACTTCTGGTCTGTCCCACAAATCCCGAACAACGGCACAGATTTCCAGAAAGATACTCCAGGATATCCTCTTCTGTAGGATCATCCAGTTCCTTTAACATGGCAAACACATTCATGATAAATCCCGGATTGCAGAAGCCGCACTGCTCTGCTCCCTCATTGGCCATAAAAGCTCCGAATTCCTTTGCTTCCTCCTGCATTCCCTCCAGAGTCACGATCCGTTTCCCATCTGCGCGGGCAGCCAGCATGGAGCAGGACAGTACCGGACGTTCATCCATCAGCACAGTACAGAGACCACAGTTTGCAGTCTCACAGCCACGTTTTACGCTGTAACAGCTGTTTTTCCGCAGGAAATCCAGAAGCAGTTCATCCGAACGTACCTCTGCCTGCCGTTTTACACCATTCAGCCAGAAAGTGATATTCATTCTGCTCTACCTCCGATCTCTTCCCAGGCTCTTCTCGTAAGGACTTTCACAAGAAGGCTTCTGTATTCCTTTGAAGCACGCATGTTCTTGTCTGTAGGAACATGTTCCACCGCATATGCGGCAAAAGAAGCTGCTGCCTCCTTTTTCTGCTGTGCATCCATCTGTGCAAAATCTTTTAAGATCCCCTCTTCATCTTCTACGATCATTGCTTTTCCGGGTCTGGCGCCAATGACAGTTCTTGCTTCTCCGTCAATAAGAGCAGCCGCACAGGTGATCACCGGAAAATCTGTGGAATTGTTCCGCTGGCTTAAGTACACTGTGTTCAGCGGCTGTTTTTTCACAATGATATTTACCAGGATATCGTTATCTTTTTCCATGGATGCAAACTGCGCCAGAGGAATGGTTCCACCCTTGTACAGCTCTACCCAGGTATCCAGCGCCAGGAACATAGTCAGCACATCGGAAAATCCGAATCTTCCGAAAATACTTCCGCCCACTGTGGCACAGTTTCGAAACTGCACGCCTACAATGTGCCGCACGCTTTCCCGGATGGCACCCTTCGTATAGGCATTCAGCTCTTTATGGGTTTCCAGTGCATGAAGCGGTGTCATGCAGCCGATCACAAAGGCTTCTTCTGTTTCTGTAATGGTATCCAGCCCAAGGCCTGATAGGTCAATGGCCGTCATGATGTTCCGGTTTCCCATTTTCAGCCAGACCATACCGCCCAGCACACAGGCTGTTCTTTTCTGGTTCAGTTCATATGCCTGTTCAAGGCTTTCTGCCTTTACGTAATTCTTTATCTTCAGCATACTTTATTCCCTTCTGAATTCTCATTCTCTTTCTTTACAGCTGTTTTTTCAGCCGAACATTTATTTTAACAGACTGTCAGCTAAATAGCTATTGTTTTTTTCTCTGCTGTTCTGACGCCGCATTAGTCAGCTGTCTCCAGAGTGATAAACTGATACGGTTTCAAAATGATCTCTTTTCCTGTGATCTCCGCTGTTTCCTGATTATTCAGAAGCACCTTCTTCATTTTTCCGGGAAGAGATACCTTCTGAGACTGTGCCTGCATATTTCCCAGGATCAGCAGATCCTTCTCACCGTTTCTTGTATAGGCGATCAGATTCTTCCGTTCTTCCTGATATGGAGTGAAGGTTCCGTATACAAGGGTTTCTTTATATTCCGGAGCTTTTCTCAGTGCAGTCAGCTTTTTGTAGAAAGAAAGGAGGGAGTCACTGTCCGTTAACTGGGTCTCTACATTGATCTCCTTATAATTCGGATTGACCTCAAGCCACGGCTCTCCTTCTGTAAATCCCGCATTTTTCTCTGCGCTCCACTGTACCGGAGTTCTGGCATTGTCTCTGGAAAATGCAGAAGCAGCATCAAGAGCCTCTTTTTCACTGCATCCGGCACGGAGTGCTACCTGGTATTCATCGATGGTACTGATGTCATCGATCTGGTCCATAGAAGTAAACTCCATATTTTCCATACCTATTTCCTGACCCTGATAAATAAACGGAATTCCCTTCAGCAGGAAATAAATACCTGCCAGAAGCTTCTTGGAATCCGGGCAGCGGTCTTCCGGAGAAATATAGTGACAGACACCTCTTGGCTCATCATGATTCTCAATAATGTTGGAGATCATACCGGTATCCCCGATCTTTTTCTGAGTATGGAAAATACACTTCTTATACTCTTCCGGACTCAGGTACGGTTTGGATGCATACCAGCCATCCGCGCTCTTTCCATAACAGGTTTCCTCAAAATCAAACATGGATGAAAAATATCCGTTTTCTCCAATGAAGTCTTTGATCTCATCTTCCTTTTCATTGAAGACCTCTCCTACAGTAAAAGCATCATAGGGATGAAAGCACTTCTCAGCCATCTCTCCCAGGAATTCTCCGATTCCCTCTGCCTCCTCCAGCATCCTCTCGATATTGCAGAGCCCGTCTGCACGATCGGCAGGATAATCGGAAAACGGAAGCTTCTTCTTGATATTGATAATGGCATCAATACGGAATCCGCCAAGCCCCTTTTCCATCCACCAGCGGATGTTTTTGTAGACTTCCTCTCTTAATTCAGGATTCTCCCAGTTGAGATCCGGCTGCTTCTTGTGGAATACATGAAGATACTGTTTATCCGGATGTCCCGGAAGTTCTTCCCATACCGGACCACCGAAATAGCTTCTCCAGTTGCAGGGAGCCTTATCATCCTTTTTGTCACGGATATAAAAGAAATTTCCATACTTTCCGTCCGGATCCTTAATGGCCTGCTGAAACCACTCATGCTCATCGGAACAGTGATTTACCACCAGATCCATCAGGATGTACATCTCTCTTTTTTTCGCTTCTGCGATCAGACGGTCCATATCCTCCATGGTTCCAAATCTTGGATCAATAGCATAATAATCTGCAATGTCATATCCCTGGTCTGCAAGGGGAGATTTATAGATTGGGGAAAGCCAGAGGATATCTGCTCCCAGCTCCTTCAGATAATCAAGCTTGCTGATGATTCCCGGGATATCTCCGATCCCGTCTCCGTTGGAATCATAAAAGCTCTTAGGGTATATCTGATATACCACCTTGTCATGCCACCATTTTCGTTCCATTTTAATTCCTCCTTATGCCTGTTTGATCATGCAGTACTGCTTTAGATCAAATCCTTTTTTCTGTACAATTCCGTATAATTTAAATCCGAATTTCTCATACATGGAAACATTTGCCGGATTATGAGTTTCCAGAGAGATCATCAGCTTATGCCTGTCCGCATAATCGATCACCTCATCCATCAGCTTCTCAGCAAGACCATGATGCTGCATCTTCGGCGCCACAGCCAGATAGATCACATGAAGTCTTTCTACTGTATGAAGCTGGGAAGTCCAGCTGGAATTCAGATAATCTTTTCCCTGGATGAATTTCCGCAGGGTCGCAAGACTTGGATCCTCTTTGATCAGATAGCCATCTGTTTTCAGAAGGGCAAAAAAATCCACCATCAGATTATGTAAGGCTGCTTCATGCTCCGTTCCGTCGGATACTACCAGGATGCTGTTCAGCTCACTGCTGTCTGCATAGATCTCACAGGTCTCAAAAAACTCCGTAAGATCACAGGTAAAAAGCTCCGGCATCAGACGTTCTCTGGTATCCCTGTCCGGGATCAGTGCATGATACAGAGGATCCTCCGAAAAACATACGGTCAATATCCGGATCAACCTGTCCAGATCTTCTTCTTTCACTCGGTATAAATTATGGCTTTCCATTCTTTCCTCCAGGTATGGTTTTATTCTGTTCCTTTTTCAAACATATCGCTGACCTCACAGATCAGATTCCTGAGCTTTTCCACTACACGGATCAGATATTCAATATCATCCGCATAATAATGCTTCTGTCTTTCCCAGGCCTCCTTGAGGCTCTGCTTTTCTGCCTCCAGGCTGTCACCCGACTTCTTTTCCTTCAGGCTTTCCACAAGATCATAAAGATTCTCATGGTGGATGATCCTGCCCTTTCCCCACATCAGGCGATCCGGGGACTGCTTCAGGATATATTCCGTAAAATGATAAAAGACTTCCCGCTCAAACTGAAAGGCATAACAGTTGTTGTCAATACTGTAAAAAGCTTCCAGCGCAGGTGCGATCTCTCCTTTTTCCAGATATCCCATCGCTTTCTTCAGCGCATAAAGATTGTTCTGCACTGCCTGCTGCGGAAAGATCACATTGTCATCCCAGTCCAGACGCACCAGATAATCCTGGGATTTCCGAAATACACCGAGAAGTTTTTCGGTGATGGCATCGGCTTTTTTCCAGTCACGTTTTTCTTCCGGAATGCTGTTGAAGCGGCGCACCTGCTCTGAAAGAATGGCAGCTGCTTTTTTCGCTTCTTCTGTTTTTTCCAGAAGGAGAACACCGTTGGCGCCGGTCTGCATACACAGATCCAGATCCAAGCTCTCAATACTACCGGCCAGTGCCCGTCCGAAATCCATCGGCGGCAGTGCAAGACTGTCAATAGCAAGAAGGAGCCTCAGATAAAATTCGTGGTGGAATTTATATACTTCTTCCTCATAAACATCCTGGTTATCATACTGGGAATGATAATAATTTTCCATAAACGGACCACCGCTGAAATCATTGACCATGGACGGGATCCCGGAAATCGCCATGGTAAAATCATCCGACCAGGTCTCAATGGGATACAGTGTAGTCATACCCTCCGGATAAATCCCCTTCGGCATCTGCACTGCGTCCACAAATCCACGTACAAAATCCGCATACTCATAGGTACAGCGCACTGCATCCCTGGTGCTGTGTGCATGGGCCGGAAGTTCGAAATTCAGATCTGCGATCACATGTCCCGACCACTCTGGTCTTGCCTCAAACACCTGACGATAAGCGCCTGTGGACCAGTCATATTTCGTGTCGGAAATCCCCCATTCTTCTGCTGCAAGCGCACATACTACAATGGTATGGCGAGGTCTGTATCCACCGTGGATCAGAGCCCGGGCAATTCCGATGATCATTGCTACGGCCGCATTATCATCCTGAAATCCTTCAAAATAGGAATCATAATGGGCACTTAAAAGGATCATGGAATCGGAACTGGTTCCCGGGATTTTTCCTACAATATTATAGGTATACTGGTCTTTAATCACCTCTGTGTCCGCGTCAAATTCCACGGAAATCTTTGGAATCTTCTTTCCGTCCTCATTTTTTTCTTCCATCAGACGGCGGATCTTAAGAAAATCTGCTCTGGACATGGAAAAAGCCGGAGCACTGGAAGGTCCTGCAATGTCCTGTGCATTCAAAGCCGTATCGTCGATCTGTGCGTACCCTCTGCTCTGTACGGCAATGAGAGCTGCCGCGCCTTTTAAGTGAGCCTGATACACCGGATAATTGATCCACCACTCTTCTCTCTGGTTGATCTCGATAAGAACCAGCTTTCCTTTTACATCGATATTTTTATATTCGTCAGCAGTACCTTTTCCAAGATATACAAGGTCAAATTTCTGAAAGCCATCGGTCTTAAAATCCGTCTGGTATGCACCAAGCTGGATCTCATGCACGGTTCCCTCCTGGTCACGGTAGCGCATCACCGCTTTTTTAAATTCCCATGCATCCACACGGATCTTGTCTTTCTCTACCTCGGTGAGGCCTGCTTCTTTCATTTCTTTTAAAAGCATATCTCCGGTTTTCCGTTCTGCCAGGGAACCTGCGGTGCGGTATCCCAGAACCGGATTTGTTTTTTCCTGTTCCATGCGCTTGGCCAGATCATAGGATTCTTTTACATCCAGGCATGAAACACATTTCTCCACGATGTTCAAATTTACTGTCATCCCTTTCTTGGTAGTTCCCTGGTCAGCAGTTCTGTCCACTCCCGGCAGGAACACGCTCTTAACTGCTATAGATTATACCTTATCAATGTGCGGATTTCCAGATAAAAAAACATGATTTGTTCTGACAGGAAAAATCACGTTCGTACAAATCACGTTTTTATCATATCTCTTCTTGCCCTGGCAGGCTGTTGACGACAGTCTTAATCTGGCAAAATTTTTATTAACCGGAATACCGGAGCGCATCGATCGGTTTCTTGGATGCCGCCTTGTTGGCCGGATACAGACCAAAAAGCACGCCGATCAAAACAGAAAATGCCACAGACAGCCAGACCACTTTCATATCCATGGTAAAACTCATGGAATTGTTCATCACAACGGCTGCTACCTTCAGGATCACCCAGGAAAGACCAATTCCCGCAAGACATCCCATCAGGCTTACCAGAAGCGCCTCGATCAGAAACTGCAGCATGATGGTTCCTCTTCCTGCACCGATAGCTTTTCGGATACCGATCTCCCTGGTACGCTCCGTCACAGATACCAGCATGATATTCATAATTCCAATTCCACCGACCAGCAGTGAGATAGCTGCAATCCCTCCGATCATCAATGACATGGTATTGGTGACACTGGACATGGCCTCCATGATCTCCGACTGGTCCACAATGGAAAAAGCATCCTCGTCCTGCCCAAATCGTTCCATAAGCAGTTCCGTAAGAGCATTTTCCGCCGGTTCCAGACTGTCCTCATCGGTTCCGGATGCGTAAAACATGGTCACATCCAGAACATTATCCGCAAGTCTGGTCATGGTGGAAAACGGAATATAACCCTCCAGCTGTACTGAGGAGGAGCTGTCGGAATCATCCGAATCCGAAGAACTACTCACTGCCGTCCCCTGGGTCAGTGAGCTGCTGTCAGAAAGCACACCAACGACCAGGAAGCTTTTTCCGTTTAATTTAATGCTTTCTCCTACGGCATCTGCACGGCCAAGAAGTTCCGTTGCCGTGTCTTTTGTGATCACAACTACATAAGAATTGTTATCAATATCTGTCTGTTTGAGAAAACGTCCGCTGAAAAGTTCCAGTCCCTGGATATCCGCATAACTTCCTGTTGTGCCGGTCAGTGTCATGGTTCCGTTGGAATAACTTGTTTTTGCGGTAACGCTGGTCCAGGAAACCGGCGCCACCTCATCCACTTCCTCCGGTTCACAAAAATCCGACAGTTCCTTAAGACGCAGTGGATTTTCCTTATCATCGGTAATGGTCACCGTCAGATAACTGGAACCCATGCTGGAAATCTGATCCGTCACAGAAGAGGTCGCTCCATTGGCAATGGATACCAGCACGATCAATGCCACCACACCGATGATGATACCCAGCATGGTGAGAAAAGAACGCAGTTTGTTGGACACCACTGCGTGCCACGCCATTTTCATACTCTGAAAGATCATAGGCTCACCTCGCTGACTTTTCCATCGCGGATAAAAATTTTCCGCTCTGCCTCATCTGCCACTCCATTGTCATGAGTGATCAGTACAATGGTGTTTCCATTTGCATGAAGTTCGTGAAACAGCTTCATGATCTCTTCCCCTGTAGAAGAATCCAGATTTCCAGTGGGCTCATCTGCCAGGAACAGAGAAGGCCTGGTCACAAGTGCTCTTGCAATAGCCACCCTCTGCTGCTGGCCGCCGGAGAGCTCGGTAGGCCGGTGCCCCATTCTGTGAGAAAGTTCTACTTTTTCCAGAGCTTCTTTCACACGCCGTTTTCGCTCACTCTTGGAAATTTTCTGATAGATCAGCGGCAGTTCCACATTTTCCTCTGCTGTCAGTTTGGGAAGCAGATTGAAACTCTGAAAAATAAATCCGATCTTATGATTCCGGATCTTTGCCAGCTCCCGCTCTGTATAATCTTCAATGGAAATCCCATCCAGGATATAAGTTCCTTCATCTGCAGTATCCAGACAGCCGATAATATTCATCATCGTGGATTTTCCACTTCCGGAAGGTCCGATGATGCTGACAAATTCGCCTTCCCGGATCACCATATTGGCATGATCCAGAGCGTGGACCGTATCTCCTCCGATGCAGTAAGTTTTGCACACATCTTTTAATGTTATCATTCCGTCCATTGTTTCACCGCCTTACATATTCGGAGGCGTACCGCCACCGTTACCGCCGGAACTTCCGCTTCCGCCAGGACCTCCTCCGTTTCCTCCTGGGCCTCCGCTGTTTCCGGAGTCAGAATTTCCACCAGGGCCACCACTCATATCACCAAAATCGCCCATACCGTCAGGCATACCGGAATCATTGCCACTTCCACTGTCCGTATTTCCTGATTTGTTATAATATACGGTATCTCCTTCAGAAAGACCTTCTGTGATCTCCACGGTAGTTCCATCGGAAAGACCTGTGGTTACTTCTGTCTCGCCGGAAAGATTTCCGTCCTCGTCTTTCTCTGTGTAGACAAAAACCTTATCCCCTTTTTCCTGCAACGCATTGACCGGAATCGTAATTACATTTTCACGGTTTTCAATGGTGATCGTAGCTGAAGCATTCATTCCCTGCTTCAGCTCTTCATCTTTTGGCACGGAAACAGATACCGTATATTTTGCCACGCCGCCATTGACCGATGCGGTATTTCCTATCTCTGTAACTTCACCGGTAAATTCTTCGTCTTCAATGGCATCAAAGGTAACTACTGCTTCCTGACCAATCTCCACAGAGTTGATATCCTGCTCATCTACACTGACTTCCAGAGTCATTGTGTCATCCGGAGAGATGGTAAAAAGCGCGACATCTGTACTGTATTCCGATGCGGAAAGTTCTGTGCCGGATGTGGAAGAATCTGTCTCCTGACTGTCCCCTGTCTGTGATGCACCGGAAGAAGAGCCGGAAGCATCGCTTACAGATGTACCTCCACTGTTTCCGGAGGCAGCACTACCTCCGGACTGATTGTTACCACTCTGTGTGGAATTTCCATCTGTTCCGCTGTTTCCGCTGGCACTGTCTGTTCCATTATCTGCGGAATCTGTTCCAGACTGACCATCTGCTCCATCCGTGACCTGATCTGCGTCATTATCTTTGTTATCATCAGTACTCTTTCCGTCAGTTGTGGAATCATTTCCATTACCGGAATCATCCTTCTTTATATCCTCTGCTGCCGCAGTCTCTGGAAATGTGATCTGAAAAGACATGCTTTTTCCATCCTGGGAAACACTGATACCGGAAACTGTTCCCAGAGCAATTTGGGAAATACTTCCTGCCTGGAAAACATAGCCATCCCCTGCAGTAAGAGTAACTACTGCCTGATACACTGTTTTTTCCTGGAAACTGCCGTCTCCCGGATTCCATGCCACCGTACCTGTATAACTTCCATCTGTCGCACTTACTGACGTAACAGGCATCTGCCCGGTCACCGGAGCCGCGATTACAAGAGAGGATGCTGTGCTGGTGCCTTCTGTGGCAATAGCAAACTGCAAAGTTGTGGATGTTTCAGCTGTATCTTCGCCGGAAGAATCCTCTTCTCCGTCAACATCTGAAGAAAAGTATGCATCGGATGACGCCAGCGCAACAATCTCTGTCTGTTGTTCTGTATCTGTTTCTCCGGCTTCCTGGCTGTTCATATCACTCTCAGATATATCTGTCACACTGTCTGAAGAAACAGCTGCCCCTGTATCACTGCATCGAACCACACTTACACTTCCAGATACTACATACGACATCTGCGAAACTGTCTTTCCACTTCCGGAACTGCCGGAAGAACTTCCACTGCTGCTATCCGTTGTTGTACTGCTTCCTGCGGAAACATTCACACTCTGAACTGTTCCGGAAATTTCCGCTTCGATCTCCGGATCTGCTTTCAGCTGGATCAGTTTTTTCAGGGTTGCTGTCCTTGCCTCCCGTTTTGCAAGAAGTTCCTGATATTGTGTCTCATTGGCACTTCCTTCCAGAGTCAGCAGGGTTGTTCCCTCGGAAACACTTGCATTCTCTGAAACATTTACTGCGGAAACGGTACCGGAAGTCCCTGTGATCTCCAGTGGTTCGTGGATCGTAAGCTCCCCGCTTCCAAGCTCCTGTCCACTGCTGTCTGTAACAGTAACCGTATCACCATATGTTGTTCCGTTATCTGTAAGAGTAACCACGCAGTCTTTTCCACTGACAGAATCCACAGTTCCAGTCACCTGTGTACCGGAAGACAATGTTACTGTTACAGAATCTCCTGCAGATACCCCGGATACTCCGCTGAGAGAAACTGCCATTTTTCCGTCCAGAGAAAGCACCATCAACGCACCATCACTGACCATGGTGTCCGAAACATCAGAACCGGCGGATACATTGATCTTCTTTACACGGCCACTGACGGAAGATTCGATCACATTCTCCTCATCACTGTCCTGGTATTCCTGGATGCTCTCATCCAGCTGGGAAATCTCATCCTGCACCTGCTCCATCGCTTCCAGGATCGAGCTCTCATCCACAACCGCGAGAACATCACCCTCTTTTACCTCATCTCCGCTCTCGACCATCACCTCACTGATCTCAAGACCGGAAGGTGCATCCTGATCCTCTGCCTCAGCAAGTTCCAGATTGCCGGTACCCACAATTGTCTTGGAAAGATTTCCTTTCTTTGCCTCTGCGGACTGCGCCTGTACTGTTACATTCTGTACCGGCTTCGTATGTGCTACTTTAAAATATCCCACAGTTCCCACGCCTGCCACGCAGACAACTGCCACCGGGATGATCACCATAAGCTTTTTTCGCCGTCGTTTCATTCCTTTAACCTCCAATATGTCCTGTATGTTCTCTCTGTTTTAAGAACATCTTAAAGGAAAAATGTGTAAAGACTTTGTGTGATCTGTGAAAACCCGGTGAAAAAGGTAGAGTATTTTTCGTACGCAAATACAGTTAATTGAATATAATTTTCTGTCTGTTTTTGTATTATTTTGTGTATTTTAAATATTATTTTAAATAATTTTCATTATTTTCTGGTATTTTTTACGGAAATATGTTATAAAAGAAATAAGAAAAAACACCGGAAAACAGACCTTCCTGCTTCCGGCCCGAGATAAAGGAGGTATCATTATGGCAAAACGTATTATCACCATCAATCGTATGTTTGGAAGCAACGGACGCCTCATCGGCAAGACTCTGGCAGAAAACCTGGACATCGGTTTTTATGATAAGGAACTGATCGATATGGCCGCCAAGAAAAACAATATCCCTTTCGACACCCTGGCAAAAGTAGACGAAAAAAAAGCCAGCCAGTGGGTATTCCCCGTTGACAGTGAGCTGCAGTTCACCGATAATTTTTCCTTTGTACCAATGAACGATGTGCTCTATGACCTCCAGCGGAAGATCATACTTTCCCTTCCGCAGAAAGAAGACTGCGTAATCGTCGGACGATGTGCAACCAATATCCTGAAGGATAAATCACTTAAGATTTTTATCCATGCACCGTTTGAGGAAAGAGTACAGAATGTGATCCGCCGCACCGACAGAGAAGAAGCCAGCGCACGGAAACTTGTCAAGAAAATGGATAAAGAGAGAAAAGCTTATTATGAATACTTTACAGATAGTAAATGGCTGGATATGACACAGTATGATCTCTGTATTGACAGCAGCCGGTTTTCTATGGAGCAGATTGTAGAAATTGTAAAGAGATGTCTTTAGGATTCTTTTTTAAAAAAGGTTTTTACGCTTTGGAAGCGTGAGTGAAACCGCAGGGGAGGGGAAGCACTCGTAGTTGCGAAAGGCCGTTTCCCCTCCCCTGCACCCCTTCCCTCTGGCCACGCCAAAAGACGTATGTTGTGGTTGTGTTACGTTATTGACTGGGCGATGGATTCTGCGTTTGTTTATGGCGATAGGTTGTGCCGATTTCTTGCGGATTCTGCTTATATCCTGTTTAGTCAGACCAATATTTACAATCCGCATTCGCTATGCAGCTCTACACCAAATAACTACAAAAAGCAGCCCTTCAGCGGGCTGCTTTCTCATCCACAAACCTCCAACCGCGGACGCTCAACTCACCAAACCGCAAGGACAGGACGCCCAGCGTCCGCTTCCGCCCCTCCGGATAAACCGTCAGCCTGGGAAGTGACAGTCTTCCGGGCTGCTGCGGAGGAGGGGTGATGATGGTTAGGGTGCGGGAGACGGCGTTATTGCGGAAGGGCTCAGCTGTTTGAGCCAACGGCGAGTTCTGGCCCTTCCGCAATGGTTTTAGCCGTCTCACGCACCCTTAGCAGCATCCCCCGACGGAGCCCTGCCTGGAAGACTGTCACTTCCCAGGCGTCCGTTCATTAACATATCTTTTCAAAAACTCATAAATCTCCCCCTCCAACGGCGGACACCCCTCCACAAAATTCTGAAACTTACAGGTACAATGCCCCACACCAAGCACTCCCGTCTTACCACGATACCCCTGCCCGATGCAGATCTTCTCATCCAGCTTCTCAAAAAGCCCCTCTTCTTTGAGCATCTCAAGCGCCGGGATCAAATACCCGTAACACGCACTACAGGACTCCACTTCCTCCACCGCATCAGCAAGCTCCACAACCTTTCTGGACACCGGCATCGCCTGATCCGCCTGATCTGCCAGAAACTGCACATCCGCTTTCGAAACATCCGGACATCCCACGCCAAGCTCACCGGCCAGCTTCACATAAGGAACATCCGCTACCTCATAATGCATCATCTGACACACATACGCATCCACAAGAACCGGGTCGCAGGCAGCCATCACACGGTTCATCACAACCGGATTCCCACCATCCTCAAAATCCAGATCCCCACAGATATTATCCACAACAATAAAATCCTGCTTTATCCCCATATTCAGATAGGCAATAGGCTTATGAAGCCCCAGAGAATGAAAACGCCGCTTCTCCTTATTCGGGATCAGCCCTTTCATATTTTTAAGCGCACAAGTGATCTTCGTCTGGCAATGCCCTTTCAGAACCGGTACATTGATCAGAAAATCAAGCTCCTTCACCCGCTCACAGACATTCAGCTCCATGCCTCCACAGTCCACAGGAACCCCTTTATCCTTCTGCA
This sequence comes from Blautia sp. MSJ-36, assembly GCF_018917985.1. Lineage (NCBI taxonomy): Bacteria > Bacillati > Bacillota > Clostridia > Lachnospirales > Lachnospiraceae > Blautia > Blautia sp. MSJ-36. The sequence continues at coordinate 112,506 of NZ_JAHLPQ010000001.1, read as the reverse complement.
TATCCCAGAACGGCACCTGATACTCTTCCTCAAGCCGGTCAAACCCACAGGTCTTATAAGCCTCTCTGGTCTTATCCCCGACCCAGGAACCCTCCAGCATCACCAGATCCCGGAAACCATGCTCCTTCAGATACTCAATAATTCCCGCGACCACCTCCGGATGCGTAGTTGCACCCCAGGAAGCCTCTGACGGAGAAACCAGATTGGGCTTGATCCCGATCTTTTTCTTTCTGTCCCCGATATGGGACTGAAGATCTGCCTTTTCCAGAAGCTCCTTCGTCATCTTTTTATATTCTGTATCACTGGTAATAAAAATCTGATTTTTATCCATATTTATCAGAATTCCTTTCTCTCCATAATATGGATGCTGACCCGGCAGGAAATATAAGAAGTAAGCCCAAGAAATACCAGAATGATCAGACTGATCAGGCCAATCCCCAGATTCTGCACCTCAAGCAGCATCTGATCCGGATCCACACCAAAACTCTGCATAACTTTCGCTATCAGATAAATCAGGCCAAAAGTTCCGCCAACAACAGCAGCCATCACAATTCTACCATTATCTGCACCAAACTTCAATTGAACCGGTATCAGCAAAACCATGCACAAAACTACAATCAGAATTCCCGTCTCACAGGTAAGCATCCATTCCCCCTGGTCCACAGCGACACCCCGGAAATGGTTTGCAGTCACAGAAACCACAAAGCCTGTCAGAAGAAGCAAAAAACTCACACCATAACCCAGGATATATTTTTCTATGGCATAGGTCTTTCTGGCAGCCGGAAGCGTCATAAGAAATCCCATTCCACGGTCTGCTTCATCATAGGAAATCGTTGATATGGACAGAAAACCTCCCATCATCCCAAGATAGATAATGATAAACGCATCATTTTTTACACTGACGAAAAAAAGAACCATTACTGCTACAAGTCCGAGAAAAGACCTGTTCTGTTTCAGAAGTTCTATATCTTTCTGTAAAAAGCCTCTCATAATTTCTCTCCTTTCGAGATCATGGTGATGATCTCATCCACTGATCCGCGCTCCACAACAAGTCCCGGATAATTTTCCAGATAAAACTGCTTCTCATTGGTCAGGCAGCTATATCCCCACGACTCTTTCGCCATCCGGAGAATCCCTCTTTTATCAAGATCCGCAAAGGCTTTTTCCTCCACTTTCAAAATCCCGTACTGGTCAAGAAGCACATCCATATCCTCATGAAGAATAATTTTTCCCTCATGAATCATATACAGATCGTCGCAAAGTCCTTCCAGATCCGAAGAAATATGAGAGCTGATCAGGATTCCTCTTCCTTCCTGCTCCATATATTCACGGAGAAGATCCAGAATCCGGTCCCTTGCCACCACATCAAGACCAGCAGTTGGCTCGTCCAGGATCAGCAGCTTCGCCTCATGGCTCAGTGCCAGAAGAACTTTCAGCTTCGCCCGCATTCCTGTGGAAAATTCCTTCAGACTTCGGTCCAACGGGATGGATAACTGACGACATTTCTCCAGAAAATCCTGCCTGTTAAATTTATGATACATTTTTTCCATAATATGTGAAATCTGCTGCACAGTCAGATAGCCGCTGAAAGTGCTGTCTGAAAGCACGACCCCGATTTCTTCTTTCTGTGCAGGTGTAAGACCGGTACTATCCTGTCCCATAATCCGGACTGTACCATCATCCACATGGATCAGCCCCAGAATCGCTTTAAACGCGGTACTCTTTCCTGCACCGTTTTTGCCGATCAGTCCTGTGATCCTTCCTTCTTCCAGCTGCATGGTACAGTTCAGCTGAAAATTCCCATATTGCTTTCTTACCTCCATAAGTTCTGCTAACATATCCAATCCTCCCATTTATCTCAGATCCCTATTTTTCACTTTCAGACCTGCGGGTCTTCCAGAATACAGGTAAACATTTCCCGGAGCTCCTCATCAGAAAGACCTCCTGACCTTCCCTTTCGAATCGCACGTTCCAGATCTGCCTCCACTTCCTTCTGCCGTTCTTCCCGCAACAGATTCCGGTTGGCTTCCGCCACAAAACTGCCCTTTCCGTGAACCGTAACGATCAGTCCTTCCTCATCCAGAAAATCGTAGGCCTTTTTTACCGTAAGTGCACTGATCTTCAGCTCTCTTGACAGTGTCCGGACAGATGGAAGCGGTTCTTTCTCTTTCAGTGAACCATCTATGATCTTCGCGCGGATCTGCCTGACAATCTGTTCATAGATAGGTTCCATAGATGTATGACTGATAATAATATTCATCGTTTCCCTCCTGTTGATAAACAGTATATAACAGCATATAACTGTTGTCAAGTGTTATATACTGTTTATTCCAAATAAGACAGATATTGACGATCTGTATCTGCATAAATGTATAAAAAAATATCCTCTCTACCAGTTCCCCGGTAAAAAGGATATTTTTGTGTTCAATGATAATCCAGAAATGTCACAGAAAAAACCGCTTTCCCTTTTCCATCATTTCTGTATGTATGAATCTGGTCCGTCTCAAAACGAAGCACATCTTCCGCTGTTACCAGATGTGAAACGCCCTCTGCTTCCACCATTATCTCTCCCTGCAGCACAGAAATATACTCCCGTGTTTTTTCTCCATGGCCACCGCTGATATAAGATTGCCCGGCTTCAATCTCGATCCGGTAGATCTCCACCAGCTGATTATCTTCATAGGGAAAACAGGTCCAGACTTTATACTGGCCTTCCATCTCTTTAGTTGGAACCATCTCCTGCACATGCACCAGGCAGGAATCCAGCGGCGGTGCCTGGATCAGTTCCTGAAAACGGATCCGAAGACCACTGGTAATTTTCCCAAGAACTCCAAGAGAAGGATTGGCTGTTCCCTTTTCAATCTGTGCAAGCATACTTTTGCTGACTCCGGTCTGCTCAGATACCACATCCAGGCTCATGCCTTTGGATTTCCGGATTCTTTTTAGATTTACTGATACATTATGGGTTAAATAGTCCATCCCGGTTCATTCTCATCTCCATTCCGTTTCTCTCTTCGGCTGGTCTTCCCGCCTGCCGCAAGCCTCAGCTTATCGGTCGATCTTTGCGCCGCCCCACCATGGAAATTCCCGGTTCAGCCATTTTCCAGCAAGCGCACTCCATGGTTCACAGGCTCTTACAATTCCTCTGCCGTTTTCGTTGGCAGTCAGCTCATTTGCCAGGCCAAGCCCGTGAGGTCCCTGTGGAAAAACATGATATTCCACCGGAATCCCTTTTTTATAAAGCGCCCGTACAAAAAGAAGCGTATTATCCAATAACACTGTCTGATCCTCAAAGGTATGCCAGATAAATGTTTTTGGTGTATCTTCCGTAACCTGGAATTCCAGGGACATCTGATCTTTCAGCTCCTCATAACGGTCTCCAAGAAGATTACGAAAACTTTCTTCATGGCCGAATTCCCCGGAAGTAATTACCGGATAATTCAAAATCATACCATTCGGCCGGATCATCTGATTATCCATTCCCGTGATCCCTGCAAGTTCCTCTGTATTCCAGAACACTCCCAGGGAAGCAGCCAGATGGCCTCCCGCGGAAAAGCCGGACACAATGATCTTATCTTTTTCAATATGCCACATTTCACTGTTTTTTCGAAGAAGTGCTACGGTTTTTGCCAGCTGCCGGAGAGCCACCGGATATCTGGCCGGTGCCACGCTGTACCGGAGTACCACCGCATGATATCCCATCCCCATAAAACGTACAGCAATTGCTTCCGCTTCCCTGTCTGAAGTCATACCATAGGCTCCGCCCGGGCAGATCACGATGGCAGGACGCTTCTGTCCCGGATAAAGTTCCTCGGATTCCTGCCAGAAATAAGTCTCTATCCAGGCCTCATTATAGTCTTTCGTTTTTTCTTCGATTACAATTCTTTCATTAATCATTCCAGCTTTCCTTTCTTCCCCTGCTTTATACTTTATCAGATCTACCGTGCATAAATATATCGCAGTTTAAGTTTTCCTGGAAAATGTTGCTTCTGGTACAGACATTTCTCGAATTTCTCTGTAATTCCTTTCAGCACCCGCAGTTCATGTGCCTGCAGCTTAATTCCACCAAAACGATATTTCTGGATAAGTTCACATGCACGGAAATATTCTTCCGGGCGGATTCCCGGAAAACCTTCTTTTATTTCATCATAAAGAGCCGTAGGGTCTGAAAAATCTCCCTTCACTCTGCCAATCAGAAATATTTTTTCCATTTCCGCCACATACCATTCTACCAGAAATCCTTCGGCAGCGCTTTGTTTTTTCTGATTTTTTCTGATTTTCTTTCGAAGTGCCCGCTGAAGTTCCAGAATAAGATACAAAACAAACATTGCATACAAAATAAAAACCAGAATTCCCAGAACTGTTTTCCAGTCATATTTCCGTACCGTCTTCTGCTCTTCTATTCCGGTTCCACCCTCCGTTCCCTCGTCTGCAGTATCTGCTCCGGAGTCATCCCGGACCTCATTTACACGATAGGAAGGTTTTCCTTCTACCAGCTGATCGGTGTAAGTTTCTGTATACATACCCGGTATCACCTCCACCGGCATCCAGCCGAGACCGGAAATATAGACTTCTGCCCAGGCGTGTGCATTTTTCGTTGTAAGCGTAAGCTCCTTTTCCCCGGCATCAGCAGCATCCCCGGCATCCATATCTGACAGATGATAACCTTCTGTATATCTTGCAGGATATCCCACCGCACGATATGCCATAACTGCAACCGAAGCAAAAGCAACCGCATTTCCCTCTTTTTCTCCATCCAGAAGCCAGCTCACCACATCTTCATCCGGCAGTTCTTCCGGTGTTTCCGTATAACGGATATGATTTCGCAGTCCCTGTCGGATCTGTGTTGTCAGTTCATCAAAATCCATTTCTTCTGGTGTTTTATCGCCCTGGAAAAATTCCTCCATAATCCTGGATTTGAGATCATCCTGGATTTCCGTATAGGAATCTACTACAAAAGAATGGTAAACCGATTCCGCATTCACATACTCTGTCTGGCTGTCTCCGGACGGATTTCCCAGCCAGTTTCCAGGAACCATGCCATCCGCAGTCGCCTGGCCTTCCGGTACCTGAAACTGATATCGGTTTGCTCCGAAAAAGCTTTTGGACTCTACATTCCAGTCTTTATGGTCCACACCATTCTCCCAGGCATCTGCTACTGCCGGAAGATATACATACTTTCGATAAGCACCTGTATTTTCTACCGTTACACGCATATAATCGGAATTCTTTCCGGAAACTTCCGCATTGATCTTGTCGTAGGCAGCAAACTGACTCAAAGGAGAAAAGCTGTTATTTTTCAGCCACTGAAGCATTCCTTCATAATCTCCCTCGTATGCAGAATATGGAAGCTCACTCCATTTTGTTCCCTCGTAAGAACCTCCCACAAAGCCCCTTAGATACAGCTGCTGAGGCTGATTCATGGTGATTTTCAGGGTTTCATCTTCCCCGTCAAGAAGTCCTGCCGCTTTTCTTAAATCACCCTTTGGAAGCGTATCTTCTCCATAACGGATTTTTTCAATATCCTCCACCATTTTCTCTTTCCACTGTTCCAGTTCCGCTGATTTCTTATATCCTCCAGCTGCCAGGCTGATTCCACCTACCAGTATGGCAATGACTGTAAGCGAAAAGATTCCCCTCATTCCAAAGGTACGGTTCTTTGTGCTGTATACAACAAAAATCCCGAAAAATCCGGCCAGTGACAGAATTACAGCCAGCCACATATCGGATTGTCCAAGAATCAGCCCCGCAGCAGCAGCCGGAATCATGAGTATCAGAATTCCATAAATATTATTTTTCTTTATCTGCGAAAGCATAAACGAAACAATAACTTCGGAAAAAAGCCCCCACAAAATAACAGATCCCACTCCTGCACTGCTTCCTACCGCAAACAGGGTTGCTTCTGTTTGGAATCTTGCATTACACATTCCAAGAAAACAGTCAGCCATGTAAAGAAATCCCTGTGTTGTCATTGTAATCGTTACAACAAAAATGACAATTCCCGATATATACAGGACCATTTTCATTCGTCCTTCTGCTTCCTCTGATTTCCCGGTTATCCAGTGCAAGATCATCACGATTATCCCGACAGAAAACGCAGCAGCCAGACACCACACAGAATAACTGAAATCTTTCAGAAAAAGCAGCATTCCCGAAAACAGGAAAAAGGTCAGAAGTGTTTCTGACAGCATTATATTTTTATTTTTTTCTTCTTTCTCATTAAGAACAAAAATTTCTTTTTTCTTTATGCTCATATTCTCTTCCCCGGTTATATCACAATATTGTGTGCTTTTTTCTGATAAGTATCTGCATCTACAGGAATTACCGAATAGCCGTGTGTTGCCATATATTCTTTACCGCTTCCCTGTGTTATCTGAATAATCGTCAGATCCAGTTCCCTGGAAAGCTGCCGTGCGGAGCTTTCCTCATAATCCGGCGTAATATAGATCAGTTTGGTATATTTCTGACGGATATCTTCCTGCAGAAAACGGTACATGGAATCTTCTCCATTTTCTTTTGGAACCGGCCTGCACAAAATATTCAATACCATCTGATCACAGGTTGCCAGAGAATATACCGGAAAATTCTGCATTTCTCCTCCGGAAGCGCAGCCCACATTATGTTCCAGATTCCGTTCTACCATACTGCGGCTCAAAGCATACGTAAAAGCAAGAACCGCATCATTGCGCTGATTGGAAATTTCATCTTCACCAGAACTGCTCTTAAGGTCATACAGAATAAGAATATTGTAATTTGACGGATAACCAAATTCCCTCACTACCAGATTATCCAGTTTGGAGGACAGTTTCCAGTGAATACTTCCAAGAGAATCTCCCTCTGCATAGTCTCTGAGGCCGGATACTTCGCTGACATCCTGCCCTTTACGGTTCTGGTCATAAAGTTCTCCGGATATAATGGTTTCCGGTCTTCTTAGAAACTGGGTATTCAGCTGCAGTTCAGCCGGATATACCAGAACTTCCTGCTGCGCGCTGCCCGGCTTTGTCCAACAGAAGAGCCCCAGAAGATCAAAGCATTTCACATAAAGAACGGTAAGTCTGACGCTGCCACAATTTTCCATTTCGATCAGATACTGAAACCTGGATTCTTCCTGTTCAGAAGCACATAATATTATGGTCTTTGTTTTTGTCTCCCCATACATGGTATTTTCCATCTCTAGTTCCAGCTGAATTCGGCCAAGAGGCCCTTTATTTTTTTTCCTGATGCAGATTTCCAGCGGAATTTTCTGCCCTACATGACAGGATGGCTTTATCGAGTATTTCAGCTCAAATCCTCTTAATCCGGCCAGCTCTATTCCCAAAGAAACCACCGGTACAATTACCAGGCACAGAAAAGCAGCCAGAGCTTCACTTCGATTGGAAATAATATAAATTAGCAGGGCAGCCAGAACTGCTGCCCCGTACCAGATTCGATATCTACGCATATTACCTCTGTTTTCCTCCCAGTGCAGGGCCTGGAACATCTTTCATAACCTGGCTCAGTACATCATGTGCTGTGACACCTTCAATCTTTGCCTGTGGTTTCATAACCAGACGGTGGGCGCAGACATCTTCAAAAACTTCCCTCACATCATCCGGCACTACATAGTCTCTCTCTTTAAGCACAGCACGGGCACGGGCAAACTGCGCCAGCGCCGCCGCACCTCGTGGGCTGACACCCAGCTCTACCATGGAATGTTCTCTGGTTGCGGAACAGAGATCGGAAATATAATACAGAATTTCATCTACAATCCGGATAGAATACAGATATCCCTGAATCTCCTTTACATCATCCAGGTTCATTCTCGCATTTACAAGCTCCAGGTCTCCGCTTCCTTTTCTGCTTTTCAGGATCTGTACCTGGCTGTCCCTTTCCGGATAACCGATACTTAAACGCACCATAAAACGGTCCAGCTGGGATTCCGGCAGTGCCTGTGTTCCGGCAGTTCCATAGTGATTCTGTGTGGCAATACAGATAAACGGTTTCGGAAGTACATGTGTCACACCGTCAACGGTAACGCTTCCCTCCTCCATAACCTCCAGAAGAGCTGCCTGGGTCTTCGGAGAAGTACGGTTGATCTCATCACCCAGAAGCAGATGACAGTCCGCCGCTCCCGGTTTGTATTCAAGTTCTCCTGTATTTTTGTTGTATACACTGAATCCTGTAATATCCGAAGGCATGGTATCCGGTGTAAACTGAATACGCTTGTAGGAAAGGCCCAGTGCCCTGGAAAAAGCAAGAGCAAGTGTTGTTTTTCCAACACCAGGTGCATCTTCCAGCAGGACATGTCCTCCCGCATAAATGGCCATCAGGACTTTTTCCACAATTTCGTCCTTACTGATAAATACTTTTTTTATTTCTCTCATTACCTGCTCTGACTGTTCTATAATCATGATTCCTTCTCCCTGGCTCCTTCTTCCTGTTTTGCGTTTTCTGCGTTCTGTGCGACATCTACATTTTCTGCAGTCTGCTGTGAATCCTCCGTTGCTGAATCCTCATCTTCCGGCTGCTGAGGAGTTTCCGACTCTTCTGGTGTTTCCGGTTCTTCCGGTTCCGGAGTCGTTTCTGTTTCTTCTCGTTCTGAAGTATTTTCTTCCGGTATTGTGGAAGGCCGCGGAGTTTCCGTAACTTCTTCAATCACACCTGGGCCATCGGTTTCTCTCTGAATTTCCGAAATCTCTGAAATTTCCCCGATGCCTGTATTATCTTCTGCTTTTCCATCCTCGGAAATTGTTTCCGCCTGTCGTTCTTTTGCACCGTCGGAAAATGAATCCAGAATCCGGTAAGCTTCCTCTTTTCCCAGAAGCTGCGTCAGACATTCCAGGTATGCCTTATAAATATAATCCTCCTGCTCCTGGCTGTCCGGTACTCGGATCAGGAAATCTTCTGCCAGATCCACGGTGGAAAAAGCACCAAATGCAGGCAGTGTTACTGGCTGAAGCCAGAGCGTATGGAACGACGTACATCCTGCAAATGCGGAAGCTCCAATCCGGTTCAGTGTGCCTGACATCATAACATTTTCGGTTTCTTCTTTATTCAGCATGGTATCCGCCATTGTAGCACAACCATAAAAAGCTCTGTCCCCGATCTCTTCCAGGTTGGCATATCTTCCAAGATTCCAGCTTGTAGATGAGGTAAGGGATGCACATCCCTCATAAGCACTTTCCCCGATTCGTTTCAGGCCATTGAACGCAGCGGCAGTTCCGCCCGTACGGATCAGCTTGGAACAGTTCTTAAAGCAGTCCTTCGGATATTCCTCCAGTCCGCAGTAAAAACTTACATACAGAATATTATTACAGTCCATAAAACAGCCTTCTCCCACATAGGTAACATTTGCCGGAACTGCCGGTTGTTTCAGTGTATCGCAGTTAGCAAACGCATAATCACCAATATAAGTGAGACCTGTCAGTTTCGAGGTCAGAAGGGCTGTCAGTTTCTCACAGTCACGGAAAGCACTGTTTCCAATCACTCTCATAGCAGTTCTTGCCGCCTCTGTGTACGCGATACTTGCAAGATTGGTACATCCCGCAAAACATTCGTCACCATAAACCTCTATCGCCGCACGTATTTCTATCGGCGAACTTGCGGCAAGTGATGTACAGTTCTTAAATGCCCGGACACCAATGCCCTGAATCTCTGCACCGGTGTTTCCAAGACTTAATTTTTCAAGTCCCGTACAGTCCATAAATGTTTCTTCACCCTACTCGGTAATATTTCCAAGCAGTTTCACGGTCTGCAGTCCGGTACATCCCTTAAAACAGCGGTTCCCCAGTACAACATTAGTTCCGTCCGCAGTGGCAAAACCAGTCAGCTTATCACAGCCTGCAAATGCATCGTCCGCAACACGTACGGTATCTTCCGGAAGAACATACTCTCCGCTTAATTCTTCCGATGCTTTTACCAGAACACGGCCTTCCTCTGTATTTTCAAAAAGAATACCTCTGATATACTCCTGTTTTTCATTGATCTCACCAAGAAGTGTCTCTGTTGTTCCCTCCCCGTAAACCGGATCAAGAACCGGCTGATATGCATCCTGATACTGGGAAAGCATTTCTTTTTTCACCCAGATATGGAGAAACTGCGGCAACTCATCTTTCTCACCAAAGACCCTGTCACCAAGTTCTACAACTGCATCTCCACCAAGCTGCACAATAGAAAGAGCATCACAGCCTTCAAAACAGTAATCCGGGATCTGTTGCAGATTTTCAGGAAGTTTGATATTTGTCAGATTTTTACAGCCTTCAAATGTTCTTGCTCCCATCACTTCCAGTCCGCTCTGCGCGCTGAGATCCAGTCTTTCAAGACTGGTACAGTTGCCAAAGGCACGGACACCAATTCCTTTTATAGAGCTGCTTTTTGCCAGAGAATCCTGGAATACAACTTCACTTAATGTGCGGCATCCATAGAAGCAGTACCTGCTGATTCCGTTGATAGTTCCGCCAATGACCACCCGCTTCAGTATGGTACAGTTTTCAAAACAGCTTTCTCCCATGCTGCTCAGTGTCTCCGAAAGAACCACCTCTGTAAGGTTGGTACAGCCGTAGAAAGCACTGTCTCCAAGTACTTCCACAGATGTGAAAATATCGGTCTCCATCAGGCTTCCACAGCCATAAAAGGCTTCATCTCCAATCTCCACAACACCTGGTGCAGTAATTTCCTCCATAATAGTACAGTTATAAAAAGCACCTTTTCCAATCTTCTTTACAGAATCTTCAAAAATAAATTTCTGGATATTGACACAGTTACGAAATGCATTGTCTCCGATTTCTGTCAGATTCGTACATCCTGTAAAGTTGACATACATAGATGACTCGCAGTTTTCAAAACAGGAATCTCCGATCTTCTGAATTGCAAGGTCATCCTGCAGAACAAATCCGTTTGGAAGTTTACAGTTTTTCATTGCATTTTTATAGAAAGCGGTTGTCTTTTTCCATATTTTTATATTTTCCGTATAATCCGTAGGCACATTGAGAAGCGTCCATCCATCAGCAGTATTTCCATACAGGATTCCGTTTTCCCAGCCAAAATCTGTAAATTCCTTTCCTTTTGTCAGAATTTCCACATCTGCCGCCGCACCATAGGTCTCCTCTGCAAAAAGTGTCCTGCTCTCAGAGGCAACCATTTCCAGGCTTTTACAGTCAGAAAGGAAATTCTTTCCTGCTGTTTTTACAGTTTCCGGCACCAGAAGAATCTCAAGATCCTCACATCCGGAAAATGCTCCTTCGCGGATCTCTGTGGTTCCCTCTTTAATCCGAAAGGCAGTTTTGTCGGACTGGTAAACACGAAGCAGCTGGTATGTTGTTTTTCCACCTGTGGTAATCTGCCGGTATTTCGCTCCGTCTTCATAGAGATAGCCATTTTCTTCTTCTGTCTGAAGTAAATTCTCTGCAGTTCCCTCTCCATATACCGGCTCCAGAATACTGCTCCATAATTTCAGCATCTTTTCATAATACTCAGTCGGAACAAAAATATTCAGATCCAGATTCACCTTATCCGTCTCCGGAGTTCCGAAAATATGGCCGGAAATCACCAGATCCGGGTTCTTAACCGTAACGTAATCTACCTGGCCTGAAAGAACCAGACTGTTATCTTCCAGTTTTTTTACATTTTCTCCAATGATAAGGTCTGTAAGAGAACTGCATCCCACAAAGGCTCCCTCTCCGATTGTCTTCACAGTTTCCGGAACTGTATATACGCCACGGGTATTCTGTGGCACAGCAGCGAGAATTCCATCGCTGCCTTTTTCAAACAGAACCTGTTCGTTGCTGCTGAATTCATAGAGATCCTTCTGTCCGTCCTCGGTTGCAAATACGAGGTTACTGCATTCATCTCCGAATCGGAACATATAATTTTTGCAGATGGTATTATAACTGGAAGACGGCACCTGGATTGTCCCTTTAAATCCGGTTTTTCCTTTAAGAACCGGAGGTTTCTCACTTTTAAAGGTTACAACTGCATCCTCTGACAATCCACTGAGACAGTTCTCACCCAGCGTTGTAACCGTTGACGGAATCTCCACATTTTTTCTGCCTGCCGGAACCGACAGCAAAGTCTTTCCGTCTCTGCTGTACAGAATTCCATCAGAAATGCTGAAATCCGCATGCAGTTCATCGCCCTCTGCCACTTTATATTCCTGAAGATTCGGAAGATTATTTTCAACAGAAAGAATATTGATATCCTGTACTCCCTGAGAGATCTCAAACGTTGTCACAGACTGGTTCATCTCATTTAACTCAACCCTAGTAACTCCCATTGGAACTGTCAACGCAGCATCCGTTCCCGTATATTTCTCCAGAACCTGATCTGCCTGATATTCTTCCGTTCCTTCATTTTCCGTTACACGGCGGATTTTATATCCTTCTGGAACTTCACTGACATAATCAACAACGCCTCTGGTAAGATACTCCCAGTTGCCCATGGGATAATAAAGATATGCCCGTTCCGTATCCATCAGCGTATTGGAAGTTGTCCAGCAAAATCCCTGAAGCATTGTTGTAAGGTACCCGTCACTGCTCTCAAGAAAAACCGTGTTCGAATAGTTTGCGCTGAGATTTCTGGCATCTTCACTCTGAAACGCTTCTTTCAAACTTGCTTATTTTTCACGATCTCTCCCGGAAAACTCATGGAATAGATTTTGTCATCCTCGGAATATTTTACCATATAGTTAAGAGCAACATTACATTTCAGAACTGTGTAATAGGCTCTCGCTGACATTCCCCTGTAAGTAAATACCGCAATCTGTCTTCCTGCTTTTACGGTGGAAAGAGTTACCGAATATCCGCCTGAACCACCATAGGAAAGGATTTTCTCTTTTGTTGTTCCGTCCTTCTGCCTGAATGTGGCAGTAACGGTTCCGTCTTCTGCCTGATAGGTTTCTCCAAATGTATAGTATTCTCTGGATATCTCCGCATTCAGGGCAATCAGCTCTCCGTCTTCCGTTGTCACGGAGTCTCTGTCATCGGTCCAAGGATTCGGAGTCGGAGTTGGCGTCGGGGTTTCGGGTACAGATGTTGGCACCGGTGTCGGCTGTGCAGGTGTTATCACTGCCGGAGTCGGACTTGGAGTTGGGTTGGATGGACTGCCCGTTGGAGTCGGTGCAGATGTTGGCACCGGATCATCGTTGGATGGAGATGGCGTTATGGTAGTTCCACCCTGATTGCCATTGCTGCCACCATTTCCGTTCTGTCCATTTCCATTACCGGTTCCTGAACCTGATCCGCTGTTTCCTCCGGATCCGTTTCCATTATTCTGGAGTATGGTATCCCCGTTTCCGGTATTGTCCGTCTGTGAAAGTTCAATACCGTTTCCCGCATTTTCCTGTGCATCTGCATTGTCACTTTCTTCCGGAACCGTCCCATTATCCGCAATTCCAAAACTGGAGGGATCGTTCAGTTTTCCATTGTCCTGTTTCTGCAGCTGAAGTACCTGCAGATTATCCCCTTTGTTTTTTTCTTTTTTTTGTGTGTTGTCACCAGATATATCTGTCTTTTCTCCATCACCGGATACGTAATCATATTCTTCAGATTTATAATTATTTTCAAATTTTTCAAATTTTCCGGGATTAAATACAGATTCCAGTTTTGATCCGTTTACCAGCGCTGCTGCTGCAACTCCGATCACGGTGGCTCCGGTCACTGCTGTCAGTGTTTTCTTTTTTGTTATCTTTTTCATTTAATGGCTCCTTACTGCCCAGAGCTGTTCCCCGATGATTCTGCGAACTTCATCGTAGTCCACCGGCTTGCTGATATGGCCATTCATACCTGATTCCTGTGACTTTCTCCGATCCTCCACAAAAGCGTTGGCTGACATGGCCAGAATCGGAATATCGATATCTTCTCTGTTCATTCTGCGGATTACTTTTGTTGCTTCCCATCCATCCAGTTTCGGCATCTGAATATCCATAAGGATTACATCGAAAGAATATGACTGGCTTTCCTTAAACATCTGTACAACTTCTTCACCATCACAGGCTCTTGTAAGAATGGCTCCTTCCATGGCAAGAATCTCCATGGCAATTTCTGCATTGATATCGTTATCTTCCGCAAGAAGAATACGGATTCCTTTTAATGTAAATGCTTCTATTGCACGGAGCATTGCCGGATCTTCTTCTGTCACATTCTGTATTGGTGTTTCCTTCTCATCCTGTGTTTCAGATACAGGAAGGGATAAATATACACTGAACTCCGTTCCTTTTCCTTCTTCACTTTCCACAAGGATCTGTCCATTCATCAGGCGTACCATACTGTCCGCAATGGCCATTCCCAAACCACTTCCTCCATAGTTATGTGCTGTGGAAGCATCTTCCTGCTCAAATGGCCGGAAAATCTTGCTGAGGAAATCTTCCTTAATTCCTTTTCCCGTATCACTGACACGGATCATAAAATGAAGATCGTTTCCAATCCGGTCCATCTGACGGAACAGTACCTGTACCGTTCCTCCCGGTGGTGTGAATTTGTTGGCATTGGAAATAAAATTAATGATAACCTGGCTGAGACGCATCTCATCACCAATTACATATTTTACATCAAAATCCTGCATCTCTATTTTCCAGTGAATTCCCTTGGCCTCAGCCGTACTGCGGAACATGGAATCCAGCTTCTCAGCCAGCTGTTCCAGTGAAAACGGGACCTCTTCCAGCTGAACTTTTCCACTTTCAATTCGGGACATATCCAGAATATCATTGATCAGTGTCAGAAGAAAATGCGACAGGTTCTCTGTCTTTTTAAGATATTCTTCTGCAGCTGCCGGCTGGTTTAAGTGTGCCTTCAGAAGACTTAACATGCCAAGGATTCCATTCATCGGTGTACGGATCTCATGTGACATCTGGGAGAGGAAATCTGTCTTGGACTGGCTTTCTTTCTGTGCAGCCAGAAGTTTCTGTTCCATTTCCCGGCGATGTTCATATTCCTCCGTAATATCAGAAAGAATCAGAAGATATCCCGACTCCTCCTTACAGTAAATAATCGTTATTTTTCCACGGTGCAGTTCTTTCTCACCATTTCTGTGATAATTCACCTCACTGGAAAATTCCTCTTCTTTATCCCATGTTTCCAGATTCCTGCCAATTATTCTAGCTTCTCTTCTTACAATCAGACCAGTCATAAGTTCTGTATCTGTTTTCAGATCTTCCGGCCTTATTCCTGTTATCAGTTCCAGATTTGGCGTTACATACAATACCTTTCTACCCTTTTCACTTACAAAGACATATGCAGTTTTCTGATTACTGCCAAAAGAACTGTAAAATTTCTCCCCGCCTTTCAGCTCTTCTCTTGCTCTTTTTGCCGCCCGTTTTTCTTTTCTGTAAAGATTCCAGAAAACTGCTGCAAGGATCATAACCCCCAGCAGCACAATCATATAGATCAGATTGTTCTCCGTGTATTCCAGTACTCTTCTCATACAGCTTTTGCTCCGCCCCTTTTTCGCTTTTTATTGATTTTTCAAAAATGAACCTATTTTATACAATTACACACTTCTCTGATATAAAAAGCAAAAAAAACAGGCACAAAATCGACATTATTTTGCCTGTTGTCGATTCTTTGCCTGTTTTTGATTATAACTGTTATTTCATTGCTTCTTTGATCGCTGCAAGGAGCTCATCGTACTCTTCATAAGCCGGGATTTCCGGATGGTCTGCCTGGATCTGCTCGGTACTGCGGAAAAGGAAGCCTGCCTTGCTTGCCTGGATCATTCCGAGGTCGTTGTAGGAATCTCCGCTTGCGATGGTCTCAAATCCCATGGACTGCAGTGCCTTTACAGTAGTCAGTTTGGATTTCTCACAGCGCATCTTAAATCCTGTGATCTCTCCGTTCTCTGCCACTTCCAGAGTGTTACAGAAAAGTGTGGGACGGCCAAGTTTCTCCATCAGGGGAGTTGCAAACTGTGTAAAAGTATCACTGATCAGGATCACCTGGGAAAAAGATCTCAGCTCATCCAGGAATTCCTTTGCTCCCGGGAGAGGATCGATCTTTGCGATGGTCTCCTGGATCTCTTTCAGACCAAGGCCATGCTCTTTCAGGATGCCAAGTCGCCAGTTCATCAGTTTATCGTAATCCGGCTCATCACGGGTTGTTCTCTTAAGCTCCGGGATTCCGCTTGCCTCTGCAAATGCGATCCAGATCTCCGGTACCAGTACACCTTCTACGTCCAGACATGTAATATACATTTTCATATCCTCCTCTTCATCCAGCTGATCGCTGGTATTTCACAGAGCCTGATCTATGTCTTATCCACATTACATATACACAACGTATATATGCATAGCCATCAGAACTCTTTATTCTTTTATCGCTTTACTTTGATATATTACCATATAGTTTCCGGGTCTGTAAACAGTTTTCTGGCGGACCATGACATTTTTCTGTCACAGTCCGCCGGACTTTTTATCTGTTTTATTTTTTCTTTTTCTCTGCTTCGTAAATCTTCAGTTCTTTCAGTGCTTTTTCCCCAAGAGGATATAACATGAAAATATTAAAGATCGTCATCAGACCAATTCCCACATCTCCCAGATCCCACACAAATGTATAGGCTGCGATTCCACCGATAAACAGCATCACAAGGGCCAGTACTTTATATCCTGTCTGGGATGCCCAGTTGTCACCGAAAAGATAGGCCACATTGCCTCTTGCATAAAACAGGATTCCCAGGAATGTGGAAAAGCTGAACATAAAAAGCGTTGCCGCAATAAAGATCACTCCAAACTGTCCCAGGTGATAATGCATGGCTGTCTGAAGAAGTTCCATTCCGGCAAGTCCCTGGACCAGATCTTCCGGGACCAGAAGCATAATCATAGCTGTACAGCTGCAGATCACGATCGTATCCACAAATACACCCAGGGCCTGGACAAATCCGGCTTTTACCGGACTGTCACATTCTGCTGCCGCTGCTGCACAGGGAGCGGAGCCGCTTCCCGCCTCATTGGAAAAAAGGCCTCTTTTTACTCCGTTCATCAGCACGACGCCAAATCCGCCGGCAACAGCCTGACGAAATCCGAAAGCTTCTTCAAAGATCCGTTTAAATACTCCCGGCATACTTCCAAGATTTGTAAATATAATAAACAGCGTAATCACAAAATAAAGCACTGCCATTACCGGCACCAGAAGATCCAGAACTTTAACCGTTGCATTCTTCCGAAGCACGATCACAGCTGCGATCACTACCAGCACGATGGTAGTATACAGCGGCGGAATATCAAAAGCATTTTTGAAAGACGCCGTGACGGAATTGCTGATAACCTGACTGATCCCACACCAGCAGATCAGGCCGGAAATGGCAAACAGAATGGAAAGCAGAACCTTTTTTCGTTTTCTGCCCTGTTTTTCTTCCCAGTAACGGTGGATATAGTAGGCAGGACCGCCCCTGTAGCCACCATAAAGAGGATCCTTTTCTTTATAGAGCTGTGCCAGGGTTGCTTCGATAAAAGCAGTGGAGGAACCGATCAGCGCCGTGATCCACATCCAGAATACCGCTCCTGCACCTCCTGCCGAGATCGCAGCTACCACACCGACCAGGTTTCCCATTCCCACACGGGTAGCTGTAGATACGATCAGCGTCTGAAATGCTGAAAGATTATTTTTGTCACTTTTCTTTTCTGACAGGGCTCGTACCATATCCGGAAAAAGACGGATCGGCAGAAGCTTTGTCCGGATGGTAAAATAAATACCGGTCGGAATCAGAAGCAGGATCAGAAGCGAGATCCCCAGCGTACTTCCTCCCGGAAGCGGGATCGTTATCAGATCTCCCCACAGAAATGTATAGACCTTTTCAATCATTGTTACTATCATGTTACTGTTTCCTTTCCCCAATCACCCCATGTGATCGTTTTGTTCTCTTTTTCTGCCCGTTGTTTGTATTTATTTCTGCAACGTTTTAAACGGGCAAAGCGTATCTCTCATTATAGTAGCTTTCTGTTTGTATGTAAAGAAAAATCCCGAATCTTTCGATCCGGAATTTTTTTGTATCGGTAATTTTTCTGTTATCCGACAGATTTCTGATATCTGTCTGTTTTTATGAACATAGCTGCATTTTCCTCTCAGCCAGCCAGGTGGAACATCTCGATCAGGAAGATCCAGCTCATTCCATAGTATGTTATCACGGCTACAAGATCGTTCACCGTAGTGATCAGCGGACCTGAGGCTACTGCCGGATCCACACTAACCTTTTTGAAAAACAGCGGTATGCAGGTTCCCACTGCACTGGATACCAGCATGGCCACCAGCAGGGATAATCCGATACAGCCGGATACCGCATAGGCAAATACGAGTGTTTTTCCTTTAAATAAGAAAATATACAATCCGATCAGTACAAAAGACAGAATTCCGAGCAGACCACCGTTGCAAAGACCGATCCGCATTTCCTTCAGCACAAGCTCTGCTTTCTGTCTGCCCGTCAGTGTCTCATCCATCAGTACACGGATGGTTACAGCCAGGGACTGGGTTCCAACATTTCCTGCCATATCCAGGATCAGAGACTGGAAGCACATGATGATTGGCAGACAGGTAACTACTTTTTCAAATATTCCCACAACAGAAGATACCACCATACCAAGGCCCAGAAGAACGATCAGCCAGGGCATTCTTTTTTTCATGCTCTCAAAAAGAGGTTCTTTCAGATCTTCCTCTGCAGTCAGACCAGCCAACTTTGCATAATCCTCTCCCATCTCATCGTCTACCAGATCGATGATCCCTGCGGATGTGATCACTCCAAGGAAACGATTGTCATCGTCCAATACAGGAATAGAATCTTCAGAATAATCCTTCAGCCGTTCCATACAGTCGTCGATCTGCTCAGTACCATACACATATGGATAGGAAGTTACGATCAGCTCTTCCATAGGATGGTCCTGTCTTGCTGTGATCAGGTCCTTCAGATCTAGAGCTCCATAAAACTCCCCTCTGTCCGTCACTGCAAAGATCGTAGAAATATTATCATTATCTGCCGCCTGGGAAACCAGCTCACTCATGGCCTGCTTTACGGTCAGGTTTTCACGGATCACAATGCAATTCGTTGTCATTCTGCTTCCGATCTCATCCTCATCAAAGGAGCGGATCATTTCAATATCTTTCCGCACCTGTTCATCCAGAAGCTGGATCAGAAGCTTGCGTTTTTCTTTATCGATCTGCTTTAAAACATCTGCCAGGGCATCGGTTTCCATTTTGGAAAGAATGGCTGCCGCTTTTTTTACATCCATCT
The DNA here is from genome assembly GCF_018917985.1 of Blautia sp. MSJ-36. Lineage (NCBI taxonomy): Bacteria > Bacillati > Bacillota > Clostridia > Lachnospirales > Lachnospiraceae > Blautia > Blautia sp. MSJ-36. The sequence goes on along the minus strand of NZ_JAHLPQ010000001.1, from coordinate 93,321 downwards.
CTTCCAGATATTGTACAGTTTCTTCTTCCTCCAGATATTCAAAAACATCTGCCAGCATACTGCTTTCCAGGATACGGTATAGTCTGCTGCGCTCCGCAGTGCTTAATTCTCTTAATACTTCCGCCAGATCGTTTTCGTGGAAATCCTGCAGCCTTTCACTTAAAACTGCCGGAGAAACACTGCTTCGGATCAGGCTCAGAATATCTTTTGAAAAATCCTGATTTCTCTTTGTCATTTTCTCATCCTCCTCACATAGTTTCGCACAAAATCCGCACACCAAAAACAGACATGTTAAAGCATGTCTATGTGCTGTTTGATCTTCGATTGTGTTTCCTTGGGATTTGAATGTAAAACGGAAAGAAATAATATACGTCCGTTTTACTGTATGAATTCTCAGAATGAGAAGAATGAAAAAATGTATATTATGACACTATTAAAACAGAATGGAACAATCCCGTCCCTCTCTGCGCCTTCCATCTTCCATTCCGAGAGCTACAACTTCGCCCATGAGAATCACAACTGTCCATTCTGTTCACCTGCCTTTTTTCTTAAAATATTTTTTTCAACCCGGCCATTATAACGTCCCCGGCCGGGTATGTCAACCGTATTTATGGTTAAATTTATCGTAAATCTGGGTAAAATTCCCCGCTCTGCAAAGTATCTCTTGTTTTTAGCTCAGCCATTTCCAATTTTGAAATCAAATTACACTTTTACATCCGAAGCAGTTTCGGTTAAATTAAAAAGCCCAACAATAAATGCTTCTGCACGGATCTTCAGCATTTACTGTCGGACTTTTATCCTTTTATTCCTTTTTGAAATATATCACAACATCATATTGTAGAGCAAAAGATTATTCTGCGTGATCTTTCAGGTACTCTGCACGTCCCTCTTCATAGAGGTTATTTCCCTCGCTGTCAATAATGACTACAAGCGGCATGTCTTCCACATAAAGCTTGCGGAGTGCTTCTGCGCCCAGGTCTTCGTAAGCGATAAGCTCTGCTTTTTTGATGCATTTTGCAAGAAGTGCACCCGCTCCGCCGATGGCTCCGAAATATACGCCGTCATATTTTTTCATGGCTTCTACGACTTCCGGAAGGCGGGCACCTTTTCCGATCATTCCTCTGGCGCCTACGGACATCATGGTCGGTGCATAGGCATCCATACGGCCGCTGGTTGTAGGGCCTGCGGAGCCGATGACTTCACCTGGCTTTGCAGGAGTCGGACCTACATAGTAAATGGTAGCGTCTGTAGGGTCAAAAGGAATCTTTTCTCCTTTTGCAAGGGCCTCGCACATTCTCTTGTGACCTGCGTCACGGGATGTATAAATGGTTCCTGTCAGTAAAACCTGGTCGCCTGCATGGAGAGTTCTTGCCAGCTCTCTTGTCAGAGGCAGTGTGATCTTTCTTCTTTCCATATTAAAGCACCTCCGTTTTATGACGTGTTACATGGCAGTTGATGTTAACTGCACATGGCATACCTGCGATATGAGTAGGCATAGTCTCAATGTTCAGACCGATAGCTGTGGTCTTTCCGCCAAAGCCCTGAGGTCCGATACCAAGCTTGTTGATCTTCTCCAGCATCTCTTTCTCAAGATCTGCATAGTAAGGATCCGGGTTCTCTGTATTCAGAGGACGCATCAGCGCTTTCTTTGCAAGAAGAGCACATTTGTCAAAAGTTCCTCCGATACCAACGCCAACTACCATGGGCGGACATGGGTTCGGGCCTGCTGTCTCCACAACCTCAAGAATGAAATCCTTGATTCCCTGAAGACCTGCGGATGGTTTGAACATACGGATCTGGCTCATGTTCTCGCTTCCGAAGCCTTTTGGTCCTACAGTAACTTTCACCTGATCTCCGGGAACGATCTCTGTGTAGATCATTGCCGGTGTATTGTCGCCTGTATTTCCACGGCGGACAGGATCTTTGACAACGGATTTTCTGAGGTAACCTTTGTCGTATCCGCGGCGTACACCTTCATTGACAGCCTCATTCAGATCTCCGCCTGTGAAATGGACATCCTGACCGATTTCCAGGAATACACATGCCATTCCTGTATCCTGACAGATTGGAACATTCTCACTGTCCGCAATATCAAAATTCTCAATGATGTTGTCAAGAATGCCCTTTGCGATCTCGCCGTCCTCGCAGGCACGACAAGTTTTGATGGCATCCTTCACATCTTCCGGAAGATGCTCATTGGCTTCGATACAGAGTTTTTCGATGACATCTGTAAGTCTGCTTACTTCGATTTCTCTCATAATAGACCCCTTTCGCTTATCTCATATGTTTTTTACTATAATAGCACATTTTCAGCGCTCGTGACGAGCATATTTTGGCAAAAGCATAGGAGATACTTCTCCTGTGTCGATTCCTGCGTTTTTCAGTTCCTCTTCATATTTTTTGATATGATCCAGATTCATGGTTCCAAGCTCTACCTCTTTGCATTTGGCAGCCGCTTTTTTACCTGCATTTCGTCCGAATACGATCACGTCAAGAAGAGAATTTCCCATCAGTCGGTTTCTTCCGTGGATTCCGCCTGCTGCCTCTCCTGCAACCAGAAGGTTCGGGATTTCTTTTGTAAAGCCGTCTCCGTTGATCTCAAGTCCGCCGTTCTGGTAATGAAGGGTCGGGTAGATCACGATCGGTACTTTTCTCATATCAATACCGTAGTTCATGTACATACGGAACATGGCCGGGATTCTCTTTTCGATGGTTCCCTCACCGCCAAGGATCTCGATCATCGGGGTATCCAGCCATACGCCTTTTCGTCCGCCCGGAACTTCCACACCACGACCTTCCTCACACTCGCGGATAACACCGGAAGCATTTACGTCACGGGTTTCCAGCGGATGAATATAAGCTTCTCCGTTTGCATTTACAAGCTGTGCACCAACGGAACGAACCTTCTCTGTTACCAGGGCACCAAGGATCTGTGACGGATAGATGGCTCCTGTCGGATGATACTGGATGGAATCCTGATAAAGAAGGGAAGCTCCTGCTCTGTATCCAAGTACAAGTCCATCTGCGGTTGCGCCGTAGTGGTTGGATGTTGGGAATCCCTGGTAATGCATTCTTCCTGCACCACCGGTTGCAATGACAACTGTTTTTGCTCTTGCAACAGAATAATCTCCGGTTTCCATGTTGAGAAGAACTGCACCTGCAACCTGGCCTTTTTCATCTTTCAGAAGTTCTACAGCGGAAGTAAATTCCACTACCGGGATCTTAAGATTTAAGACTTCATCACGGATAGTACGCATGATCTCTGATCCGGAATAATCTTTTGCCGCATGCATTCTCTTTCTGGAAGTACCACCGCCATGTGTGGTAACCATTGTTCCGTCTTCTGCCTTATCAAACTCAACTCCAAGGTCGTTGAGCCATTTGATCGCATCCGGTGCTTCCATTACCAGTCTTTTTACCAGCTCCGGTTTTGCAGCAAAATGTCCGCCGCCAAAGCAGTCCAGATAATGCTGTACCGGAGAATCGTTTTCTTTATCTGCTGCCTGGATTCCGCCTTCTGCCATCATGGTGTTGGCATCGCCGATGCGGAGTTTTGTAACGATCATGACATTGGCACCTGCATTATGTGCCTCGATGGCGCAGGAAGATCCTGCACCGCCACCACCGATCACAAGTACATCTACATCGTAATCGATTTTTGTAAGATCGATTTTTTCGTTGAGCAGGCGGCTTTCTGAATGGAGCATTTTTGTCAGTTCCAGCGGTGCTTTCTGTCCTTTGTTCGGGCCTACTTTGATCTCTGCAAATGCGTCCGGGTTATAATCCGGATGGAATTTTTTAAGAAGAGCATCTTTTTCATCTGCACTCAGACGTCTTGGCTCTGTTGCCATACGCTCTGCTCTTGTAGCCTCTACCTTTTTGATGGATTCCATCATATTTTCTGGATATGGTGCATACATGTTTTTCGCCCTCCTACTTTTCAATTTCTCTGTTGTTGTAAAGTTCCTGCATCTCTGTGATGGGTTTCTGCATGATCTGTTCGATCATGTCATCAAATTTACCTTCGTGGATCTCTTCCACACGTTTCTCCAGATGCTCACTTTTTGGTGCGATGTATTTACCTGTGAGACGTCTTGCCAGAAGGCCTACCATCGGATGGGAAATTCCTGCCGGACATCTTACGGAACAGCAGCCGCAGCTTACGCAGTCAAAAGATTCTTCTGCACATTTTTCGAGTTCGCCTCTCTGTGCGTATGCGATATACTGCATGACATTTAAGTCCTGAGTACATGCTTTTGTACAGGCGTTGCATCCGATACAGCTGTAGATCTCCGGATAGAGTTCCATCATTACCTGCTGGTTTGGCTTGAGGTCTTCTATATTATAAAGTCTCTTGTCTGTAGGGAAGAACGGGATACTTGCCACATACATTCCCTCCTGCACCTGTGTCTGACAGGCGAGACAGGTTTTCAGCTCATTCTGTCCCTTGATCCTGTAGATGGTCGCGCAGGCACCGCAGAATCCGTGTCTGCAGCCGCATCCTCTTTTTAATGTATAACCGGCATATTCCATAGCTGTCATAATGGTCAGATCACCGGGAACGCTGTATTTTTTACCGAAAAAATATACGTTTACCTTATTATTTTCCATGTTGGTGTCCTTTCTTTTATTCAAATCGTACGCCATGTGGAACAGCCATCTCACACGTGCCCGTCGCAACGCTCTGCTGAACTAAGTACTAACTGCGACTAAGGAGTTCAGGAGAGCCTTCACTCCTAAGTCTTCGTAAGTACTGGATTTCAGCGCCGCTAAAACCGCTCCTAAAATGGGCAGCTTAGCGAGATGGCTGTTCCACATGGCTGTGTGCTGGCTATAACCAGCGCATATATTTGAAAGTTTCTTAAGGTGCAATCTATAACTTAGTACTCATTAGGTAATTCATCAATCTCATCACATCGGAATACCGGGCCGTCTTTGCAGACGTATTTGTCTCCGATGTTGCAGCGGCCGCATTTTCCCACACCGCATTTCATACGAAGCTCCAGTGTGGTGTATACCTGATCTCTGGAGAAGCCCAGCTCTTCCAGTCCTGCCAGAACGAATTTGATCATGATCGGCGGGCCGCAGACCAGAGCGGTCTTATTGGTATCAAAACCAATCTCCTTCAGATAATTCGGAACAAATCCCACATGACCGTCCCAGCCTTCCTGCTCGCGGTCAATGGTAAGATATACATTTACACCTTCTGTTTTCATCCATACTTCCTGGATTTCCTTAAGCTGCACCAGATCATCTGCGGAACGGGAACCATAGAGAATATCTACTGTTCCGTAATCCTCACGGTTATCCAGCACATAATTGATCACGGAACGAAGAGGTGCCAGACCGATTCCACCTGCGATGAACAGGAGATTTTTTCCCTTTAACTTATCTTCCACCGGAAAATGATTTCCGTATGGTCCGCGGACTGCGATCTCATCTCCAACCTGAAGGCTGTGGAGATGATCAGTAAGAGATCCGCATTTTTTGATGCTGAATTCCTGATAATCCTTTACAGTCGGAGAAGAAGTAATGGAAAACATACCTTCACTGACGCCTGGTGCACAGACCATGGCACACTGTCCTGGCATATGCTCGAAAAGCTTTCCACCCTCCGGAGCTTCCACACGGAAGGTTTTTACATCCGGTGTCTCCTGACGGATATCTGTGATCACGCCAACCTTGGGGATCAGCGTATCCAGTGTATAATTCTTATGACAGGTACATTCACTCATTCTTTTCACCTCCCTGTTTTTCAAAGGCCTTGATGACTTTTACGATATTTAAAGATTCCGGACATTTCTCCACACAGCGGCCACAGCCAACACAGGAGAACATACCGTCATTATTTAACGGATAATAAACAAGCTTATGCATAAATCTCTGACGGAATCTCTGCATCTGGCTGGTACGGTTGTTTCCGTGAGCCATCATGGTAAAATCAGAGTACATGCAGGAATCCCAGCAGCGGTAACGGTGAACACCGTGCCCTGTGTCGTAATCCTTAATGTCATAGCACTGACAGGTCGGACATACGAAGGTACAGGTTCCGCAGGCAAGACAAGGCTTGTACAGTTTCTCCCATACAGGAGAATTGAAACGGTCCATGTATTCTTCCTGCGCCCATCCTTCCAGTGAAAGATGTGTATACGGGAGAAGTTCGATGATATCACGGATGGCCTTCTTTTCCTCTTCCACTTTTGCCTCATCGCCTTCGGCAAAAAGCTCCTTCACGGACTCTGTCAGGGTATTTCCCTTTTCTGTCAGAGGCTTCCAGTAGATCTCTCCTTCGATGATCCATGCTGCAACATCTGCAGTCGGATCTGCAGCATCAATACCAAATACTTTACAGAAGCAGCTTTCCTCCGGTTCATGACAGGCAAGCGCTACGATAGTTCCGTGTTCTCTTCTTGCCTGGTAAAAAGTATCCACCGGATCCCCAAGGAACACATTGTCGAGAACTTTCACGCCCTGCACATCACAGGCTCTCATTCCGAATACGACAAAATTCTGGTCTTTCAGTGCCTGAGGCTCAATGCTGATATTTTTCCCATCTTTTTTACAGGTATAGAGATTTTCACTCTGCGGAAAGAAAGCATCCTTCGGTGATTTCACGGTTTTCAGTGTTTCAAGAGAAACTTCAGCATCCTCGCTCCATGCCTTGAAGTTCACCTGCTCACTTACCTTTACCGGTAAATATAATTCCTGGTCTGCGGCAATTTTCCGGAATAATGCCGGCAGATTTTCTACTGCGATCTTATACATACATTATCCCCTTTCTGCCACGATCCCTGGCTCTACATCATCAAAGGTAAAGCTGGTAAGCGGACCCTTTGACTCCGCATCCTCACCAGCCTGGTACTCACCGTAAAACGCATCAATATCCTTGATAAACTTACGGTTAAACAGATGAAGGGGAATTCCCTGCGGGCAGACTCTGCTGCACTCGCCACAGTCCGTACATCTTCCGGCTACATGGAAGGCACGGATCACATGGAACATTTTTTCCTCAAAGGAATCCACATTTGCCTTCTGGGCGCTATCGAACTTGTTGCTGTCAAAAACGCATTTGCGGCAGCTGCAGGCCGGACATACATTACGGCAGGCATTACAGCGGATACATTTACTCAGCTCGCTCTGCCAGAATGCGAATTTTTCTTCCGGACTCATCGCCTCGATCCGCTCAACTTCTGCGAAACGGTCAGCGTCCTTTGTCTCCTTTGACTCACCGATCAGTTCATCGTAAATTTTATGCTCTTTTCCTTTACATACATGGCAGCGTTCCAGCATGGCATCTTTGTATGCACAGGTTTTTTCTCCGTAAACAGTATCCACAGTCAATGTCTCTGCATCTCCGGTAATCTCTGCTCCGGAAATTCCCCGGATACCCTTGATCCCCATTTTGCGGATCTTTTCAATATCCAGCTTTCCTTTACAGCCAACACCTACGATATAGGCTTTTTCTCTGTCTACACGATGCTCTTTCAAAAGCTGGTTAAAGCTGTATGTATCACACGGTTTCAGACAGACCAGAGTTTTTCCTTCCAGTTTGGAAGCTTCGATCATATATTTACTTAAATTGGCTCCGCAGAATCCGTCATAAACAAAATCCTTCAGAGATTCCGGTGTCTCAAAATAGGCCGGTTCCGGATTAAAGGCAAGATCTCCGGCTTTCCATCCAAGAACCCTCTCTACCGTGCCATCTGCAAGCAGTTCTTCTGCACGTTTTATCAGCTCCTGCATCTTATATCCTCCAATCTCACGTTTTTGCCAAGGGAATAGATCTTCTCAACAAACTCGTTCATCGTCTGTGAAAATTTTACACCTTCTGCGGCAGATACCCATTCTACACGTGTTCTTCCGTTTTCCACGCCAATGTAATCCAGCATGGAGAAAAGAAGTGTCATACGTCTTCTTGCGTAATAATTTCCGGTGCTGTAATGGCAGTCCCCCGGATGGCATCCGCACATGATTACACCATCGGCGCCTTTTTCAAAAGCCCGGAGGATGAACATGGGATTGACACGGCAGGAACAGGGAACACGGATGATCTTTACATCCGCCGGATAGCTTAAACGGCTGCTTCCTGCAAGGTCCGCTCCGGCGTAGCTGCACCAGTTACAGCAGAACGCCACGATCTTTGGTCTGAATTCTTCCTTTGTTTCTATCGACATATTGCATCCACCTCCGCGATAATCTGTCTGTTGGAGAAGCCCTGAAGATCCATGGCTCCTGACGGGCAGGCTACTGTGCAGGCACCGCAGCCCTGACAAAGTGCTGTATTGACAACTGCAATTCTTCTTGTCTCACGGATACCATGATCGTTGACCTCTTTCTCCTCATAGGAAATCGCTCCGTACGGACACACATTTGCACAGGTAGAACATCCGTTGCAGAGAAGCTCGTCGGATTTTGCCGTACATGGATTGGTGGTCAGCTTGTTCTTTGCAAGAAGGCCGATGGCTTTTACAGCCGCAGCTCCTGCCTGAGCAACAGTCTCCGGGATATCCTTTGGTCCCTGACATACACCAGAAAGGAAGATTCCTGCTGTGGGTGATTCTACAGGACGAAGTTTTGCATGGGCTTCTGTGAGGAAATTGTTGGTGTCAATACTTGCAGTAAGCATAGTAGCAATCTTACGTACATCCGGATTCGGCTCAATGGCTGTTGCAAGAACTACCATATCTGCTTTCTTGAAGATCTGCTTATTATCAAGAAGATCCGAGCCCTGAACAAGAAGTGTTCCATCCGGCTGCGGAATTACTTTTCCTAACTGACCTTTGATGTAGTTTACGCTATACTGCTCAACTGCTCTTCTGTAAAACTCATCAAAGTTTTTACCTGGTGTACGGACATCAATATAAAATACCGTCACATTGGTATCCGGATATTTATCACGGATCAGCATGGCATGTTTTGCTGTGTACATACAGCAGATCTTGGAACAGTATGGCTTTCCGCGGTCATCCGCACAACGGCTTCCCACACACTGGATAAATACGATCTCTTTCGGTGCTTTTCCATCGGAAAGGCGCTCAAGATGTCCTTTTGTAGGTCCTGCAGCATTCATGATACGCTCCAGTTCCAGGGAAGTGATCACGTCTTTACTCTGGCTGTATGCGTATTCATCATACCGGTCGAGTTTGATGGTATCAAATCCTGTTGCCACTACGATAGCTCCGTATTTCTGTGTCACGATCTCGTCCTGCTGATCATAATCAACAGCTCCTGCCTGACATACCTTGGAACAGACACCGCATTTACCGGTCTTGAATTTCAGGCAATGCTCCCGGTCGATTACCGGAACATTTGGGATGGCCTGGGCAAACGGCGTGTAGATGGCTGTCCGGTTGTTCAGGCCTCTGTTGAATTCGTTAGGGATTTTTTTGGACGGACATTTCTCCTGACAGACACCGCAGCCTGTACATTTGTCCATGTTGACACTGCGTGCTTTTTTGCGGATATCAACGGTGAAATCTCCTACGAAACCGGAAACCTTTTCCACCTCACTGTATGTATAGATATTGATCTTTTCGTGGGCTGCAGCCTCCACCATTTTCGGGGTAAGGATACATGCGGAACAGTCCAAAGTAGGGAAGGTTTTGTCAAGCTGTGACATTCTTCCGCCGATACTTGGCGTTTTTTCCACGATATCAACTTCATAGCCTGCATCAGCAATATCAAGGGCTGTCTGGATTCCGGCGATACCGCCTCCGATGATCAGTGCTCTCTTTGTAACGCGGCTTTCTCCCGGCTGAAGGGGAGTATTTAAATTTACTTTTGCTACTGCTGCCCTTGCAAGGATCACTGCTTTTTCTGTAGCTTCCTGCATATCCTTGTGGATCCAGGAACAGTGCTCACGGATGTTTGCGATCTCCACCATGTATGGATTCAGGCCTGCTTTTTCCGCTGCTTTGCGGAAAGTTGCCTCATGCATACGCGGGGAACAGGAACAGACAACCACACCTGTGAGATTTTTTTCACGGATGGCTTCCTGAATCCTGGACTGACCTGCCTCGGAACACATATACTGGTAATCCTCGGCGTGAACAACACCCGGCTCTTTCGCTATGACTTCCACAACTTTTTTTACGTCTACCGTAGCGGCAATATTACTTCCGCAATGACAGACAAATACACCGATTCTCTGCACGTTCTCACCTCCTGTATCTTCTGAATGCACTTACCAGCAGCTGCTGAGGAAGATCCGGATCAAGAAGTTCCGGGATCTCATCTGGTGAAAGATAGTTGCCACCTTTTTCCCGGACAACAAGCTGTCTTGCCCCGTCAATGATCTTTCCGGGTTTTACGTCTCTCGGACAGCGCTCCACACAGGCAAAACAGGAAAGGCATTTCCAAAGGGATGCTGAATTTACAAGTGCTTCGATATTTTCATTGATCACATAGGATACAAACTGATGAGGTTTGATATCCATCTCGTCAAAAGAAGGGCAGGTTGCGGAACATTTGCCGCATTTCATGCATTTTAAAGGATTGGTTCCACTGATCTCCTTTATTTTTTCCGCAGCAGAATGGTTATCTCTCATTTTGCCACCTCCTCTTTGACGCCAAGGGCTTCTGCCAGAAGCTCTGTAAAATAGTAAACCGGCAGTCTGTTTCCGGCATTTTTATTCAGATTATATTTGCACAGTGGACAGGCAGTGATCAGCATATCTGCGCCAAATCCGGCTGCACTTTCTTCGATCTTTTCACACATATTCTGTGACATTTCTTTTTCTTTCAGGGATATATATCCTCCACAGCATTCATTTCTGTAAGGATAGATCACAGGCTCAGCGCCAAGGGCACGGATAAAATCCTCCATGATCCTTGGATTTTCCGGATCATCAAATACCATGATCTTTCCAGGTCTCAGAAGCAGACATCCGTAATAGGCTCCGATCTTCTTTCCGGTAAAAGGATTTACTACTTTTTCTTTCAGTTTATCAAAACCGACTCTGTCCCGGAGAACCTCCAGATAATGGAGAACGGTTGTCTCTCCTTCATAGGGAGCTTCCAACTGCATATAATTGTTGGCTCTGGTCCGGATATCTTCCACATTTTTCATATCATCATTGACACGCTTGATCACATGATGACAGGCTGAACAGATCGTCACCAGATCCTGGCCTTTTTCTTTTGCCTGGTTTAACGCACGGACGGAAGAAAGCTTTGTTGCGATCTCGTCTGTGCCAAGCGGATAAACACCACCACAACACTGCCAGTCCTCGATCTCCTCAAGCTCAAACCCAAGGGCTGCGGCACTGGCTCTGGCATACTCATCCAGATCTTTGGCCTTTGTTCTCAGGGTGCAACCCGGATAATAACTGTACTTCATACTTTTCATTATCCTTTCTTAGTCTAAAATCTGACGGTTTAAATGCATCTTTTTTATCTAAATATTGTTTATTTTTTAACAATATATACATAAAAAAAGGAAACCTGACTAACACTTACTTGAGAATTTTTCTTAAAAGTGCTCAAATAAAAGAGGTAAAACACTCTTCCTCCGCAATTAAGAAGTGTATTAGCTCGATTTCTTGAACCATCATAACACGATATTCTTATTTCTACAAGTCATTTCCAGTAATTTCTTGTGTTTTTTTTAACACACTTTTGAAAATTCTTCTCATTAATGACACGGTGTTGTGATTTCCTGTGACATAAAAAAGCTCCGGATTTCTCCGAAGCTTTTTTCAATCAGTAAATAATGATCGGGTATCCCGCATCAATCGTCTCATAGATCAGTGCCGCCTGATCCTTTGGCAGGTTGATACATCCGTGGCTTCCGTTGGTCTTATACCGGTTTCCTCCAAAAGAAGACTGCCAGGAAGCATCATGAAGGCCCTGTCCGTAGACAAAAGGCATCCAGTAATTGACTTTTACATTGTATCCATACTCTGCACTTGACAGATTATACGGGCTTGCTTTGTAGGCAATGGGCCATGCACCACGGTATGTTTCCCGGCCCTTCACCGGTTTTCCGCTGACAATATCCGTTTCTGTCACAAGGTTTCCATCTTTATAAAGCCACAGATGCTGGGCATCCAGGCTGACTTCTATGTAGCTGCCTGCAAGATCGTCAGTTCCGTTTCTCTGATAACCGGTTTTGCTGTAAACGGGATCACGGGTAACTGCAGTACCACTTTTCAGATCTTCCACAAGCTGTGCGTACTCTCCGTCCTGGTCGATCCGGTATCCGTACTCATTCCCCTCAATGGTCACATCCGTTCCCGTTGAGGTATGAAAAGTACGGGGAACATAAATGGTATTGTATTTGTTGGCAAGATCGCTGATATAGGTTTTGATGGCATCCTCATCCAGAGTCAGGGTCTCACCTTCTGCTTTCAGCCAGGAACTGATGGTGTCTGCATCCAGCACAACCGTTTCACTTCCAAATGTGTAAGTCACTGTGGAACTCCTATATTTCTTCAGCTGGTCATTCAAACCTGCCACTTTATTTTCCATATCTTCCGTTGCTGTCACTGCCGGACTGATATATACATGCTTGTTCAACGGTACTGTAATGGCATCCCCCAGAAGAGCTGTATCAAATGCCGCATTCAGATTTGTGTCCACGGTGGTCTCCAGTTTATCCGGATCAATCTCCGTGCCCTGTACCTGTTTCACAAGGATGAATTCTTTTTTCTCCTCATTGTACTGAATGGATGCATCGGTGGAAGATTTTCTTTCTTCCGTTCCGAAATTGGAAAGATCCAGAGCCTGTTTTTCCTGCTCCTCATCTTCCTCGATCTGGCATTCCAGATTTACGTTTTCTTCCTTTGGAAAAATCTTCCGGTTCTCTTCTCTCTGTTTCTGAAGGTCTGTAAGCTTATTCAGAAGATCTTCCTCATTGAGGCTGTACCCCAGATCTTTGAGCGTCATGCTGTAAACCTCCTTGTCATTTTCCTGAAAAGATACCGGCCGGTTTTCAAATTCCGCAGCAATTTTTTCTTCTGCCTGCTTTGCGTCCAGCCTGGAAACCTCCACTCCCCACACGGAAATTTTCCGGCCCAGTGTGTTGTGATCTGCCATGTATGTGTAGCCAAATAACCCGGCCACAGCCAGGATTGCTGCGGCAATACAGATCCCAAGTATGATCTTCAGTGTCTTTTTACTGATGGTTGATTTTTTCTCCATACCCTTATCCCTCGAGTCTTATGTATTATATGTTATGTTGTCACATTGGCTGTTATTATAATACAACGAATCCCCCTCTTCTGTAAAAATGATTTATCCAGGATCCGCCTGAACCGGTAAAAAAAGACAGACTGCCACTCCTCGCGAAAATCTGTCCTTTCATACGTTTCTTTTTTATGTTTCTGTCAGCAGTATTTCCGAACGGATCTTCTGCTGCTTATTCCGGCATTACGATCTTACCTGCGATCGCACAGGCTGCTGCAGTTTTCGGAGATGCCAGATAGATCTGAACCTTGGAAGTTCCCATACGTCCCAGGAAATTACGGTTGTTGGTTGCCACAACCTTCTCCCCGTCTGTCAGGATTCCGCCGGTTCTTCCACAGCAAAGTCCGCATCCCGGATGTGTGATGATGGCACCTGCCTCAGCAAGCGTATCCAGAATACCAAGTTCAATGGCCTGACGGTAGATCTTGCGGCTTGCAGGAGTTACGATCAGTTTTACAAAGTCTGCAACTTTTTTGCCCTTCAGGACTTCTGCTGCTGCCATCAGATCTTCCAGACGTCCGTTTGTACAGGAACCGATAAATACCTGATCGATGGTCTCACCCTGAAGCTCGCTGACATCACGGATCTTGTCCACCTGTGACGGACAAGCCATAACCGGTACAAAATCCTCTGCCTTATAAGTCATGGTCTTCATATAAACGGCATCCTCATCGCCTACAAGACTCTTCTGGAACTCATCAAGCTCTGTCTCACAGTAAGCGGCAGTCTTCTCATCCGGTGTGAAAAGTGCACATTTTGCACCTGCCTCGATCGCCATGTTTGCCATGGTCATACGACTTGCCACAGACATGTTCTCAATGGTGCTTCCGGAAAATTCCAGTGCACGATAAGTTGCACCATCTGCACGAAGGTCGCCAATCAGGCGGAGGATGATATCCTTGGACATCACATTCTCCGGAAGTTCTCCGTCGATCACAACTTTAATGGTTTCCGGAACTTTGATCCACATGGTTCCTGTTCCCAGGATGCTGGCCATCTCTGTATATCCGATACCGGAAGAAAATGCACCGACACATCCGTAAGTGGTAGTGTGGCTATCTGTACCAAATACGATATTGCCAGGTTTTACGTAACCGGCCTCTGTCATCAACTGGTGGCAGATACCGTCACTTCTGTGCACGTTTTTCATACCGTATTTGGCTGCAAAAGCATCTCCCACATGGAAATGTCTGGTGTCGTCCTGCTGGCTTGCAGGTACAAGATGGTCATAGATCAGAACAACTTTGTCCGGATCCCAGAGTTTCTGAAAACCCATCTCCTCGAATTTGTCCGCTACAAACGGAATAAAGATATCATGGATCATCACTCTGTCAACATTGACCGTCACGATATCGCCAGGCTTTACTGCTTTGCCTGTGTTATGTCTGATAATTTTCTCAATGATCGTCTCACCCATTATTTCTCTCCTTTCCGTCTTAGTCCAGACCGTTCAGTTTGCGCATGGCTTTTACAAGTCCGCCAGCCTGAATAATATCCATCAGATTCTCCGGAAGAGAAGCAATCGGGTACTGTTTTCCGTTATGGTCTACATGCTCGTTCATCACAACTGTAACTTCATCTCCCTCTTTCACATTGTCGTGAAGATCCGGCTGTTCGATAAGAAGAAGGCCGTTGTTGATGGAGTTGCGGAAAAAGATCCGGGCAAAAGATTTCGCAATAACACACTGTACGCCCAGTGCTTTAATGATCTCCGGTGCCTGCTCTCTGGAGGAACCGCAGCCGAAGTTCTTTCCTGCTACAATAATGTCACCTTTCTGGATCTGTCCTGCCAGCTCCGGGCGAAGGGGACTGAATCCGTACTGTTTCATATCGTCAATGGTTTTCAGCGCCAGATACTCGGTCGGAATGATGATATCGGTGTCAATATCATCGCCCAGTACCCACACTTTTCCTGTAAATGCTTCCATATGTATATTCTCCTGTTTATTCCTGAATATCTTTTCTGAGGTTTTTATACTCTGTCTGCAGTTGCGATCTCACCTGCAATGGCAGATGCGGTAACCGTTGCCGCAGACCCCAGATAAACCTTGGAGCTCGGATGTCCGGCACGTCCCTTGAAGTTACGTGTTCCGGTGCTGATAAGAACCTCGTTCTCACCGATCACACCCTGGCAGCTTCCCCAGCATACACTGCAGTTCGGGTTCATCACAATAGCGCCTGCTTCCATGAAGATATCGATCAGGCCTTCTTTTAATGCCTGGCGGTAGATGGTCTGGCTTGCAGGAACGACCAGGAAACGAACGCCTTCTGCAACTTTTTTACCCTTGATCACCTCTGCGCCTACACGGAGGTCTTCAATACGGCCGTTGTTACAGGAGCCAAGAAATGCCTCGTTGATCTTGATGCCGCAGGTTTCCTCAGCCGGAACTACATTGTCAACGAAGTCCGGTTTCGCTACAACCGGGCGTACTTTGGAAAGATCGAAGGTGTACTCTCTTGCGTAAACAGCATCCGGATCGCTGTGATATACAGCTTTTGGTTCACGGCCATGCTCTTTCAGATATTCCAGAGCCTTGTCATCTGCCTCAAAGATTCCGGTCTTCGCACCGGCCTCAACAGCCATGTTGCAGAGAGCCATACGGTCGCTGATGCTTAATGTCTTTGCGCCTTCGCCGGTAAACTCCATTGCCTGATAATTACATCCGTTTGCTCCGATCTCTCCGATAATGGTAAGGATCAGATCTCTTGCATAAACACCCTCAGGAAGTTTCCCTGTCAGGTTGAATTTCACAGTTTCCGGCACCATAACCCAGGAAGTTCCGGTTACCATTCCATAAAGGAAGTCTGTACATCCTACACCGGTACCGAAAGCGCCAAGTGCTCCATAAGAACAGGTATGGCTGTCTGCACCAAAGATCAGCTGTCCCGGGCGGACATAATTCTCGATCATGATCTGGTGGCACACGCCTTTTCCTTCCCAGAAATCAATGTTGTTCTCTCTTGCAAAATCTCTCATTTTTTTCTGGGACGCTGCTGTTTTCGGGCTGTCAGACGGTACGTTGTGGTCTACGATAAATACCAGTTTCTTTGTGTCTGCGATATGTGGATTTTTTAATTTGTTGTTGTACATGTCAACAGTCAGATGTGTGGTTCCGTCATTACTCATCAGATGATCCAGCTGAACTGTATAGATATCTCCAGGTTTTACGCTGTCCACACCGGCTGCTGCCGCGATGATTTTTTCTGCGATCGTCATTCCCATCTCTTATTCCTCCTCACGGTTCAGAGAAGCGATAAGTCCTCCCTGATTCAGTATATTCTGCATGTATTCCGGCAGTTTTGTGCAGGAATAAGTCTTTCCGTTGGCAACCGCTGTTCCCTCGGACATATGAAGCTCCATGGTATCTCCGGTCTTCACATCATCCGGGAGGTCCTTACAGACAATTGCCGGAAGTCCGATATTGATGGCATTGCGGAAGAAAATACGGGCAAAAGATTTCGCAATGACTGCCTTTACTCCAAGTGCCTTAAGAACGCCCGGTGCCTGCTCTCTGGAAGATCCGCATCCGAAGTTCTCCCCTCCCACTACAAAATCTCCCGGTTTCACCTTCTTGGAAAAATCCGGATCCAGTGACTCAAATGTGTGGCTCTTCATCTCATCCAGATTCGGCAGAAGCAAGTACTGGGATGCAATGATCTGATCGGTATCAAGGTCATTATGAAATTTAAAAATTGTTCCCTTATCCATAAAACAAGTTCCTTTCTGATTGTTATCCATTTCCGGGTTAACATTCCTCTGTTACCCTTTTCGTCCTATATTCTAACACAAAACGTCATATAATTAAAATGTATATTTTTAATACTTAATATAACTTTAGGTTATAAAGTCATTTCCCTGTGATCAGCGCAAAATATCCCCACTCCCACAGAAGCTCTTCAAAACTGTTCTCAAGATATTCCCGGATATCGTCTTCCTCATATCCGGTCATTCTGGAGATCACTACCATATAATCCCGGAGTGTTTCGTAGGGAAGAGATCCCCGTCCATCTTTCTGCCACCGAAGAAAAACAGCCTGGCGGATGGTAGCATATTCCATACCGATCCACTGCATATGGACCAGGGCATCTTCCAGATCTCCCTCCGGTGTCAGAAGATCTGAATATACTTCGTTGGCAAGAAAGCTCCGGAGAAGGTCTTCATATACACGAAATTTCCGATAAAAATCCTCCCGGGCTTCCACCAGTTCCTCTTCCTCATATTCTTCGGACAATTCCTCCGCAAGTTCCATCACCGGCTCCAGATATTTCCGGTAAAGTCCCTCTTTCCGGTAATTTACAGCCAGGTCCTGCAAAAGTTCATTGCATTCGTCCATGGTATCCAGAACAGGCAGCTCTATCTCATTAATAGCATGTTCCAGTTGGCAAATCGTTTTCTCTGAAAAATAATCTTCCACAAGCTCTGTGGTAAGCGGCATGTTCCGGTGAAGTTCCTTCAGAACATAAAAACTTTCAAGAAGGATTTCCTCCGGTGTTTTTTCAGGATCCATTATAAGATCCATAACCTTCCGGCGCACAAGAAAAAGCGGCTGTTCCTTTTCTTTTGGAGTTTCCGGAAAAGCGATTCTTTTCTTCTCCTTCCAGATGTCCAGGACAGCCGGGCAACAGGGCATCATGGTCGCTTCCTTATGATCCTGAAATTCATGGATCTCCCTTGGAAAAATCTGGCAGGTCTCTGAAAGCATCGAATCCCCATAAGCACTCACCAGATAGCACAGTCTGTTCTTTGCAAAAAAAGGACAGTCGTGCTCTTCCGTCATCTTCATGATCCGGCTGCCGTCCTTTTTCATGGTATAGGCCTGCAGGCAGCTTCTGTGTCCGGGCACCTCTGACGGCGGCTGGATGGTTTTCCAGTTTCTGTAAGTTTCATCATCTATGTTGATCTTCCATTCCCTGCAGCAGCTGATGGTGCATTTGTCTGCAATACAGGTAAATTCGTCGTAATAATCAGGTTTTAATAATTCCATGTTTCCTCCATATTCTTTATTTTTCAGCTCCAATGTCTCCTGTTTGCAAAATGGACATGAGTTGACCTGTTTTATTTTCCCCGTAAACACAGAAAAGCGGAATTCTATCCGCTTTTTCTGATATTCTGTGTATTCGTTTTTATTCTGCAGTCTCTCCCAGAAGCTGCCTGTGCACTTTCCGCCTTACAAACCAGAAACAGGTCACCTGCATGATGATCGTAAGGATCCATGATGCCGGATAAGAAATAAACAGTACTTTCAGTGATCTGTGAGCCGGGAAAATTCCGAAAATCCACACAATTCGAAGGCCGACCGTTCCGATAATAGACAGGATCATCGGCACACCGGAGCGTCCCATTCCACGCAGTGCTCCCGGAAACAGATCCATCTGTCCGCAGAGGAAATAAGTAACTGTGGTATAGGCAAGGATCTCCATTCCGCACTGGATAACCTCCGGATCTTCCGTATAGATTTTCAGAAGCTGCGGGCCAAAGAAATATGCTCCACATCCCATGGCAAAGGACACCACAAAGGACAGGATCAGACAATCCACCAGCACCCGGTCCATACGTTTCGGTTTCCGAACACCGTAATTCTGGCTGGTAAAACTCATACATGCCTGGGTAACCGAATTCACGGACACATACAGAAATCCAAAAATATTATTGGCTGCTGTATATCCTGCCATAGCAATGGAACCAAAGGAGTTTACAGAAGACTGAAGAAGTACATTGGAAAAATTGATCACTGTACTCTGGATCCCGGCAGGCAGTCCCACCTGGAAGATCTGCTTCAGGTACTCTCCCTTTATGGACAGTTTTGAAAAACGCAGCTGATAGCTTCCCTCTGTCTGATACAGACACCGAAGGACAAGAATGCAGGAGATCAGCTGAGAGATCACCGTTCCGATTCCCACACCGGCCACGCTTAAATGACACACGATCACGAAAAACAGATTCAAAAGCGCATTGGCACAGCCGGAAATGATCAGAAAGACCAGCGGCCGCTTGGTATCTCCCACAGCACGCAGGATCGCCGCACCATAGTTATACAGCATAAAAAACGGCATTCCCAGGAAATAAATACGCATATAAAGAGTAGAAAGATCGATCACATCGTCCGGTGTATCCATCAGTTCCAGGCAGATCCTGGCAAAGAGCACTCCCAGAAATGCCATGATGACCCCGCTGACCAGAGCCAGTAAGATCGATGTATGTACTGTTTCTGACATTTCTTCATCCTTACCGACAGCATAAAATCTGGCTGCCAGCACATTGGCACCAAGAGAGATCCCGATAAAAAGGTTGGTAAACACATTGATCAGTGCGGTAGTGGAGCCTACTGCCGCCAGTGCCTCACTTCCGCTGAAACGTCCCACTACCACGATATCCACTGCATTGAACATCAGCTGCAGGATACCGGACAGCATCAGCGGCAGTGAAAACGAGATCAGCTTGTCCATGATCGACCCATTGCACATATCGATCTCATACTTGTTTTTTTTCACGATTTCATCCCCCATAATCATACTTACATAAAAATATTATAGCACCTTTCGTCGAAAAGCTACAATGAAATATTTTCATGGAGAATATGCAGCGGCTGCATAAAATACGCAGCCGCACAGTAACGTGTGTTTATCATTTCACTATCTTTCCAGGAGTCCTGCATCACGAAGGTTTGCAAGAAGTGCATTAAAATCCTCCACAATATCATCTACGCTTGTTGCATTTCCCACAGCAGCTGCCGGAGTTACTGTTCCGGCAGGACCGGTGGCTCCCGCTGCTCCTGCTGGACCAGTGGCTCCTGTTGGGCCGATTGCTCCCGCTGGGCCAGTGGCTCCGATTGCACCAGCCGGACCCGTTGCTCCTGTTGCTCCTGTTGCCCCTGTTGCTCCTGCCGGACCCATTACTCCTGCCGGACCGGTGGCTCCCGTCGGACCCATTGCTCCCGCTGGACCCGTGGCTCCCGTTGCTCCCGTCGGACCTGTTACTCCTGCCGGACCGGTGGCTCCTGTTGCTCCTGCCGGACCCGTAGCTCCCGTATATCCCTGTATTCCCGGTTCCCCCTGCGGCCCCTGAGGACCCATAGGCCCCGGAACTCCCGGACAGCCCCTGGGGCCGGTTGGTCCTGTAGGTCCCACAGGACCCGGACAACCTCTTGTTCCACATCTGTCACATCCACAGGAACTATGATTTCCATAACAGGACATACAGGACAAATCCTCATGACTGTCCTGCTGCATTTCCATTTCCTTACATTTTCGATGCATGAACAGCATTCTGCGATCACCTCATAGGAAAATAACTTTCCCTACAGTATATGACAACAGCATTTACCTGTGCATACGATTCCCGCAAGCCTGCACCCTGCCAGGACAATAAAGATATCTTTCTTTTTATACCAGACCATATTTTTCCCGAAAATATTTCTGATCATACAATACTCCCGGATCCTCCGGCTTCTGTTCACTCGCCTTCTTATGAAAAAAGAATGCCTGCTCCGGGCATCCCATCCTATCATAACAAACGCAAAGCTGCATATATGGTACAAATCCATGGCATTCTGCTATAAAAAATCCACCGTTTTTCTTATCTGTCGGCACAGCAAGTGCCTGCCCGTACCAGTAGGCGGCCTGTCTGTGCAGCTCTCTTTCCAGAAAAATCCCACCAACCTCACAGCAGATTTCTGCCCTCGGTACATCCATAGTCAGACTATACAGAAAAGCTTCCAGTGCGTATTCTTGTTCTCCCATTTTCCGGTAGCACTGTCCAAGTACGAAACAGGCATCTATCTTATTTTCCAACCATCCGGACGGATTTTTCAGAAACTCCACCAGCACAGCCTCTGCCTCCGGATACCGCTGATGATAATACAGTTCTCTCCCGTAATAAAGCTGATGTCTTGGTTCCAGCTTTTCTCCTTCTGCCAGCATTTTTTCATAGATCTGCAAATTCCTGTCCGGATCTCCCTGCACACATTTCCGGTGCTGAACTTCGATATCTGAATAAAAAATATTTCCCCTTGGCATTACCGCCTCATGTACTCTTCCACTCCACCGAAATCCCCCGGAAGTCTTCAGAATCCTTTCCCTGTAATAGGAAAACGTTGTCTTCCCATTAGTATCAAAGCCAACCGCATATTCCATCATCACTACATCAGTCTCTCCATCCAGAGCTGCCTTCAGCTTCTTCATTTTTTCCAGATTTTCCTCATTCAGGACATCATCCGCATCCATCCACATCCAGTAATCGGTGCGGACTTTTTCCAGAAGAAAATTACGCGGAGCAGAAAAATCGTCACACCAGGCAAAATCAAATACCTGCGACGTATACTGTTCTGCAATTTCTTTCGTTCTGTCCGAAGAACCTGTATCCGCAATCAGAATCTCATCCATGATTTCAGAAATCGGTTTCAGGATTCTCTCCAGCACAGCTTCTTCATTTTTTACGATCATACAAAGACTGAGAGAACTCATATTTAATAATCGACCTTCATAACTTTATAAAATTTATGTACCTCTCTTTCGTTGTATGCCCTCTGTCATTTTTCCCACATAAATTAAGAGAGCCTCACGTCGGCTCTCTTACCTGTTTTATCTGATGCTGTTTCATTAAATCAATCCGTTGCCTTAGCCTTCGGATAAATCTGTTTCATCCTGCCATCATCAAAATGTGTATCTACCCATTCCAGGACTGTATTCTCCGTTTCAATTCCTTTAGCCCTCTGATCGTAACGCACAAGAGCCATGGAAGAAACAATAATATTAACAAACATGAAAACTGTCAGCATCCATGTAATGATCTTTCCAGGAAGAACGGGGATCTTCTCGATCCATGCGGATAAAACAGGATACACTTTTTTAAACCAGATCACAGCTGCAAATCCCCAGAAAAAGCAGTACAGAAGATTGATCCTGCCGCCCAGATTAAACGGAAGCTCACTGTAGTCCCAGAATACTTTTCCAAAAAAGATCTCTGTAAACACACTGCAGAGATATTCGTAACCTCCTCCCAGCAGTGTTCCCATCAAAAACAGAAAGCTGTCACTTCGATCCTTATATTTATACAAAAGCAATGTTACAAGAGCCAGCGCCAGTCCCCACACAATACTGAATGGTCCCCAGACAAGGCTGCTCCGGCTCATCCAGTACCCCATAGTGATCCGGCAGAAAATGGTCTCTACAATATCTCCCAGAAAAGCTCCGCTGATAAACAGAAGTATGAGTTTATAAAAGCCGCACCCTTCTGCAAAAACACCTTCCTCCGCAGATTTCTCTGCTTTCCGAACCTTCTTTACTTTCGGATAAGCTTTCCGAATCCTTTTCTCGATCCACTGCGTGATCAGGAAGCTCAAATGATCGCTGACTTTATCCAGCTGTTCATTGGCTGCTGCCCACTGTTCCAGATTGGGACCTTTTTTTATCAGAAGCAAAAATGACGCTGTGATATCTATCGCCATTACTGCCATCAACACCAGCAGCAGAATATGCATCAAAAGTGTCGGCAGAAAAGAAAGCAGTTTCCATGTCAGGGCATTCCCCCATGTCACGCTCACAAATCCGAGAATACCCCATAAAAAAGATGCCGGAAAACAGATATATCCATCCAGGTTCCATTTTACATCAGAATAATCCCACCATCTCTCCTTAAAAGCCTTCTCGATCAGATGCCCGCCGATCCATTCGATCACTGTCGCATAAACCATAGAAAACAAAAACAGCCAAAATCCTGTCAACTCCTGTAAGCCCACCGAGATCAGCACTGCTGTAATACCATACATCACACAAAACGGACCGTTTACCAGACCTCTGTTTGAAAACTTTCGCTGCCGCAGTGTGGCTGTCACTGTCTCCAGAATCCATCCCAAGAATGAATATAAAAAAAACAGCCACAGCAATTCATACCCTGAAAAAACTCTCATTTGTACTTTCTCCTATTGTCATTCTCTGTTGTAACATTTTTATCAGAGTATATCATAAAGCAATATACTTTCTCAACAATACCCAGGCGTTTTCTTTTATTTTTACAGAAGTACTTATTTTTATCTTTTTTCCTTCAGATTTTTATATTGCAAAAATCATATCACCAGCTGCAGTATATCCTCTATATGTTCTGCAAGATGATCTGCCCCGTTCAGCTCCCCTCTCTCACCATATCCATACAGGCATCCTATAAATGGGCTTTTGCAGGCTCTGGCACATTCCAGATCCTGCCTCCTGTCTCCGACCACCAGATAAGGACCTGTATATTCCCGAATGATTTCCTGCACAATCTCTGTCTTTGGACGGAATCCATACGATTCGCAGTCATAAAAATGATCGAACCATCGTTCCATCCCAAATTCCTTCCAGTGCGCCTCACGATAGGAAGCTTTACAGTTGCTTAAGATCACAAGATGATATCCCCGGTTCTTCAAGGCTGTAAGCATCTCCTCTGCTCCCGGATACCACACTGCCTTATGCTTCCTGATCTGTCTGACCATCAGTTCTCCTACCATCCTGCTCGCCTGCTCTTTATAACTCTGATCCAGCTCCGGCAAAAATGTATTCCACATCTCCTTACTGTTAAATCCCAGCCAGCCGGCAATTTCCGCCGAGCCTATCTCCCGTTCTTCTGCAGCCTTCTGTTCTGTCAGCCACTGATAGGTTTCACGAAATGCCGGTTCATAGATTCCAAGGGTATGATGGATCGTTCCATCATAATCAAATATGATCGTTTTTGTCATCATTTATTTCCCTATCTATTAGAGCTGCTTCATCAGATTGACCATCTCGATCGCAGATAATGCACAGTCATAGCCTTTATTTCCCGCTTTGCTTCCTGCACGCGCAATAGCCTGCTCGATATTCTCAGTCGTGATCACTCCGAATAAGACCGGGATCCCTGTTGCAAGTCCGACCTGTGCGATCCCCTTGGCAGATTCATTGCACACCAGATCATAATGTGAAGTATCTCCACGGATGACAGCTCCCACGCAGATAACTGCATCATATTTTCCTGACTGTGCCATTTTCTGTGCTGTAAGCGGGATCTCAAATGCTCCCGGCACCCATGCTGCAGTAATATTCTCTTCTTCTACTCCATGTCTTACCAGTCCGTCGACTGCCCCTCCCAATAATTTATTCACAATGATCTCATTGAATCTCGCTGCCACGATACCAACCTTCATTCCCTCCGGTGCTACTACTTTTCCTTCTACTAAATTGATCTGTCTCATTTTTTCTTCCTCCTGCTATTTGCTGTTTTTTATAAATTTATTTCTTTAAAAATATGACCCATCTTTTCCTGTTTCGTCTT
Source organism: Blautia sp. MSJ-36 (assembly GCF_018917985.1). NCBI lineage: Bacteria > Bacillati > Bacillota > Clostridia > Lachnospirales > Lachnospiraceae > Blautia > Blautia sp. MSJ-36. The sequence continues at coordinate 68,852 of NZ_JAHLPQ010000001.1, read as the reverse complement.
CATATATTTCCGGTCATATTTTTGTACCGGAATCTCCAGAGGTACTCTCTCATTGATCTTCAGCCCGAATTCACCAAGCCCATAGACTTTATCCGGGTTATTGGTCAGTAATCTTAATGATTTCACACCAAGGTCTGACAGTATCTGTGCCCCGACCCAGTACTCTCTGAGATCCGGTGCAAACCCTAACTTCACATTAGCCTCCACGGTATCGTATCCCTGTTCCTGAAGCGCATAAGCTTTGATCTTGTTGATCAGTCCGATTCCTCTGCCTTCCTGTCTCATATACAGAATGATCCCTCTGCCTTCCGCCTCTACCTGGCGCATCGCTGTCTGCAGCTGCAGGCCGCAGTCACATCTGAGCGATCCGAATGCATCTCCTGTCAGACACTCCGAATGTACACGGCAAAGCACATCCTCACCATCTCCTATATCACCTTTTACCAGTGCCAGATGATGTTCTCCTGTAATGTCATTGATATAGCCATACATTTTAAAATCACCGTACTGCGTTGGGAGGTTTGCAGCTGCTTCCTCCTTTACATGCTTTTCATGTATTCTTATATAATCCTGCAGATCACGGATCGTAATAAATGTAAGGTTATGCTCTTTTGCCATTTCCCATAGCTGTGATGTACGCATCATAGTGCCATCTTCTTTCATAACTTCACAGCACACGCCGCATTCCTTCAGTCCGGCAAGTCTCATAAGATCTGTTGTTGCCTCCGTATGGCCATTCCGTACCAGAACCCCGCCTTTTCTGGAAATAAGCGGAAATACATGTCCCGGTCTTCTGAAATCCTCCGGTTTTGACTGATCATCCACACACTTCATAATGGTATAGGAGCGTTCTGCCGCAGAGATACCGGTGGTTGTATCTACGTGATCCACTGCCACGGTAAATGCTGTACTGTGATTGTCCGTATTCTCAGCAACCATCGGAGGAAAGTTCAATCTCGCCGCAAGTTCCGCACTCATCGGTGTACAGATAAGACCCTTTGCATAGGTCGCCATGAAATTAATATTTTCCCGGGTTGCAAACTCTGCCGCACATATCAGATCTCCCTCATTTTCTCTGTCCGGATCATCTGTGACCAGAACTATTTTTCCTTTCTTAAGATCCCTGAGTGCCTCTTCAATTGTGTTGTACTGATAATTTTGTGACATACTGTATATCCTCCTGTTCTAAAACCCGAATTCTTCAAGAAACTCCATCGTAATTCCGGATTCTTTTTTCTCTTCTTCATTTTTTCTGATGCCAAGCAGTTTTTCTACGTATTTTCCGATCACATCATTTTCCAGATTAACCAGATCCCCCGGCACCTTTTCCAAAAGGGTGGTTTCTTCTCCTGTATGTGGAATGACCGACACCTGAAAACCAGCTTCATCAATCCTTGCAACCGTCAGGCTGATCCCATCAATACAAACGGATCCTTTTTCCACGATCAGATGCAAAATCTGTGGCGATGTCTCAATCGATACCCAGATGGCATTTTCTTCCCGGAGCATGGAACGTATCACGCCAGTCCCATCAATATGGCCGCTTACTATGTGTCCTCCGAACCTGCCGTCTGCAGCCATTGCACGTTCCAGGTTTACCTGGCTTCCGGCCTTGCAGCTTCCAAGACTGCTTCTTCTGATAGTCTCTGCCATCACATCGGCGGTAAATCCGTCCGGCTGGATCGACGTAACTGTCAGACACACACCATTCACGGCAATACTGTCACCGATCCTTGTTCCTTCCAGGACCTTCCGGGCTTTCACTGCCAGGATCCCTGATTCTCCTGTCAGCTGTATATAACGGACTTTTCCTTTCTCTTCTACGATTCCTGTAAACATGATTCCTCCTGTTTTTTCTCACACACCTGACATCTTATCCGGATGTCCTCACCAATCTGGCAGATATCTGTATATTTCAGTTCCACTGCTTCAGACGGGAATTCAACTCCGATACCTTCTACCGGTGTCTTCCCGGCCACACCGCCAAACAGCTTTGGTGCCACAAAAGCCTGTACTTCCTTTACAATTCCGGCTCGCAGGGCACTGTCATTTAACGTACCGCCTCCTTCCAGGAGAATACTGTCAATGCCTTTGCTTCCAAGATCTGTCATCAGCTTCTTAAGGTCTATCTGATTCTTTTCATCTGGACAGTAAATGGTCTCAACTCCCATGGTATGTAATATTTTTATTTTTTCTTCTGTATTTTTCTGATCTGCATAAGCCACGATCGTCCGGTACTTTTCCGCACTTTTTACGATCTGACTGTCCGGCGGGATCCTGAGCTTACTGTCGCACACAATCCTGACAGGACTTTTCCATCCTTCTACCCGGACGTTTAACATCGGATCATCTGCAAGCACAGTTCCAATGCCTGCCATAATTCCCATGTACTGATGCCGCATATGCTGTACTTCTTTTCGTGCCGCTTCTCCGGTGATCCATTTTGATGCTCCTGTCTTCGTTGCGATCTTCCCATCCAGTGTCATGGCATACTTCATCACTACATAAGGAGTCTTCATAGTAATATAATGAAAAAACACCGGATTCAGCTGATCACATTCTTCTCTCATAAAATCTTCAACTACTGTTACACCGGCTTCCCTTAACATCTGTACACCTTTTCCCGCCACTTTCGGATTCGGATCCCGGGAACCGATCACCACTTTTCTTATCTTCTGTTCAATGATCGCTTCCGTACATGGAGGTGTTTTTCCATGATGACAGCAAGGCTCAAGCGTAACATAAATCACTGCACCTTCTGCTGATTCTGTAAGAGAAGCAATAGCATTACGTTCTGCATGAAGTTCTCCATACTTTTTATGATAGCCTTCCCCGATGATCCTTCCGTCTTTTACGATCACTGCCCCTACCATCGGATTGGGATTCGTCCAACCTTCTCCTTTTTTAGCCAGCTGGATCGCTCGAAGCATATATTCCTGATCCGTCATTTTTATTCCTTCTTTCTTATTCCTGTTCTTTGCCTGGTAGGCCGAGGCTTTTAGCCCTGTGCAATCGGATTCACAGACAAGTGAGTGGTATATTTATTTCGAAAACGATGTACCAGATACAAAAAAATCCTGCAGAAATATCTGCAGGGTGGAATTGATCTGTTACATATGATCGATAAATGAATGTCTGCTTATTTTCTACATAAAAAGCTCTGAAATGGATCACCATCTCAGAGCTCTGATACTACATTCATTCATACAAAAATCAACTGTACTATCATCTTCTTCCATCCAGACTGTACTGTCGGCCCCGGAATTTCACCGGATCATACCTTTCGGCTCGCGGGCTTTACCGCCGGTAGGGAATCTCACCCTGCCCTGAAGATATCTTTTTGTTTATTTTAATACTTTATCTGTTATTTGTAAAGCGGAATTTTTATTTTACTCATTCCATGCGGAATATTATCAGTGAACGGTAACGAAACTAATCACTAATCCGCATACTATACTCATCTTTTTTTGTATATAACCAATTCTGGATTTTCACCATCCTTCTCATATGTACATACCAGAATAAAATCCATACTTGCCAAAATACCGAAGCACCTGTCTCCTCCAAATTCAGACTCCAGTTGATTCCCCAGATAGGTTTTCTGATCATCAAGGAATTTCACTTTTTGTCCATTAGGCAGAGTATATTCCAGATTCACATATTTCCCCACAAGTGCATTTAGCTTGTCTACCCTTGGAAGTCCATCTATATGTAAATCATTTATTTCATTTATCAATTGCTTTTTAAACTCTTCAAACTGCCCATTGTCACTAAGTTCATCATACCTTTTCCAGTAATCTAACTTTGGAAGCATTTCTTTCAGATAAGTGCGTGCCTGTTCTTCGGTAAAGCTTTCATTTACCATATTCTTTACACAAACATCAATCAATTCATCCATATCATTATATGTGTATGTTCCATCTGCATAGCACCATTTACAATACTCCTCATTTAATGCGCCATCCTTATCACGTCCCAATATGGAATCATCATCAATTGGCATCCCGCAGCACTGACAGATCAGCTTTCTCGGTTCTCCCAGAAGCGTATTGATCGAGACATCAAATTCTTTCGATAAGAGCTTAAGTGTATCAGTATTCGGAACGGTATCTCCATTTTCCCAACGTGATACTGCCTGCCTTGTTACCATGATTTTATCTGCCAGCTCGTCTTGTGACATTCCTCTTTCCGTTCTAAGTTTTAAGATTACATTTTTTGTTTCCATAGCCGTCACCTCCATTATCCTATTATAAAGATAGATCCATGTTCTGAAAAGCAACTTCCTGTTACTATAGTCTATCCATATTTTATAATGTAGTATATGAAGTGGATAATATAAGAAAAACCCTTGAAAATACTGGATTTTCAAGGGTTTTATGGATCTTATTAAAGATATACAGATAACAGATTATTTACCCATCTGTTTTGCAACTTCCTCAGCGAAGTTCTCTTCTTTTTTCTCAAGACCATCGCCTGTCTCGTAGCGAACGAAGCCTTTAATCTGGATCTTAGCGCCGTTCTCTTTTGCTACCTGCTCTACGTATTTAGCAACGGACTGTTTTCCGTCCTCTGCTTTTACGTATGTCTGGTCAAGAAGGCAGATCTCTTTGAGCTCTTTCTTGATACGTCCTGTGATCATTCCCTCGATAACCTTAGCCGGTTTCTGGGACTCCTTCGGATCGTTCTGGATCTGAGCCATAAGGATCTCTTTCTCATGCTCGATGTACTCAGCGCTTACTTCTTTGTCGCTTGTGTACTGCGGTTTCAGAGCTGCGATCTGCATAGCTACGTTTCTAGCCATCTCTTTCACTGCATCGTTAACAACGTCTGTCTCAACGTCTACAAGAACGCCGATCTTTCCACCCATATGAGTGTAGGAAGCGATGAATCCGTTCTGCTCCTCAACCTGAGCAAATCTACGGATGTTCATGTTCTCGCCGATTACTGCGATCTGAGCTGCAAGAGCCTCTTTTACAGTCTTAGTTGTATCAAGTGCCCATGCCTCAGCAAGGAAAGCATCGATATCAGCTGCTGTTGTGTTAAGTGCCTGTGCTGCAACATCTGCAACATAGCCCTGGAATTTCTCGTTCTTTGCAACGAAGTCTGTCTCAGCATTAACCTCAACAACGACTGCTTTCTTTCCATCCTCTGTTACCAGAGTTTTGCAAAGACCCTCTGCTGCGATACGGCTTGCTTTCTTCTGTGCTGTAGCAAGACCTTTCTCACGCAGGAACTCAACTGCTTTATCCATATCGCCTTCTGTAGCTGTAAGAGCTTTCTTACAATCCATCATTCCGGCGCCAGTCATCTCTCTTAACTCTTTTACCTGTGCTGCTGTAATAGCCATTGTTCGTTTCCTCCTGAAATATTCTGTTTATACGAATTATTCCTCTGTAGCTGCAAACTCCTCAGACTCAGCCTCGATCTCGCCATCTGCCTCTGCAGTTCCCTGCTTAGCCTCGATAACAGCGTCAGCCATCTTGGAAACGATGAGTTTTACTGCACGGATAGCATCGTCATTTCCCGGGATCACATAGTCAAGCTCTTCCGGATCACAGTTAGTATCGCAGATACCGATAAGCGGGATTCCCAGTGTATGAGCCTCCTGTACGCAGATTCTCTCTTTCTTAGGATCTACGATAAAGATAGCATCCGGGATTCTCTTCATCTCTTTGATACCACCAAGGTTCTTCTGAAGTTTAGCAAGCTCTTTGCGAAGCTCGATAACTTCTTTCTTAGGAAGTACGTCGAATGTTCCGTCAGCTTCCATAGCCTCGATCTCTTTCAGTCTTGCGATACGGCTCTGGATTGTCTTGAAGTTTGTAAGCATACCACCAAGCCATCTCTCATTTACATAGAACTCTCCACAACGCTCTGCCTCTGTACGGATAGCATCCTGAGCCTGTTTCTTAGTTCCTACGAAAAGGATGTGTCCACCGTTAGCTACGATGTCTGCTACTGCATTGTAAGCATCGTCAACCATTCCTACAGACTGCTGAAGATCGATAATATAGATACCATTTCTCTCTGTGTAGATGTACGGAGCCATTTTAGGGTTCCATCTTCTTGTCTGATGTCCGAAATGAACACCTGCCTCTAAAAGCTGCTTCATTGAAATAACGCTCATGTCTTTTCTCCTTTTTGGTTAAATTCTTCCGCACAGGTCGCCTTCCCTCTGGACCCATCCTCACACCGTAGGGCACCATCCTTATAGAATCGCCGTGCGTGCTTATTTTTGCAACTTCTGAATTATAGCATAGAAAATCCCCTTATGTAAAGGGGATTTTTCCAATTTTTTTCTGTTTTTCAGCGGTTTCCGGCAGATTTCAGAAGCTCCAGCTCTTTTTCGGTGAGCGAACGATATTTTCCTGTCGGAAGATCTGAAGGAAGCGCCAGCGGTCCCATGGATAGTCTTTTCAGATAAGTTACTTTTTTTCCCAGTGCCTCCATCATCCGTTTTACCTGATGGAATTTTCCCTCGTGGATGGTAAGTCGGATCTCAGATTCCCAGTTCTTACCGGCTTCTGCAGATTCTGTACCGGACTCCCAGGTGGAAAGGATCTCCATCCTTGCCGGACGTGTGAGATCCTTTTCCCCGATATCCACGCCTTCTGCAAGCCTCGCAACGTCTTCTTCTGTTACTTTCCCGGATACTTTTGCATAATAGGTTTTATCCACATGCTTTTTCGGAGAAAGAAGCTCATGTGCAAGAGGACCGTCGTCTGTGATCAGAAGGAATCCTTCTGTATCTTTATCCAGACGCCCTACCGGAAAAAGTCCCTTTCTTCTGTCTTTTTCTTCAATATAGTCGAGAACCGTTTTATCTCTGGAGTCCTCCGTTGCGCTGACACAGCCTGCCGGCTTGTTAAAAAGATAGTATACATATTCCGGTGCAGCATGGATCTCCTGCCCGTTCATAACCACCTGATCTTCTTCCGATACTTTCAGCTCCGGTTTTTTCGCAGTTTTTCCATTGACCTGCACCTGACCCTTCTGTATGTATTTTTTTGCCTCGCTTCTTGTACCTGCGCCGGCATCTGCCAGAAATTTATCCAGCCGGACTGGTTTTTCCATTAATCATTTACCTCCCATTCTGTTACATGGGCTGCCTTTGCATCTGCTCTGATAAAATCCGGGATCTCACCGGCAAATGTCATATAAAGTCCGGAATCCCCGCCGGTGCTCTCCTGTCCTTCCAGAACCACTTCCATTGTGACATCTGCATTCCAGATAGTCCATCCGTTTACCAGCTGTGATGGACGGATACATTTTTTCAGAGCTTCCAGCTGTTCCTTTTTATCGTAACGGACTTTATAACCGTTCTCTGTTTCTTCAAGATCCGAAAGGGGCTCAGTGTCGGAAAAAGCTTCATCATCTTCGCCGGCAGCTTCGGAGCTGAAGTAATAAACATCAATATACTCAACAGACAGCTCATCCATGGAAAGAGGATATCCTGTTTCTTCCAAAATTGCAAGTGTTCTCTTATATGCCGGATACACCAGAACGGAGGTAGACACCCTCTCTCCTTCCTGAACAGCCGGTACATTCATTCCCCATTCATCCATGTATCCTTCTGACGGAATTCCCGCATAATCGAACATCAGCATTGCACATGGCTGGTCTTTTACTGTCTGACCGCCGTTTTCCAAAATGTCCTTTCTCAGCGCCTCTGCCAGTGCCTGACGCTTCTCTGCATTTTTCTCAAATAAGGAATGAATATCTCCGTCACAGAAAATACCGGTGACCTCTTTCAGATACTGTTTGTCCAGCTGGAAAAATGAATATCTGTCTTCTTTCCATGTCTGCTCGTCATACAAGGCTTCCATAAGATTCTGCGCCTGTGCAGAAGATACACTATAGCTTCTGCATACACTGAATCCTTGTTTATTTATGTAACGCACATACATGCGCCTTCCTGATTTTTTTCCTTTTTCATTCTGAAGCCTGATATCCTTCAGACTGTTATACAATGCTTTACTTTTCATCACCGGCTGATCCAGCAGACCGGAACTATTGTCTGAGGTAGCAGTATACCGGATCTTATAGATTCCATTTTCTTTTTTTTCCACATTGCAAAGCTGCTCAGTATATGAGAGATTGCATACATTTACCACAACTCCCTGAAGATTGTCATAAGCCGGAAAATATCTGTCATATCCCAGAAGATCTATTTTCATGGTCAGCGCACAGATCGCCACAACACCTCCAAAGATCATAAGCTGCACTTTTCTGCGGAAAAATCTGCGAAAATCCATTTCGTAGATCACTTCCAGAACTCCATGGACCAGGATCGTTCCCAGTATCATTCCGAAGATCCACCATGCTGTTTTGGATGAATCTTCCGGGATCATATAAAAGATCAGACCAATACCCAGTCCGGATGGTATTGTGATCAGAGCACTTAAGACCGGTTCCATCCAGGTATATACCAGTGCTTTTCCGGTATTCTCTGATTTTCGCCTGCAAAATGCCATCCAGGATAATACTGCCATAAGCAGCAGCACAAAGATCAGTATCAATAACTGTTTTCCATAGTTCCCGCTGCTGTATTTATCCATAAAGCTTACGATCACCATAAGGGGAGAGCCCAGGTCCCGCACTGCTGCCAGGATCCCGTAACTGCCTTCGTACCAGGTATCAAAGAATAAATGTCCGCTTATCTGCAGCATCGCTGCCAGAATGATACTGTAGGTAAACAGCCCTGCCCATGCAAGTGCTCCCATCAGCATGGTACCGGTGCAGGCGATCACCAGCGCTGTGGAGAAATATACCAGCAGATACATCAGGAGATGGATCACCAGCAGTATCAGCGCCTTTTTCATGATGGAAAGGCTGTAATATCCTCTGGCTGCCCCGATGCATACCGCAGCAAATTCCATGATCACATATGGTACCAGATAATAAAGAACAGCCAGGAATACTCTGTGCAGAAACAGTGCACTTCGCTTTACCGGAAGGCTGTGATAGAAATCCACTTTTCTCGGGGAATACAGATACCAGAAGCCGCTTACTGCTGCAAAAAATGCTGTTACCGCAGCCACAACTGCTCCCATTGTGAGAAAGTCACTGCTCCACAGGCTGGAATACAGATAGGAAAGCTGACTTTGAGTATAACTGCGCTCATTCCATTTTCCCATCAACATAAGTTCCGCTACCGGAAATGCCAGGAGAAATGCAATCATGGCAAATGCCGGGATCCACCTTTGTCCTTTAGAAGAAGATTTCATATATTCACTGGAATAAATTTTTGACTTCATAGCCTGCCACCTCCGTTTCGCTGATAAATATTTCTTCCAGAGTCAGTGGGAGCACTTCACAGAAAAGAGGATTTTTTGCCTGTATCTTCTCCATGATCTCTCTTCTTGTTCCCCTTGCAGTAATAAGCAGCAGGGAGCCCTGATGCTCTGTTTTCAAAACATCCAGCTCTTTCTTTAATTCTTCTTCTTTCTTTTTGTCAGTAAGTACACACTGGATCTTATGGATGTGGAATTTCATATCCTCCAGATCTCTGGAAAGGAGAATTCCTCCCTGATGAAGAAGCCCGATGTGATCGCAGATATCTTCCAGCTCACGGAGATTGTGGGAAGCGATCACCGGCGTAAATTCACGACTCATGATCTCCGATGCAAAAATGCTTTTTACTGCCTGGCGCATTACCGGGTCCAGACCGTCAAAGGTTTCATCACAGAACAGATATTTCGTTCCTGTACTGATTCCCAGGATCACCAGAAGCTGTTTCTTCATTCCTTTGGAAAAAGTGTTGATTTTTCGTTTTCCATCCAGATGAAACTGCTTCATCATTGTCTCAAAACGTGCCTGCTGAAATCCCGGATAAATACACCGGTAAAATTCTGCCATGTCCAGAGCATTGTAGTTTGCCGGAATATATGCATCATCAGGGATGTAGAAAAAATGCTCTTTGATCCGTTCATTTTCAAAAACCGTTTCTTCATCCATCAGCACTTCTCCTCTGTCCTGACGGATGATCCCGGCCATGATACGGAGCAGAGTACTTTTTCCCGCACCGTTGGAACCGATCAGTCCAAAAACCTCCCGTTCCCCGATATCCATGGTTACCTTATTTACTGCCTGTATCTTGCCAAAAGCTTTGCTGCAGTTTTTTATTTCAATCATTGTTTCCCTCCTTATAGCATGAGCGGATCACACCGATCATTTCTTCCTCCCCTACTCCCAGAGCCATTCCCTTTTCTGCGATCTCTTTCAGCTCGCTTAAGGTTTCTTCCATACCAATCTGCCTGATCCTGCTGCTGTCTGTAACAAAACTGCCTTTTCCCTTCACCGGGCAGATCAGCCCCTGCTGCTCCAGTTCCATATATGCCCGTTGGATGGTATTGGGATTGATGGATAATTCCACGGCCAACTGTCGCACAGACGGCATCTTGGAAGATGGCTCCACAGCTCCTGACAGGATCAGCATCCGGAATTTTTCTACAATCTGTTCGTAGATGGGACGCCTGTCCTGATAGTCCAAGAATAACATACGACGCTCCTTTCTCTGTAATCCGTGTATTAAGTGTATTAATTCTTTTAATACACTTATGATAGCACGGGATAGAAACATGTACAAGAAATGGTTTCTTAAATAAATATAAAATCTGTATAAATTTCCCACCCGGCAGAAGTATTCCCGTATACTTTTTTATAAAAAAAGAACCTGCAATGGTATCACTATGTTGTGATCCCACTACAGATCCTCTGTAAAAAACAATTATTTACATTTCATCTTTCATTCCGCCCGATCCAGGGACAGACAGCTATCGAACATCTACAATCTACATCCGGTTAACAGTTAAACAGCCCGGTAACCTCTCTTTTCTCCCCGGCGTGCAAAATACTGGTATCCTCCGATCATCACCACTGCAAAGACACCATAGATTATCAGAAGACTTCCTGCTCCTGTTTTTTCTACCAGGGTCTGAGCATATTCGCTGAAAATAAGTATCCAGGTATTGGCTCCGATATGCATCAGCACACTGGTCCACTTATTGCCGCCCATCTCCAGGAACCACGCAGAAAGTCCTCCCAGGATAAACGCATATACAGCTTGCAGGACATTTCCATGGTAGATTCCAAAAAATGCAGCGGAGATCACAGCAGAAACCAGTACGGAAAAATGATCCCGAAGTCTCAGATAGACCAGCCAGCGAAAGATCATTTCTTCCGCAATTGGTGCTACGATTCCCATCCAGAAAATCATCATAAAAAGACTTTTCCCTGAAGTGATCTTCGTCATAGTCTCTCCATAGCTGGATGAGATCCAGTTCTGCAAGATCGCCACCAGCACATTGGCATACTGGGCAAATCCGGCTCCTGCCGCAAGAAGAAGCAGCATTTCCGGGACAGAAAGCCTCTGCTCTTCAATGGAAGTTAAACCACCGATCAGCCTTCCTATACAGTCTTTCCGGTAAAAATATACTGCCGGAAACATAACCAGCACTCCCGTAAGTCCTGTGATTACCAGAGTATAACTGTAATAAGATTCCTGTGCATTGCTGACATGATTCACCAGCCAGAGAAGCACGGCACTTCCAAGGATCTGTCCGATCAGATAATGGATTCCTACCGGATAAAGTTCCCTCCACACCATTTGAAAAATGTTCTGTCTGTGCAGAGGGGTCAGTCGAAAAAATTCAGAAGTTCATCTGCGGAAGCTACGATCTGAAGGGGCTGTGCCGCCTCCAGCTCTTCTCTGCTGCCATATCCGTAAGATACAGCCACACACTGGATCCCGCATCGTCTGGCGCCAAGAATGTCATGCTCCCGATCTCCCACCATGATCACCTGGTCACGATGATCGGAAAGGCTCATTCTTTCCAGCGCTTCCTCGATCACCTGGGATTTGGAAACTTTCGGACCGTTGAGGTCCGTTCCTGCGATCACCTCAAAATAACGGCTCAGATTAAAATGATCCATGATCTGTGTCACGTAAAAAGTAGGTTTCGCAGACGCCACAGCCAGCCGGTAGCCACGACGTTTCAGCTCCGCCAGGGCATTTTCCACACCCGGATAAACGGTGTTCTCATACATTCCTTTTTCTGAATACCGTTCTCTGTAATATTCGATTCCCTTCTGTGCTGTCTCTTTATCAAATCCTGCATATTTCATAAACTGATCCAGAAGCGGCGGTCCTACAAAAACTTTCAGCGGCTCCAGATCCGATGCTGAAACTCCAAGTTTCTCCAGTGCATACTGTACAGATTTCGTAATTCCCTCTCCGGATTCTGTCAGTGTTCCGTCCAGGTCAAAAAAGATTGCTTTATACATAAATTCCTCCTGTTGTGCAAAAAATCAGTAAGTATGCCTATTGTATCACTGTTTTTCTGTTAAGTCCATGCTTTCATGGTACAGCTTCCCGGATTTCACAAAACCAAGAAGTTCTGCTTTCCAGGGCTTTCTGGTTTTTTCCGGCAATTTCGCCAGGAGTTTTTTCCCATACCAGTAAAAATCACATTCTTTTCCGTTGATACGAAATGAAAGAATCTGGAAGGGAATATCCGGTCTGATCTCTATCTGAACCCTGTTACCGTCTATTTCTGCATGGATCGTCGGTGTTTGTTCTTTTTCCGCTTTCTTATCCGGCGTTTCTGCTGGTTCTGTCTGGTAGTAGGATAATGCCGGATTCTGGTCTTTCTTTTTCCTTGATGCGCCTGCTGTTGGCTTTTGAATTGATTTACGAACTGATTTTGGAACCGGCGTCGCAGATAGAATTGCTGACGATGTCTGTGTGGGAACCGGTGGTTTTGTTGGCATTGGTGTTTTTGTTGGTGCCGACGTTTCCGTAAGTCCTTCTGCCGGTGTGTTAACTGTATTTGCTTCCTCCTCAATGGTTGTCCCCGGATTTTCATTTTCCTGGATATCCGGTTCCTGAAATTCATATCTTTCTCCGTTACCACCGGAATTTTCTGATGCAGTATTTTCGTTTTCCATGGAATTTTCTTCCGGAGAATATACTTCTTCTGCCTGGAAATCCGGGTTCCATTGGTAAGAATCTTCCTGTTCATTTTCTGTCACTGTCCCGGTATTTGGATCTTCTCCCGTTTTTTCAGTATCCCGGTTACTGTTATCATTTTCTGTTCCTCCATAACTTCCTTCCCAGTCTTCCGGCAGCTGCCCGGCTCCTTCTCCCACATTCATATCAAATCCACCGGTATCAAAACTATCCATCCCTGACATATCAAATCCATAAACGATGATAGAGCTGACCATCCAGCTGCATAAGATCAACAGAGCTAATGCAGCCGAGCAGCATTTTTGCCGTTCATTCTTTCGTCTTTTTCTCATTGATCTCCTCCCAAAGTTTCAGATTCCTGCTTTCACCTTTCTCCAACAGCTCTGCTTTTTCTTTCTTTTTATAATCTTCCCACAGTTTTCTGCTGGCTTCTTTCTGACCGATCCGAAGTAAAAACATTCCATACTCTCCGTAGGCCACAGGATATTCCTCATCATACAGAAGAATATTTTCATAATACAAAGCCGCTTTCTCCGGTTCCTGCAAAAGCTCCGCATTCCATGCCAGCAACAGCTCAATACGGCGCTGCTGTTCTTTTTCCCTGTAATTTCTGTTTAAGTTCTGTAGTTTCTTTTCCGCTGTTATGCAGTACCTTTTCCGGCTCCTAGAGTCTTCCGGATACTGTCTGGCTTCGTAATACAGGTCTGTTACTTCTGAGAGCGCCACAGAAAACGCTTCCTGTTTCAGTAATCCCGCTGTCAAAAATAATACTCCTATCAGAACCCCGGCGGCAACCACTTCCAGAAAACGTTTTCGCCAGGTAACTGTCTGATATCGGTTTTCCAGTTTCCGGATCCTTTTCTGAACTGATGACATATCCGAATATCTGTATTTTTCCTGTTTTCTGGTACATCGAAACAGAAACCAGAAAAATTCCGGATATAAAAAGCACTGCCATTTCTTTTTTCCGCAAAGTTTTTCCATGGTTTTCCCCAGGGCATAAATATCGCTCCTCGGACTTAAGTAACCCTGATATTGCTCCGGTGCCGCATAGCCTTTCGTTCCTTCACAGATCTGTTTTCTTTTTCCACGATCAGACATGGCACTTCCCAGATCGACCAAATACAGATGTCCGGTTTCAGAGATCATCAGATTATCCGGTTTCAGATCTCCATAGCAGACCGGCGGTTTCCGGCTGTGGAGATAACCCAGTACTCTGGCAATCTCTTTTCCCCTTATAAGCGTTTCCTGTATGGAAAAAATTTTTCCTGAACAAAGAAGTTCTTCCAGTGACTGACCTTTGATATATTCCATGATCAGATAGCAATATTCTTCTGTTTCCATATAATCCACAATCTTTGGGATCGCAGGATGTTCCAGGCGTTGCATCAGCATGGCTTCTTTTTTCTTTGCGAGGGGGATTTCCTTCACAGCACGAAAAATGCCAAGTTCCATATCTTTCGCCAGATACAGGCTTCCGCCTCCGCCATGTCCAATCCGTTCTATAACGCAATAACGTTCTTTCAGGACAGTTCCAATCAGACAGATCACCTTCCTCTCATTTCTGCCAGATACTATTTGTAATTATATTTCTTATTTGTTTGGGATCATCCGGTGAATTCCGGTTTCAGAAAAAATAGAATCAGATAAATAACTGCAAACAAATATATAAGATCCATATTCGTTCAAGATGGATTTTATTATAGCATGTCACATTCCTTTTGCAAAGAGCTTTTGCCCAATAAAAACAGAGTAAAAAAACAACCCGCCGGATACCGCTGACAAAAAATTTCTTCCTGTCCCTGTATCCTGGCGAGTTGTCATTATTTATGATGCTTATACCTTAATCTTTAAAGCTGTACCTTACATACGGTCTGGTGCAGAGAATCCAAGAAGGTCGATGCTTGTCTCAAGCACTCTTCTTGTAAGCTGGAGAAGCTGAAGGAAAGATTCCTTCTGTGCCTGATCCTCTTCGCTTAAGATCTTTGTCTCATGGTAAAAGCTGTTAAATGCATTGGATACCTCGTAAATATATGCACAGATCTTATGTGGTGCTTTTTCTTCAAAGGCATTCTCAACCATTGCCGCAAAGCCGGAAAGCTGGAGCATCAGGTTCTTCTCGCTGTCATTGACTGCCGGAAGGATCTTGCCCGCGCTTAAATCTCCACCCTCCTGTACATAACGGTTCAGGATGGATTTGATACGTACGATGGTATAAAGGATGTACGGGCCTGTATTTCCCTCAAAGGAAGTAAATCGGTCAACATCAAAGATATAATCCTTAGTTGCCTGGTTGGAAAGATCTCCGTATTTGATTGCGGAAAGTCCTACGATCTTGGCAGTATCCTTGGCATCTTTATCTTTTACGCTGCGGTTCTCCACGATCTTGCGGTACATTTCTTCATCAATATCTGCGATCAGGTTCTCCAGACGCATAACACCGCCTTCTCTTGTCTTAAACGGTTTACCGTCTTTTCCGTTCATGGTACCGAAACCAAGGAAGGAAAGTTTGGTCTCCGGATTTACAAGACCGGTCTTTCTTGCACAGCGGAATACCTGGATAAAGTGAAGTTCCTGACGCTTATCAACAACGTAAAGGATCTCATCCGGCTGGAAGAGCTTCATACGCTCTACGATCGTAGCAAGGTCTGTGGTTGTATACAGGGAAGCTCCGTCAGATTTCAGAAGCATGCACGGAGGGATCTCCTTGGTATCGCTCTCTTCTTTTACATCTACAACAAGAGCTCCCTGATCCTCATAGGCGAACCCACGTTTCTTCATATCCTCTACCATATCCGGAATGTACGGCTGCGCGTCGGATTCTTTTTTCCAGAGGTCAAATTCTACGTTCAGATTTGCATAATTTCTCTTAAGGTCTGTTACAGATACGTTCATAATGTGATTCCAGAGAGCCATGTATCCAGGTTTGCCCTGCTGAAGAAGATGGGTTGCCTCCAGTGCTTCATTGCGGTAAGCCTCGTCCTCTTTGGACTTGCCGCTGGCACATGGATAGATCTCTTCCAGTTCGCTGATGGTAAACGGTGCTTCTGTGGGATATTCCCCGGTAAAGCTGTCATCAAAATATACCAGCTCCGGTTTCCGGTGTTTCAGCTCTGTGATGATCAGTCCCATCTGAAGGCCCCAGTCTCCAAGATGCACATCGCCGATCACCTTGTGTCCTACAAAACGTCCGATACGCTTGATGCTCTCGCCGATGATCGCAGAACGGAGATGTCCTACGTGAAGGGGTTTGGCAACGTTTGGTCCGCCGTAGTCGATGATGATCGTCTTCGGGTTCTTGGCAGTTTCAACGGAAAGCTTCTCATCTTCTGCCATCTTATTCATATATTCCGCAACGAATTCCGTCTTCACATCCAGGTTGATAAATCCAGGCTTTACAACTTCTGCTCTGGAAAAGATCTGGCTGTCTGAGAGCTGCGCTACCACATCATCCGCAATCATAAACGGAGCCTTGTGGTATGTTTTGGCTCCAGCCATGGCACCGTTACACTGATATTCGCATAAGTCCGGTCTGTTGGAAACAGTAACTTTACCGTAGGACGGATCGTAACCTGCTTTTTCAAATGCTGCGGAAAGTTCTTCCGCCATCTGTTCCATAATCTTCTTCATGTTTCAAACTCCTCATATCTTTGTTTCTGTATTTTATGCTTATAATGTCACTTTTCTTGAGCATGCAACTGCAAGGGCACCGTAACCGATATGGCAGGCAACACTTAAGGAAAGGGGATCCATATGTATCTCCACTCCCGGGAATACTTCCTGGATCTCTTTTTTAAATTCTTCTGCTTCTTCCAGATTACCTGTATAAGCAGCCTGCAGACACATCTCACCATTGGATACATATTCCTTAAAACGTGTCTCCCAGTCATTCTTCATGGCTTTCAGCATGGCACGTTTGGCCTGCTTCTTGCCACGAACCTTGGCATAGGCATCCAGTTTCTCTCCCTGGATCTGCAGTACCGGTTTCAGGTTCAGAACTGTTCCGATAGCTGCTGCCGCCGGTGTGATCCTTCCGCCCTTTTTCAGATATTTCAGGGTATCCAGTGTGATATAGATACTGGAATCAAATTTCTGGTCTGTAAGGATCTTCTTGATCTCTGCTGCGCTTTTTCCTGCCTCTGCGAGCATCTTTGCATCCATTACGGACTGTCTCTGTGTTACGGAAATCCTCTGATTATCTACTACCTGAACACGGCCGTTATAGTCAATGGCAAGTCCCATTGCGGTAGAACAGGATGCGCTCAGTCCGCTTGACATTGGGATGTGAACGATCTCTTCATAATCTCTCAGAAGCTTATCCCACAGATCACAAAGATCTGCCGGACTCGGCTGAGATGTAGAAATCGTTTCATCCTTTTTAAGCTTCTCATAAAACTCTTCCTGTGTGAGAGTTACACCTTCAAGGTACATTTTTTCATTAATATAAAACGGCATCGGAATCACATAAACACCAAGCTCTTCGGCCTGGGACTGTGTGATACCACTGTTGCTGTCTGTTACAATGGCGATTCTGCCCATTATCTATTCCCTCCTGGTTTGTTCTCTCGGCGGTCTAAAGAATTAATACATCAGCCCCTGATGGACTAATTCTTTAAACCGCCCTAAAAAAGCCATAATTGTAGTGTATCATATTTTTTTCTATATCACAATTGGAAATTTCCCATGAGTATTTTCCATAAATATTCCGTAAAAAACAGCTGCCATACAGATTTTGATGTACAGCAGCTGTCACATTATTTATGGAAAATATCTTTATCCATTTATGATCTGTGTCTTATTCCATTTCTCTTACGATCTTTCTGACCGGAAGCACAAAGGTCGGAGATACAGAAAGCTCGTCCAGTCCCATTTCCACAAATCTCTCAGTAAGAGTGGTATCCGCACCAAGCTCACCACAGATTCCAGCCCAGATGCCCTCTTTGTGTGCATTGTCCACAACCATCTGGATCATACGGAGAACTGCCTCATGATGAGAATCATAAATGTTATCCAGTTTCGCGTTCTGACGGTCGATCGCCAATGTGTACTGGGTGAGGTCATTGGTTCCGATACTGAAGAAGTCAACTTCTTTTGCAAGAAGGTCACTGATCATAACAGCAGCCGGAGTCTCGATCATGATACCCTGCTCCACATCATCGCGGAACGGAATGCCCTGCTCGGTAAGCTCTGCTTTCACCTCAGCTACGATGGCCTTGATCTGTTTTACTTCTGTTACGGAGATGATCATCGGATACATAATGGAAATATTTCCGAACATGCTTGCGCGGAAAAGTGCACGAAGCTGTGTCTTGAATACTTCCGGGCGGTCCAGACAGATACGGATCGCACGATATCCCATTGCAGGATTCTCCTCGTGTGCCATGTTGAAATAATCGATCTGCTTGTCTGCTCCGATATCCAGAGTACGGATAATGACTTTTTTGCCGGCCATGTTCTGTGCTACAGTCTTATAAACCTGGAACTGCTCTTCCTCTGTAGGGTAATCTTCTTTTTCCAGATATACAAACTCACTTCTGAAAAGTCCGATACCCTCTGCATCATTGGCAAGTACATTGGCAACATCACCGGTACTTCCGATGTTTGCGTAAAGGTGGAGTTTCCGTCCGCTCTTGGTAACAGTTTCTTTTCCTTTCAGTTCCTTGAGCATTGCACGCTGTGCAAGTTCATCTGCACGCAGGTCTTCGTATTTCTTAAGGGTCTCCGCATCCGGATCAACGATCAGATTTCCGCTCTTTCCGTCTACGACTGCCATTTTTCCGTCCATGGACTCGTCGTATTCAATATTGATCAGTGCCGGAATGTTCATAGTTCTTGCAAGGATCGCGGTATGTGAGTTGGAAGAACCTTTTCTTGTAACAAATGCAAGTACCTTGCTCTTGTCCATCTGCACGGTCTCACTTGGTGCAAGATCTTCCGCAACTACAATCACCGGTTCCGATGCCTCAAGATTTCCGTCACCGTGACCGGAAAGTACACGTACCAGACGGTCGGAAATATCCTTCACATCAGCAGCTCTTGCCTTCATGTAATCGTCGTCCATCTGTGCGAACATAGATGAGAAGTTGTCGCCAGTTGTTGCAACCGCATATTCTGCGTTTACAGACTCTGTACGGATAATGTTGTGGATGGAATCCAGATAGTCATCATCATCAAGCATCATCTGATGAACTTCAAAGATTGCCGCTCCGGACTCTCCAACTTCCTGAAGAGCCTTGTCATAAAGCTTCTGAAGCTGTGCCACAGCCTGCTCCTTGGCTGCCTCCACACGCTTTACCTCTTCTTCCGGATCCTCCACGTGAACACGTTTTACACTGGTGTCAACTTTCTGAAGAATTGAGATCTTACCGATCGCAATACCGGAAAATACAGATTTACCTTCCAAAACCTTCATGAAATTATCTCCTTCTGTTTTTATATTTGCCCACTTATGAAGTATTATAACACACAATCCGGAGATTCTGCCATGCTTTTTTCGTGATCTTTAAAAAACCTGTAAAAATTCTATTTATGCTTTCTTTTTTTGCCATATATACAGCAAAAGTGACAAAACAAACGCTGCCGTTCCGCGAAAAATGCCTTGTATCCGTTCTGCCTGGATGGCTGTCTTATTTTCCTGTTTCCGGACTGTTTTTAAAATTTCTTCTGCCCGATCCTGATCCGGATAACTTCCTTCCAGAAAAACGGAAAGAGAATTTTCCCCGGGTATAGATATAAATTCCCTTAATCCATACAGAAAACACAATCCGGCAAGCTCTGCTTTTCTGTTTCCGATAATGGGCCAGGCATTCCGAAAACTTCCAGAGAAGATGTTTTTCGCCGTTTCTACCGCATGGATTCTTCCAGAAAAGATAAACAACATTTTGGCCTTGGACTTTCCATCGCCCGGGAGATTGTTTCTCTTCATGGCGGAACTATTGCGGTTTCCGAAACTCCTGGCGGCGGCGCAACATTTACCATTGTTCTTCCCATACGTTTTCCAGCATAAAAATACAGCACATGCAATCAAAAAAGATTTTTTTATGCATGTGCTGTATTTTTAATTATCTGTATTATTCACTGCGAAGGGCATCAATAGGATTCAAATTGGCAGCTTTCACAGATGGAAGAAGTCCGAAGATCAGGCCGATCAGCATGGAAAATACTACTGAGCCGATAATAGCCGGAATACTGATAGCCGTCGGTGCCCCGGACACCTGGGCCACCACCTTTGACAGTATAATTCCAAGAACTACTCCTATAATTCCTCCGATACTGGTCAGCACCGAAGCCTCTGTCAAAAACTGTCCCAGAATGACTTTTTTCCTTGCCCCGATGGCCTTTTTCAATCCAATCTCACTGGTACGTTCTGTGACAGATACCAGCATAATATTCATAACACCGATTCCACCAACCAGAAGAGAAATACTTGCAATCCAGATAAGCTGCTGATTAGTACTCTCACTGAGTTTCTGGAGATTTTTAACCTTCTCCATGATATCTTCCGCTTTATATTTAAAGTTGGAATTGCTTTTTTCATTCTGGATTCCTGTATTTAAGACATCCTCTGCAGCCTTTCCTACAGAACTCATGTTATCCGTACTGTCTGCACGGACAGTTACATTCTGTGGCTGATCGAATTTGAATACAATAGGCCAGGTAGCATCCGGAATCATCACGCTTCCCATAATTGTCTGGGAATATTCCTCATATTCCGAAAGTGTATTGATCTTCGGCATGTTATCCTCGCTCTGAGTAATCACTCCTACAATAATATAAGGCTCTGATCCCACCTCAATGGTTTTTCCTACAGGATTCTCACTTCCGAAAATATTCTGTGCGGCATTGGAATCCACAAGGGCAACTTTCCGGTAACTGTCATAATCTTTCTGCACAAAACCCCGTCCGGACTGAACCAGATATCCCATCGTCTTCAGATAGCTGCTGTCGATTCCGTACACAGTTCCACCCTGAAAGCTTGTGTTCTTATAATAAACACTTGCAGACTGGCTGCTGTAATAAAAAGTGGAACTGATCACATGATCCAGATCCGCAATCGCTGTTTTCTGAGAATCGGAAATCACCGGCGGAGTAGCGGAACTTCCATATGATCCGTAATCCATATCGTAAGTGCTGTCTCCATCATAGAGCAGTACCTGTACCGTGTTATTTCCGGAACCAATCAGATCTTCTTTAATCTGTTCACTGGTTCCCTTAATCGTAGATACAATTGCAATAATAGATGCAATACCAATAATAATACCAAGCATGGTCAGAAAGGATCTCATCTTATGTGACCATATTCCCTGAAAAGCCAGGCGTATATTTTCAAGCATGAAATTTCTCCTCTCCGTTATTGATTATACATATCATCCAATGTTACTTCTTTTGTTTTGGCCCCTTCTGTAACTGCATCGCCATAAGGAAATGCCAGAAGATCATCCGATTTCAGTCCACCGGTTACCACTGCATAATATCCGCTGTTTACAATACTTCCCACGGTAATCTGCTGCTTTTTCAGAGTTCCCTTAACATCTTTGTAAACATAACTGTTTCCATTTTCCGTCCGAATAAAGGCTTTCATTACAACCAGACTTCCCTTGGCAAGTTTATTGGATTTCAGTGATACCGTTACATAATCCTGATCTGTAAACTGCAGTGACCGGTCTGTAATTTCCGCATTAAAAGTATAATAAGATACATTCGGGTTGGAATCCCCTCCATAAGAGAAATAGCTGGAAGATTCTACCGGATAATCCGATACATTCAGCACTTTTGCCTCAAAGCTTCCCGAGTCATAACTGGTACACTGAAGAAGTGCTCCTTCCTGCATCTGGTCCCTCATCAGCTCACTGACTGTTCCGGTTACATAGAAGCCATCTTTACTTTTTACTTTCAAAAAAGCATCTCCATTGTAGGAACCTGTCGCCTCATCCCCGATATAAGCTACGGTTCCGTCCAGCTTGCTCGTTACCAGCTTATTTTTTACTTTATTTTCAAGTTTAGTGATATTCAGATTATTTTCTTCAATATCCAGTTTCAGGCTTGCAATCTTGTTCTTCTGGATCTTGATGGCATCCTCTCTTGACATGGTTGAGCTATCTGTACTGTCGTCTCCAGCGCTGCCGTCATCCGGAATTTCGTCATCTGTGGTGTCATCATAGGTGGATGCTCCATCCAACGTAAACTCTGTCTCTGCATACATATAAACTGGGTTTTCCAGAAGGCTTCCATCAATCAGATAATAGCCGGTACAGGAAAGTTTTCTGTCCTGAAAATCAGCAATGGTATCATTTTCGTGAAATTCCAGCTGAAACCAGCTGCCACCTTCCTGCACTACTTTGGTTCCATCTGCACTGTAACCTGCCATCCGGTTAAAAAACGAACCCATAACTGTAACCTTGCCTTTTGCACTACTTACAAGAAAAACATATGGATCCTCTTCTGTTCCTGTTCCTGTAAAAGGCTGCGATGTATCATCCAGTTTCTGATAAAACTCCGGTTCTCCGTCTGTAATTCCGGGAATTTCCTGTTCTGTTCCGTTTCCATTGGGATCAGGAAGTTCATCTGGTCCCAAAGTAGGTGTCGGCGTAGGGGTAGCTGATATTGCAGGTTCATCCGGATTTTCAGTCGGATTTTCTCCGTCTGTAATGTCATCTACCTCCGGATCCTGATAGGACGGCTCCATAATCAATCCATCACCCAAACCATCAGAACCGGATTCTGTACTTTCTGATTCCTGGTCTGCACTGCCGGCAGATGGAACTTCTTCTCCCTGAACATCTTCCATCTGCCCGGAAATATCCTCTGTAGAATCGGATTCTACATCTGTAAAAGCGCTGAGGAGCAATGGCTGAGTCGCAGCCGCTAGGTAACTGTCGCTTCTATTCTCTGCTGCTGACCCCGTCGTAGACTGCATATCTCCATCTCCATTTCCGCTGGAAGAAGGATCTGTTGAAGACATTTCATCATCTCCGGCACTGCCGGTATCTCCTGTGGAAGTATCCAGTTCGTCGGTACTGTCTGTACTGTCCTCAATAGGCCCGCCATTCTGAAGACTTGTGAGACGGTTCTGTGCTTTTGTAAGATCCTGTTCCTGTTTCTGGAGTTTCAGTTTTGCAATATTCAACTCCATTTCCACAAGTGTCATATCAAAAGAGATCAGATTATCTCCTTTTTTTACATCGTCTCCCTGAGAAACATAAATTTTCTCAATGATCATATCTTTATCCATGTTTATATTCTGAGAAACATTTGTGGTGATGGTTCCATCCAGTGTTGTTTCCGAATACCAGTCCGTCAGGAGGTTGCTGACGCTGGTTACCGGCACTTCTGTCACCTTATTTTTTTTCACATGCACAAGTCCTGTGTAAATTCCTCCGGCTGCCAGTGCCACAACCAGTACGCCAACAATAACTCTTTTCACCACTTTCATGCTATCACCTCTTTTCCTGCAGCTCTCCATCCCGGATTGTGACAACTCTCTTGGCATGTGCCGCAATTTCCGGATCATGCGTGATCATCAGTACAGAAACTCCCTCATCATTCAGTTTCTGAAAAAGTTCCATAACCTGTGCACCTGATTTGGTATCCAGCGCACCGGTCGGTTCATCCGCAAGAAGAAGCTTTGGATTATTTACAATTGCTCTTGCAATGGCAACTCTCTGCATCTGTCCACCGGATAACTGATTGGGCTTAAAATTCACTCTGTCCGCAAGTCCCACACGTTCCAGAGCTTTAAACGCCCGCTCTCTCCGCTCTTTTTTCGGAATTTTTGCATAATTCAGCGGCAGTTCCACATTGGTCAGTGCGCTCTGTCTCGGAAGAAGATGAAAACTCTGAAATACAAATCCAATTGTTTTCAGACGGAGATCTGACATTTCATTTTCCGAACACTTCGCAATATCTTCCCCATTCAGAAGAAATGAGCCTTTTGTTGGCTTATCCAGACATCCGATGATATTCATCAGAGTGGTTTTTCCTGAACCGGATGGCCCCATGATCGCCACATATTCTCCCTCTTCCATGGAAAAATTAACATCTTTTAATACAGGAACTGTCATTTTCCCCTGCTGGTAATCTTTATATATTCCCTTTAAATCCAAAATCATTCCGTCGGCGCTCCTTCCATCGGAACAAGATCATCTCCCGAAGAAATGTCCTCTGTCGCATCTGTCATATCGCTGTCCTCGATCATCTCCGGCTCAGCTCCGTCACTTTCCAGATCACTGTAATCTTCTCCGCTTTCATCCAGAGAATCTTCTTCATCCGACGTGTCCCACATGGCAGATGTTGTCTGATCAGCAGTTCCCTCCACAGCAGACATACCTTCTTTCAGTTCGTCTGTCGGAAATGCGATTTTATCTTTCTCAGTAAGTCCATCGGCAATTTCATATTCCGCAAGATTTTCGTCATACTGTCCAAGCACAACATCCCTCTTCACCAGTTTATTTCCAGCATCTGCAATCCACACATACGGACTGTCTGTATCTGCATCCACAATAAAATAATCATTCAGCCAGATACCTACTTTATTGTCATCCTGTCCTTCATCCAGCTCAATATAAACATGCTGTCCGAGCATCAGGCCGTCAGAGGAATCCAGATTCACATAGAACGGATATGTACTGGACGAAGTCTGATCATCGCTGGTACTGGACATTCCAAACATTGCCATATCCGAACTGTTATTACTTGCGGAATTATCCATATCCACAGAACCCATGGTTCCTTTCCATGTCTTGGACGAGTCAACTCTGGAGCGGATAATTACCGGCGTTCCCTCTATGATAGAATCCCGGTTCACCTCATTTACCGTTCCTTTCACACGATAGGCTCCCGTACTTAAAATTGTGATAAATGCATTACTGGAACTGTCTCCGGAACCGGAATCACCAGAATCAGAGGAGCCTTCTGTGAGCGTATCATCTACGCCATCTGAATCATCTCCGCCCATCTTCGAAGTATCAATCTTCTGAATCACACCATCAATTTCACTGCGAACCTCTGTATTCTGTGTGGCCTGGGAAAGTTTTTCAATTTCCGCCTGTTTACTCTTCTGATCATATTCATTCTTCTTGAGATTCATTTTCTGAGTTTCAATTTCTATTGTATAAGAAAGCTGATTGTCTGCTGTAGCTTTCTTTTTCTCAGCTTCCAGAGTTGTAATCTGATCTGAAATACTTAAAGCCTCATTTTTAAGCCGATCCAGTGCCAGCTGTGCTTCCTGAAGGCTCTGCTGGATGCTTCCCAGATCATACTGAAAAAGAAGCTGACCTTTTTTTACTTCCTCACCGGTTTTTACCTGTACTTCTTTTACTTTCCGTCCGCTTTCAATTTTTACCTGAACGGTTTCCTGCGGTTCCACTACACCAGCGTAGCGATTTTCCACTCCGGAGTCCATTTCTGAAAGCTTACTTATCTTCGTTACATATACAGTATCACTGCCACTTTTGGATCCTGCATGGTGTGTATAATAATACCAGCCACCAGCTCCAATCCCCGCTGCCAGTATCAGAATCCCAAGGGCAATTAAAATACGTTTCTTCATATCTGTCCCCTTTTCCCAGCATAATGTGGAAACTACAAGTTACTTAAAATATCATAGCAGATTGAACCGAAAAAGAAAAGTCTTTGCGGAAAACGATGCAAATTTCACAAATTTTTCACCGTTTTTTTATAAAAATCGTATAGTTTTAAGGGATTTTTGACTTTTGATGCGATATCTGATAAAATGAGATGTAAATTTTTTTGAAAGGAAAGAACGATATGAAGACAGTGAAATACCTGCTGGCTTTCTTTTTTGTTTTTCTGGCAGTTTCTGTATGTGGCTGCTCTTATTCGGCAAAAACATCCGCAGAGAAAGCAATCAAAAAAGATCTGGATCTTCTGAAAAATCTGGATTCTGAAACAACCATGAAATACATATCGTACCAGGAACTGTTCCCGGATTCTGATGATAATACAGAACTTTCTGATGATATAAAGGAAGTTTTTTCTCTTTTTTTTCAGAATTTTGATTATAAAATTCTGGATGTCTCTACAGATCAGAATCAGGAAACCGCTTCTGCCCAACTCCGGCTTACCACTCTGGACGCTCAGGCACTTGCCAGGGATTTTGTATCCCAGAGCCTTCAGGACGAAATACTAAAAGCCGCCTCTGGTGATAAAAACACAGAAGAAAATGAAAATTCCCTGGAACAGCGTTATCTCCGGCTCCATAAGCTTCTGAAAAACAATTCCTACAAAACCGTAGATCGTAACGCTTCCATTCAGCTGATTAATCATGGATCTTCCTCCAATCCAAACTGGGAGATCACACACAGCTATTCTCTTGAAAATGACCTGGTTGGTGGTCTGATCACTTATCTGTCCGATCCGGATCTTGTACCACCCGATGAAACTCTTGGCGTTTATCTAAAAACACTGCAGGAAATGGATGTGCAGCAGATGTCCAATTATCTTGGACTGGATTCCATTCTGAATACTTCAGATCCTGCAAAAAATGCAATTGCCTCCGCGCTTATGGAGCAGTTTCATTCCTGCTTCAATTATAAAATCACCGATACTTCTGTTTCCGGTTATCTTGCAGAAGTTCAGGCGGATCTGACTACTTTTGACAGTGATTCGATCCTCTCTCAGTACGAAGAAGAACTGAATACCTATCTTGCATCAGCAGACGCAGTTATAGACGGTTCTCAGAAACGGTATAATAAATCTCATGAACTGCTTCTTGACAGCATAAAAAACAATACAACTACAACTACGGCTAATGCAACTTTTCATCTGACAAATGACGGTGTCTCCTGGAAACTAGAGGATGCCGGCACAGAACTTGGAAATGCTATTTTCGGAACACTTACCGCTTCCCCGGTCCCGGAAGATGCTGCCGAAGATGAAAACGCTTCCGATTCTGATGATAATGAATAAAAATCTATTCTGCAAATAAAAATACCCGTTTGGATTTTGTTTCCGCCTGACAGGCAGCAAAATCCAAACGGGTATTTTTTATACTCCGGATATGATCTTTATAAAAAGCAGTGCAAGGACTATAAGGATAATCGGCCGGATGATCCGGCTTCCGTTTTTCATGACCATTCCCGCACCGGTATAATGTCCGGCAATAGAAAATACAGACGCTGCGATTCCAAGCATGATCACGATCTTTCCGCTGAGCAGAAATACGGTAAGGGCTGCTACATTGGAAGAAAGATTGGTGACCTTCATGGTACCGGACGCTTTTGCCACGCTCATTTTTCCAAGTCCTGTATACAGAAGCAGGAGAAAAGTTCCTGTTCCCGGGCCATAAAAACCATCATAACATCCCACCGCAAGAGAACATAAGGCACAGATCAGAATCTGCTTCTTTCTGGCGATCTCTCCGCCTTTTTCATCCATATTCTTCTTACGCAATACATAAAAAGCAACCACCGGAAGTACCGGGATCAGCATATAACGCAAGATTTTATCACTGGCAATAAGTGCTACATGTGCTCCCATTGTTGATCCCAGAAGCGCCATCGGGATACACGGAAGTACCAGAATCCAGTCTACAAACTTATTCTTACACAGACGTACCGTAGAGATCAGAGTTCCCGTTGCCGACGACAGTTTGTTAGTAGCAACAGCATTATGTATGGGAACTCCGGCCAAAAGATAAGCAGGCAGGGAGATCAGTCCTCCCCCACCTGCTACAGCATCTACAAATCCGGCAAGAAATACAAGTGGACAAACGATCAGAAATGTATAGATTGTCGGCTGCATGATTTTTATTCTTCCTCTTCTTCCTTCGCAGGCTCAAGATCAAGTCCCAGCTCGTGAAGCTGTGCCTCACTTACCTGGCTTGGTGACTGAGTCATCAGGCAGGAAGCATCTTTTACCTTCGGGAATGCGATAACGTCACGGATGGTATCTGCCTTTGCCATAAGCATAACAAGTCTGTCAAGGCCGTATGCCAGTCCAGCGTGAGGCGGAACTCCGTATTTGAAAGCGTCCAGAAGGAATCCGAACTGCTCATGTGCAGCTTCTTTTGTGAATCCAAGTGCCTCAAACATTCTCTCCTGGATATCATCCTGATGGATACGGACACTACCGCCACCGATCTCATTTCCGTTAAGAACGATATCGTATGCTTTTGCACGGACCTTTCCCGGATCTGTGTCAAGAAGCGGCAGATCCTCTTCCATAAGCATAGTGAACGGATGGTGCATCGCTGTGAAACGGTTCTCCTCCTCGCTCCACTCAAGAAGCGGGAACTCTGTTACCCATACAAAACGGTACTCGTTCTTGTCAAGAAGATCCATCTGTTTTGCAAGCTCAAGACGAAGGGCACCAAGTACATCGTATACCAGTTTTGTCTTATCTGCTGCGAAAAGAAGAAGATCTCCCGGTTTTCCATCCATAGCTTTTACAAGAGCATCCATCTCTTCATCTGTCATAAATTTGGCAAAAGAAGACTTTCTGGTTCCGTCCTCTGCGATGGCAATGTATGCAAGGCCTTTTGCACCGTAGCCTTTTACGAACTCAACAAGTTTGTCGATCTTCTTTCTCGGCATTGCGCCCTGGCCTTCTGCGTTGATACCACGAACGCTTCCGCCGTTCTCAAGAGCACCTGTGAATACACCGAAACCACAGTCTTTTACGATATCGCTGACATCATGAAGCTCCATGCCGAAACGCATATCCGGCTTATCAGAACCGAAACGGTCCATAGCTTCCTGCCAGGTAATTCTCTGGATCGGAAGTTTTACATCGATGTCCAGAACTTCTTTGAACAGGAATGCAAGATATCTCTCATTAACATCGATAACATCATCTACGTCTACGAAAGAAAGCTCCATATCGATCTGTGTGAACTCCGGCTGACGGTCAGCACGAAGGTCCTCATCACGGAAGCATCTTGCAATCTGGATGTAACGGTCAAATCCGGAGCACATCAGAAGCTGTTTGTACAGCTGCGGAGACTGTGGAAGTCCGTAGAAGCTTCCCGGATGAACACGGGATGGTACCAGATAGTCTCTGGCTCCCTCCGGAGTACTCTTTCCAAGCATTGGTGTCTCGATCTCAAGAAATCCCTCGTTTGTGAAGAACTGTCTTGTAAGCTGAGCAACTTTACTCTTCATCATGATATTTCTCTGAAGATCCGGTCTTCTTAAGTCAAGATAACGGTATTTCAGACGGATCTCATCTTTTGTCTTGCTGTTCTCCTCGATCGGGAATGGCGGTACATCTGCCTCAGCAAGAACACGGAGGGATTTTACACGAAGCTCGATCTCACCTGTTGCAAGATTCTCGTTTACGGCTCCTCCACGTTTCTCTACAGTACCGGTTACGGCAATGACAAACTCGCTACGGAGTTTGCCGGCTTTTGTAAAACCTTCCTCGTCAATGCTGCCATTTTCAAAAATCAGCTGCATGATTCCGGAACGGTCACGAAGGTCTACGAACACAAGACCTCCTTTATTTCTGGCTTTTGCCACCCATCCCATTAATGTTACTTCTTTTCCGACCATCTCTGTGGTCACTTCTGCACATCGGCAGGTTCTGTGCAGTCCCTGCATGCTTTCAGCCATCTCTTTATCCTCCTCAATTTCAGTCTCTATTGAAAAACTCTACAAATTCTGTATAACCATCTGCTGCCAGCTGGTCTTTCTGGAACTTTTTGTTCTTCTTCATAATGGAGATATTGATCTGTGTACCGGCACTTCTCTCCTCTGTTGCCTGTTTCAGGATGTTCAGAAGCTTGTCTGCCGGCATATTCTTCTCGATCAGGTATGCTTTCTTGCCATTCTTGGTCGGGATCTCATAACCTTTCTCAAGAAGCAGCATAACGATTCTCTCAAATCCGATGGAGAAACCGCAGGCACAGGTATTATTTCCTGTGAACTTGCCGATCATCTCATCGTAACGTCCGCCACCGCCGACGCTTCCACCGAACTCGTCCATGGAGATCTCGAAGATCGGACCTGTGTAATAGGACATTCCACGTACCAGTGTCGGATCAAAGGACATCTTGAAATCTGCTGTTTTTACAGATTCTACCGTATTGATGATGGTCTCAAGATCCTCTGCGATACCTGCATCCAGAACATCGGAAAGTTTCTCTTTAATATAACGGACACCCTCAACATCGTTGGTGATCTCACGGAAAAGTCCCAGATAAGTGTCAATACTCTCTTTTGCAAATCCTTCTTTCTCAAGCTCCTCAGCAACACCCTCGATGCCGATCTTATCCATCTTGTCAAGAATAATAAAGACAGTATCAAAGCTCTCTGCCGGGAATCCGCTGTACTGAGCCATTGCCTTCAGGATCCTTCTGTCATTGATACGGATCGTAAAGTTATGGAAATCCAGTTTTCCAAGAAGTGTTGTTGTTGCAAGTACAAGCTCGATCTCGGCAAGATAGGTCGGCTCACCCAGGATATCGATATCACACTGCATAAACTGACGGAAACGACCTCTCTGCGGACGGTCAGCTCTCCATACATTTCCCATCTGAAGTGCCTTAAACGGAGCCGGAAGCTCGTTTGCATTATTGGAATAATATCTGGAAAGCGGTACAGTCAGGTCATAACGAAGTCCGGAATCTGTCAGATCATTTTCTGTTTTTGCAGTATCCAGTTTCAGTTTCTCGCCTCTCTTCATGATCTTGAAGATCAGTTTTTCATTTTCACCGCCCTGCTTGCTGCAGAGATTCTCAATATGTTCTACACAGGGAGTCTCGATCGCGGAAAAACCAAAGGTTCCGTACGTCTCTCTGATCATATTCATCACATAGTTACGGATTGCCATTTCCTTCGGTAAAATGTCCTTCATTCCTGTAACCGGTTTCTTTTTTAATGCCATAGTTTCCTCCTTTATGAATCACCCTCTGAAATGCAAGAAACACCTGCATGTCAAAGTTTTTAATCTCATCGATCATAAGTTTTAAGGCCTCATCGTTCTCAAGTGCTTTCCGGTAAGGTCTGTCCATGCTTAACGCTGCATATACATCACACACTCTCAGGATTCTGGCACCTATGGGAATTTCTTCGCCGCTTTTGTTACTGGGGTAACCACTGCCATCAAAATTCTCATGGTGGTAGAGAATACTTTCCAGAACGTAATCTGAATATCCCTGATCTTTCAGGATCTCATAACCCAAAGTAGAATGCATACGGACATACTTCAGTTCTTCAATGACCATCGGATTCTGTTCCTGTCCGTTGATATATCCTTCCAGCTTCAGCTTGCCGATATCATGGAGCATTCCGGCAATGGCCAGCTGATAACATTCTTCCTTACCAAGGCCAAGCTCCTTTGCCACATCATAGGCAAGATTGCTGACAACAACTCCATGTTTCAGTTCTGCGGAAAGATCCATTTCCAGAATCCGGTCCTGCGTAGTTTCATTTATCTTCTGTACGCTTTTCAAGGATCCGTCTCTCCTTTCCGTCTACAGCCATTTTGCAATGCCCTCGCGTTTCCTCTCGATCATTTCATCGATGCGCGTAATATAGTTGAGAACGTCTTTTACGTTTTCCACACGCTCGATCCTCTGACCATGATCAAACACAAGCTTGGAGGAACCACCTGCACCCAGTGCGATGATCGGCTGCTTTTCCTCCATAATCAGTATATTGTAAATCCCTGCTTTGTCAACCTCAGAATAACCTACATTCTCGAAATTTCCCTTCATATTCTTCTGTCTATACAGATAATAAGGGCCCATTCCCATCTCATAGGCAGTTTTCATGGTCAGGTTCATGATCTCCTGATTATTTTCAAAAGTCATCTCCTGGTATTGATCGCGGAAAATATTCAGTCTTGCCGCACGCTTCACAGCAAGAGAATGTACCGTCAGGCTGTCCGGCCCGAGAGCTTTTACCTCATCCAGTGTATGCTGCACTTTCGTGATATCCTCACCTGGAAGGCCCACGATCAGATCCATGTTAATGTTGTCAAACCCGGCTTCTCTTGCCAGATGAAATGCATTTTTTGTCTGCTCTACCGTGTGACGTCTGCCGATAATATCCAGGGTTTCCTGATTCATGGTCTGTGGATTTACGGAAATTCTGGTAACCGGAAATTCCCGGATCGCCTGAAGTTTTTCCAGAGTGATACTATCCGGTCTTCCT
Source organism: Blautia sp. MSJ-36 (assembly GCF_018917985.1). NCBI lineage: Bacteria > Bacillati > Bacillota > Clostridia > Lachnospirales > Lachnospiraceae > Blautia > Blautia sp. MSJ-36. Next base: position 36,770 of record NZ_JAHLPQ010000001.1, on the reverse strand, counting down.
GCCTCAACCGTAAATTCCTCCAGTTCCTCACAGGGGAAATATTCTGTGATTGCGCCAAGAAGCCGCCGAAGCTGATCCGGTTCCAGTGTGGTCGGTGTTCCGCCGCCGATATAAACTGTATCCAGTTTCCGGTTCTTCATCATCTTGGAAACCGCCTGGATCTCTTTGATCAGTGCATCCAGATAGTCTTCTACGTATTTACGCCATCTCTCAAGGGGATAGGAACTGAATGAACAGTACAGACAGATACTTGGACAGAAAGGAATTCCCACATAAAGGCTGTAACCGTTCTCATAATCAATATTTTTCAGGATGTCCCTCTCACGGTTGGCAATGGTAACTGCAAGTGCTGTTTTCTCCGGGCTTACCAGATACTGTTCCCTCATATATCTGGCGATCTCTGTATTTTTCATTCCAGACTCCAGCATACCCATGGCCATTTTTACAGGACGGATACCTGTAAGATTACCCCAGGGAAGCGTCTTTCCTGTAACACTGGAAAGCATCTGATACAGGGCATATTTGATGGCGTCCTTATTTTTTCTGCGGGTATCATGGGCGTCATCGCAAGAAATAAGGGCATCCGAAGCTTCTCCACTGGATTGCCCTTCTGTCACAGCCCCATGGGCTGTTTTTTTCTCTATTCCGTTATCGTAACTGATGGTATAACCTTCTTCATCACGGGAAACCCGGAAGCGGATATCATAATCCGCATCATCTTCCTCATAAAGAGAAGTGATCTCATTTCCGGGGTAAAACGCTTTGATCAGCTCATACACATCATGTTCAAAATCTCTGTTCTGAAACAAAATGCCAATCTTATACAAATGGATTATACCTCTTTTCGTAACCAATGGTTGTGGATGTGTCATGTCCCGGAAATACTTCTGTATCCTCCGGCAATGTATCCACAAGCTTGTGAAGGCTTCTTACGATCTCCGCGGAACTTCCGCCTGGAAAATCGGTCCTTCCAACAGAGCCACAGAACAATGTATCTCCGCTGAAAAGTACGCCCTCATCCTCAATATAGTAGCAGCAGCTTCCCTTGGTGTGTCCCGGTGTATGGAACATCTGGATGGAAAATCCGGCTGCTTCAAAAATCTGACCGTCATCCAGAAGAACATCCGGCTTAATGGAACAGGATCTTCCATAAACAGCAGTCATATTTACTGTGGGCTCAGCCAGCATTGCTTCTTCCTGTCTGCAGGCATAAACCGGGATCTGATATTTTTCCTTCACTTCCTTCACAGCCATGATGTGGTCAAAATGGCCATGGGTCAGAAGGATTCCCACCGGTTTTCCCTGCATAAGAGCTACCTTCTGAAAAACCTTCTCCGCATAGTCTCCCGGATCTACGATCAGCAGCTCTCCGGTCTCCTTATTCTTCAGAAAATAACAGTTGGTAAACACCTGTCCCAGCACGCACTGCTGCATTTCAAGCTTACTCATAAAATTTCCTCCATTTATCGGGTCAGCCCGTTGTTCTTTCTACATCAAGAACACTTTCAACCTGACGGATCTTCTCGATCAGGGAATTTAGTTCCTGTTTACTGCATACATTAAAGGACATGGAGATCGTCGCACGTTCCTGCTTGTTGGTACGGCTGTTGATGGAACGAAGATCGATCTTCCGCTCTGTAAAGATCTTGGAAATATCTACCAGAAGTCCGGTACGGTTGTTTGCGTAAACCTGGATCTCTGCCTCATATTTCTCAGAATCAGCCTTATCCGGCATCTGCCACTCTGCCTCAATGAGACGTTTCCGGTCGATCTCCGGCATATTGAGGACATTCACACAGTCCGTACGGTGAATGGTGATTCCTCTTCCTCTTGTGACAAATCCCACGATCTCATCTCCAGGGATTGGACTGCAGCATTTGGAAAAGCGGACTGCCACATCGTGGATACCTTTTACCACAATGCCACTCTTGCTCTTGGCAATGTGCAGCTTCTCCTGTGACTCGGAAGCAGCTTCCAGAACCTGCTCATCTGTAAGATTCTTCTTGTGCTCCCGCTCATAGGCTTCTACCAATTTATTGAACACCTGGCCTTCCTTCAGGCCGCCATGTCCGATAGCTGCCAGTACGGAATCCCAGTCACGGAAACCGTATTTATGCATTACGGATTCCATATACTGCGGCTTGGTGTACAGGCCTGGTTTAAATCCTTTGGTCTTGGCATACTGATTCAGCATGTCCTTACCTTTCAGGATATTATCTTCTTTCAGTTCTTTCTTAAACCACTGGTTGATCTTGTTCTTAGCCTGTGTACTCTTTACAATCTTCAGCCAGTCACGGCTTGGGCCCTGAGAATTCTGAGATGTGATGATCTCAATACGGTCGCCGTTTTTGATCTTGTACTCAATAGGAACCAGTTTACCATTGACTCTGGCACCTACCATCTTATTTCCTACTGCACTGTGCACGCTGTATGCAAAATCGATTGGTGTGGAACCATTGGGGAGAGTTTTGACATCACCCTGAGGCGTGAAACAGTAAACACTGTCTGCAAAAAGATCCAGGTCGTTTTTCAGAAGGCTCATGAACTCCCGGTTATCGGACATGTCTCGCTGCCACTCCAGGATCTGGCGCAGCCAGTTCAGCTTCTCCTCCTCGCTCTTGCCAGGTTTCTTGCCATCGGAAGTTTCCTTATATTTCCAGTGGGCTGCAATACCATATTCTGCGGTTTTATGCATTTCGAATGTACGGATCTGGATCTCGAAAGGCTGTCCGTTGGGGCCAATCAGTGTTGTATGCAGAGACTGATACATGTTGGCTTTCGGCATTGCGATATAATCTTTAAATCTACCCGGGATCGGCTTGTACATCTCATGGATAACACCAAGTGCTGCATAACAGTCTTTTACGGTGTCCACAATGATACGCACGGCAAACAGATCATAGATCTGGTCAATGGTCTTGTCCTGGTTGACCATTTTCTTATAAATACTGAAGAAATGTTTCACACGGCCATCCACCTGCGCCTTGATGTTGGCATCTTCCATGTGCTGCTTTACCTGCTTCACAATAGAATTGACAAACGCTTCACGGGCACTTTTACGAAGGGCTACTTTTTCTACAAGGTCATAATAAACATCTGGTTTCAGATATTTAAGTGAAAGATCATCCAGCTCTACCTTGATCTTGGAAATACCAAGACGCATGGCAATGGGAGCATAAATATCCATGGTCTCTCTTGCCTTCTCCTGCTGTTTCTCCGGTCTCATATACTGCAGGGTACGCATATTATGAAGACGGTCTGCAAGTTTGATCAGGATAACGCGGATATCCTTGGCCATCGCAAGGAACATCTTCCTTAAGTTCTCAGCCTGAACCTCTACCTTATCCTTGGAATAGGACAGCTGTCCCAGCTTGGTAACACCATCTACCAGAAGTGCTACCTCAGAACCGAATTCCTTTTCCACTTCTTCATAAGTCATCCAGGTATCTTCTACTGCATCATGAAGAAGACCTGCCACAATGGTCTCCTTATCCAGCTCAAGATCCGCAAGGATGATCGCTACACAGAGAGGATGAATGATATAAGGCTCACCAGATTTACGTTTCTGATCCTTATGTGCCTCACTAGCCACTTTATAGGCCTTTTCGATCATGGAGATATCTGTGGACGGATGATATTTCTTCACGCTTTTTATCAGCTCCTGATAAAGAACCTCAGGGCTTGTAAAATCATGCATGGATTTCACCGCCGCATCTGCCTTCCGGACAGATTCCATTTTTTCTTTTTCTTCTTCCTTCTGTATTTCAATGTTCTGTTTTTCCGTATTTTTTGTCTCTGCCATTAAATCCCACCTGCCTGTGCACAATTTCATACTGCCGTATGACTACAACAGTTCACATCCCCTTCCACCGACAAAAATTACTTTCCGTCGTAGCAGATCACAGATGCTACATCATAGCCTTTCAGACGCTCACGTCCTTTCAGGCCTGCAAGCTCCATGAGGAAAACAACTTTCACAACGATGCCGCCAAGCTCTTCCACAAGCTTAATAGCTGCTTCCACGCTTCCGCCTGTAGCGATCAGGTCATCTACGATTACAACCTTCTGTCCTGGCTTGATAGAATCCTTATGCATCTCGATCGTTGCACTTCCATATTCCAGATCGTAAGTTCTGGAAATGGTCTCACATGGGAGTTTTCCTGCTTTACGTACCAGAACGAATGGTTTATGAAGATTGTATGCGATCGGCATACCAAAGATAAAGCCTCTGGATTCAAGACCTGTGATCACATCGAAATCTACACCTTTCAGACAGTCCTGCATGGAATCAATCGCAAGCTGTAATCCATCCGCATCCTGGATAACACTGGTAACGTCACGGAAAATAATCCCTGGCTCTGGAAAGTCCGGGATACTTCTTACATATTCTTCTATTTTTTTCATAATAACCTCCAATGGTTTAATTTGTCAATCAGATGATAGATAGTATAGCACTTTTTCTGTAGGGAATCAATGTGCAACCCGACAGAACTCGCAGAATTCCGACAGGCTTTGGATTGCATATTGCCCAGTGTACAGCCGAATCTCCTTTTATTCCGTAAGATAATTTCGGATCACAATCTGCAAAGTCTCTCTTCCCTGGTATCTGTTGATCTCCGGATAATAGGTTACCGCAATAGAGCTGCTGTTTTTTACCTGATTTACAAATTCATCTGCTTCTCCAAAATAGACCGCTTCCATCACACAGCCGGTGCTGTCTGAGAGCTGAAGTTTGGCCACATTCCTATTTTTACCAAGAACACGACTGCTTAAAACACGAAGTCCTTTCTGGGCAAAAATCGGCTTGGTATTTCCTTTTCCGAAAGGTTCCAGCAGGGATATCTCTTCCACAAGCTCCTTATTAATATAGGAAACCGGCATCGGCACATCGATAACGATCTTTGGCATCAGATCTTTTTCTGTCAATGTACAGTTTTCGTTTAACCGTCTGCGAAATTCTTCCACATTTTCTTCTTTGATGGATAATCCTGCAGCCATGGGGTGACCTCCATACTGTTCCATCAGATCACCGCATTTTACCAGTTCCTCAAACATGGAATAGCTTTCTATGGAACGGCCGCTGCCCTTTACCATTGTTTCCCCTTTTGTCAGAACAAAGACCGGTTTATTGTACTTTTCCCGGATACGTCCTGCGATAATTCCGGCAAGACTTTCGTGACAGTCCGGTAAATAGATCACAAGAACACGGTCCTGTCCGATTTCTGTCTCTTCCACAATACGGATCGCTTCTTCTTTTCCTTCTTCGGTAAGAGCTTTTCTGCTCTGATTCAACGCGGTCAGATCACCGGCAAGTTTTGCTGCTTCCTCTTCCGTCTCCGCGCAGAGAAGTTTCAAAGAGCGTGCAGCGGTATCCAGTCTTCCGCTGGCATTGATACATGGCCCCAGCACAAATCCTACATGATAAGCAGTAATCGGCCCATCCTCCAGACCGTTGGCACGGATCAGTTCACGGAGGCCTTTGTTGGAAGTGTGAGAAAGTCTTCTCAGCCCTTCTTTTACAAGGATACGGTTTTCTCCCTGAAGATCCATGACATCTCCTACTGTGGCAATGGCCCCCAGTTCCAGAAAGCCCTCCAGCTCTTTTGAGGGAATACCACATGCTTCATAGAGAGCTGTCACAAGTTTCAGGGCAACCACTGCCCCGCAGAGTCTTTTTTCCGGGTAGTTACAATCCGGCTGTTTTGGATTTACAATGGCGTCGGCCGGCGGAAGGATCAGCTCTCTTCCATCTTCCGTTTCTTTATAGGGAATCTCATGATGATCGGTTATGATCACTGTCATTCCTTTTTCCTTTGCCATCGCAATTTCATTGTATGCTGCAATCCCGTTATCACAGGTAACAATTACATCAATCCCGTCATTCACTGCTCTTTCAATCAGGTGCTCATGGATTCCATATCCATCAGCCACCCGGTCCGGAATGTATGTATCTGCCAGTGCACCTACTCGCTTCAGTCCTTTAATGAGGATGAACGTGGACACTACGCCATCAATATCATAATCTCCGATAATACGGATACGCTTTTTTTCTTTTATCTTGTTTCGCAGGATCTCCACTGCTTTATCCACATCTTTCATTAAATGCGGAGAAGCCAGTTCTTTTACTGTTCCGTGAAGGTATCTGCGGATCTCCTCTCTGTCCTGTACATCACGGTTCCGGATCAGTCTGGCGATCACCGGATCGATCCCGAACTCTTTTCCAATTGCCGCAAAATCCGCCCGTTTTGCAGCAACAACCCATCGTTCCATGTTGTTTCCTCCTTGATGCTCTGCCGCTTTCTTCCTTCAAAGCGACACAATAATAATATTGTAACCCATAATCCTGCATGGCTGCAAGTTTTTTGTTCCGCACAAAAAATGCCACAAAAAAACGTTCCGCCGGGAAATTATCTTTCCCGGTACGGAACGTTTCTGTTATCTGGCAGTTTTATTCAGATTTCTCCTCATCATTCTGCTGTTTTGCTGCTTCCTGCGCTGCAAGGCGGTCTGCAACTCTTTTACGGTTTTTCTTCTTTGGCTGCTGCACTGTCGGCTGGCCAGATGGCTGTTTAGCCTTTTTCTCAGATTTCTCAGGGGAAGTCTTAACGGATGCTGCTGCAGCTGCCGGTGCGGCAACGCGGTTCTTTCCGAAAGTCTTCATGGTGTACCACAGAGCACCTGTGATGCATACAGAAGAATATGCTCCACCGATGATACCTACCATCAGAGGTGCTGCAAATTCTTTAATAGAGGAAACACCCATCACATAAAGAATTGCGACCATTACAAATGTTGTCAGAGATGTGTAAATGCTTCGTGTCAGAGTTTCTGTAACACTGGCGTTTACGATCTCTTTCAGTTTCTCATCTTCAACTTTCTTTCTGCCCTTCATATTCTCACGGATACGGTCGAAGATAACGATGGTGGCATTGATAGAATAACCTACAATCGTCAGCATACACGCGATAAATGTATTTCCCACAGATGTTCTGGAAATAACATAAAATGCAAGTACAACCAGGACATCATGAAGAAGTGCAAGTACCGCACTGCTTGCAAAGCGGATATCCTTGAAACGGAACCAGATGTAAAGAAGCATGAAGATCGCAGCTACGATAACGGCTACGATAGCATCTCTTCTCATCTCATTGCTGACGGTAGCGGAAATATTCTCAGATGTGATCAGGCTTGTGTCTACATCAAAGTTTTCTTCCAGTGCCTTGTTCAGTGCTTCACGTTCCTTAAGGTCCAGAGAACGTGTTTTGATCACTACCTGATTGGTTCCCTGAACTTTGGTCGGCTGTACGTTCTTATCTCCTGTCACGGCCTCAACAACCGGTGTTACCTCAGAGTCGATCTCTTTGATATCCATCTCTTTGTTGAAAGTTACATTGGTAGAAGTACCGCCGGAGAACTCCAGGCTGTAATTCATGGCTTTGTCACCGATCACATTGCTGTGAACCAGCATTCCCACAGGCCCGCAGAGGATCAGGATAATGGAAATGGTAAAGAAGATCTTTCTCTTTCCAACAAAATCCACAACCTTACGCTCTTTGGCAACGCCGTAGAATTTCGGATCACGGATACCAACTGCGTATACTGCATTGATGACAAGTCTGGACACAACCAGTGCTGTAAACATGGAGATCACGATACCCATTGCCAGTGTATAGGCAAATCCCTTAACGGAACCGGAACCCAGCCACATCAGCACGCAGGCTGCGATCAGTGTTGTGATGTTTCCATCAAAAATAGCGGAAAACGCTTTGCCAAATCCGCTCTTGATCGCTGCATGGACCGAAAGACCTGCTGCGATCTCCTCACGGATTCTGGCGTAGATGATAACGTTGGCATCCACCGCCATACCAATGCCCAGGATGATACCTGCAATACCCGGAAGCGTAAGGGTGATATCAAAGGCATTCAATGTGATCAGCATTAAGGTTGTATAAAGAACCAGTGCAACAGATGCAACCAGTCCAGGAATACGGTATGCGATGATCATGATCAGCATAACGATCACAAGGCCGATCGCTCCGGCTTTCACACTTGTAGCAATAGCTTCCTCACCAAGCTGTGCAGCAACTACACTGGAACGAAGCTCAGTAAGCTCAAGGCTTAAGGAACCAATTCTTATGTAAGAAGCAAGGTTCTGTGCCTCTTCGGTACTTGCCATTCCGGTGATCTGTGCTTTTCCACCGGAGATCTCCTCATTTACATTCGGAGCACTTAACACCTGATTGTCATATACGATTGCGATCTGCTTGCCAACATTTGCCTTGGTAGCTTCCGCAAATTTGGTTTTTCCATCTTTTGTAAGAGTCAGGCTGACTGCGTATTTCTGGGAGCTTGTGGATGAATCCTGATATGCACCTCCCTCAGCATCTGCAACGTCTGTACCTTCCAGTACAACAGAGCCGGCCTTCTGGATATCCTCAATGCTTCTTGCAAGGACATATCCGCTCTCGCTGTTTCCTGTTGTAAAGTTCTGGTTTCCGTCTGCATCTGTCTGATCAATGAAATACAGGGAACCTGGTTTTCCAAGTTCCTCCAGGATCGCATTTGCATCTGATACTCCCGGAATCTCAATGGTAATACGGTTGGAACCTTCCTGATACGCCTGTGCCTCAGTACTGTACTGAGAAACACGCTGCTGCATCTTGTAAACAGTATCGGACATGTCTTCCTTGCTCGGATTGCTGTCCTTAGCCTGGTATGTGATGCTGACACCGCCGGCAAGATCAAGTCCGGTGTTGATGTTCTTAGCCGAACCTGTACCTGTAGGGCCAATGCCTACCGCAGCCACATAGCAGAAGAATACTGTGACAATTGCTGTCAGAAGCAGCACTGCAATTCCTCTACTTTTCTTCATTTTCTTTTTCCTCTCTTATTCCGCCAAAGCGGCTTTTATCATGATAGCGCACTCCACACGCTTCCTCTGGAGTTCGCATCCGATCTTATAATTCCCCCGGATATCTCCGCCGAAATGATAACCATTTGCCGCACAGCCACCGCTGCAGTAGAATCTGGCAAAACAGTCTTTACAGTCCGGTTTTGTGTAGACGTTACATCTTCCGAAATCTTTTACGATTTCAGGTTTTGTGATTCCCTCGTCTACATTACCCATGAGGTACTGCTCCTCACCGACAAACTGGTGACATGGATAAAAATCTCCCCACGGTGTGACAGCCAGGTACTCGGTTCCTGAGCCACATCCGGAAAGACGTTTGTATACACACGGACCACCGGTAAGGTCGATCATAAAGTGGAAGAAGTTGAATCCTTTTCCCTCTTTTTCTCTTTTGATCATTTCTTTTGCAAGAATGTCATACTGTTCCAGGATCTGAGGAATATCCTCCTCACGGATGGCATACTCTTCTGTATCTGCTGCTACAACCGGCTCCACAGAGATCTGTTTGAAGCCAAGGTCAGCCAGATGAAGAACATCCTGGGAAAAATCAAGATTATGATGGGTAAAGGTTCCTCTTACATAATACTTGTCCTGATTTCTGGACTCCGCAAATTTCTCGAATTTCGGCATGATCAGATCATAACTTCCTGCACCTTTACGGAACGGGCGCATGTAATCATGGACTTCTTTTCTTCCGTCCACACTTAAAACTACATTTCCCATCTCTTTGTTACAGAATTCCATAACCTCATCATTTAAAAGAACGCCATTGGTTGTCAGTGTGAAACGGAATTTCTTATTATGAAGCTTCTCCTGCTCTCTTCCATATTTCACAAGATCCTTTACAACCTGCCAGTTCATAAGCGGCTCGCCGCCAAAGAAATCCACTTCCAGATTCTTTCTGGAACCGGAATTGGCGATCAGGAAATCCAGTGCCTTCTTTCCAACTTCAAAGGACATCAGCGCACGTCTTCCATGATACTCTCCTTCTTCCGCAAAACAGTATCTGCATGCCAGATTACAGTCATGGGCAATATGAAGGCAGAGAGCCTTTACAACGGTCTGACGGTTCTTGGTAAATTCGTCAATGATATTCTCATAAATATCCTTTGTAAAAAGCATTCCCTGTTCCTTTAGCTTCTTACATTCAGTTACTGATGTTTCCACATCTTCTTTCTTAAAACGGTCGCCAAGCTTCTCGGCAATAGCATCCGTTTCCATGCCTTCTTCCAGATACGGCAGTACCTCGTAGGTTACTTCATCTACAAGGTGGATACAGCCGCTGTTGATGTCCAGCACGATATTATATCCATTACTCTGATAACGGTGAATCAGACTCATCTTCCCGCAATCCTTTCTAAAAATCTTTTATAACCCGACAAAACGCGCCCTCCGGCGCGTTTTGCTGGATACCTGTTACTTTCAGATAAAACAAGTGAAGCAGCGGGTCTCCCGCTGCTTTCCACTCATTCAACGGCTGCTTCTTATTTATGCTCGCAGCTCTGGTTTCCTACTGTACAGGAAGTCTTGCAAGCAGACTGACAGGATGTCTGACATTCACCACATCCACCCTTCTTAACCGTGTTCTGAAGGTTCTTTGTATTTAATGTCTTGATATGTTCCATGATATATCCTCCTTTATGTATTCTATTCTCCGCCTAGTATAGCATAAAATTGTCGATTTTCAAAGCATTTTTTTGCAAGCTTTTACGACAGCATTCCCCCGATGGCTCCACCGCCCAGGCACATAAAAAAAGTAGTCACTGCATGAGCAAAAGTCATATCCCATTTTCCCTGTGCCAGAAAAGATACTAAAAGCAGAAGAACATAATAAGAAAGCCCTGTAACGATTCCCCACAGGTAACGGTTCTTACGCATAATTTTACCGGCTGCCAAACCTCCGGCCAGGCAGGATGCCACATAAATAAAAACGGTTCCCGCAGCTGCCGCTCCCTCTCCCAGTTCAAACTGAAAAAGAAGAAAAGCCAGTAACAAAAGAAAAATTCCTGTCAGTCCGTAAGCCAGCAATAGTGACCATAACACTGTTTTTACACGCATAAAAAGCCCTCCCAGTCTCATTATACGGGAGGGCTTCTGCTCTTATTCTTGTTATTTATTTCTTTCTCTTTTTAAGAAATACCACCACGCCGGCTACAACTGCCGCTGCCACAAACAGGATCACAAACGGAAGAATCTGTGTCGTATCTCCGGTATTTACCTGTTTCTTGGATTTCGCCTGTGAAGACTGATCTTCGGACTCACTGCTCTCCGTATCGTTCTGTGAAGAAGAGTCTGTCAGCTCTGCAGTTCCGGAAGACAGATCTTGGGACGTATCCATTTCATCTGTACTTTCACTGCTGTCGCTGGAGGTATCCACAGAACTGCTTGCTCCTGTATCTGAGGATGAAGTATCCGCTGCCGGTGTCACTGTCACACTGCTGTCACTTCCAGCATCCGGTCCTACCAGAGATTTACTTCCTGCAATACCGAACGGGCTGAAGGAATGTGTACTAAATGTCATAGTATCTCCGTCAACACTTGGAATGATCGTTTCCATAGCGCCATTGTCAAGAAGATGCTCAATAGAATATGTATAGCCTGCTTTTACCGGCACGGTTACGCTGATGTACTCACCATCCGGAATTTTATACTCTGTATTCTTCTGTGTATCCCAGAGCTCAAATTCATAGGATTTAAAAATAGCCGCATCTTCTTCGTTTGTGAACTGATAATCATCTCCGCCGGAAACACGGAACTGTACATACCATGGAAGATCTATACCGGATACTGTAATTCCATCACAGGTATGATTCTGCTGTGCAATCGCTTCCATCTCTGTCTCTGTAATGTCTGTAGCTGCATTCTGTGGACGTTTATCTTCCGGCTCATCTTTTCGGTCAAAGATATTATCTGTATTTTCATCCGGATTTTCCGTTATTTCCGGAATCTCTGTTATTTCAGAATTGTTCTCTTTTTTATTATTGTCAGTGTCCTCTGTATTATCGCCTGTATCACTGGCTGCCGGTGTCACAGTTGTCTCAGCAGTTTCTTCCTCTTTTTCTTCTGTGTTCTGGCTGTCATCTTTCTGAACCGGTGTTACCGTAATATCCGGAACTTCTGTTACCTCCGGATCTTCCTCATTCTTATCCTCCTCAGCCGGATCTTTCACATCTGTGGAAGAATCTGAATTTTTGTCTGTACTGCTGTCAGCGGAAGAACTGTCACTGGAAGAATCCTCCTGATCTGCATTCTCATCCTTACTGTCCTGCTGTGTCTCTTTGTCAGAAACATCTTTGCTGTCTTTATCACTGTTTTCTGTGTCATAAGATTCATCAGACTGAGAAGAATCTTTCTGTTCATCATTATCGGTATCTTCCGATGCGCTGTCCAGGCTGCTCACAACAACTGTCACATATCCGGTAAGAGTCCCGGACGCACTGTCCCACCCTGGAAGTCCGGAAAGATCTGCACCTGCGGAAGGTTTAAATACAACTTCACAGGACTGGACCCGTTTCTGTGGGACATAAGAACCATCAACCCAGGAAAGTGTTCCATATTCATTCGATGGAAGTGCGACATTCGCCAGAGCTGTAGGAGTGTCAATCGTAATATTATCCGGAATCATGGCTCCTGTCTCAATCCCGGAAGAACTGCCCGCATATGTCGGAAAAGCCTGTCCACCGATTAAAGTCATAGACAACGCCGCTGCCGCCAGTATTGAAAAGCTTCTGCCAAAAGTATTCTTTGTATTCTTTTTCATAATAATCTGCACCTCTATATTCAAAATCTTCGTTTTATATCTGATTTTTTTCTGAAAATTCTTCTATATAAAATATCGAACGCATTTATCACGCGCCCGAATCAATATTTCTCCAAAAATTAATATCTTGTTAATCTTTCGTAACAGATATTTCGTTTTTTCGTCAAAAGCATTATAACACAATTCTTTTTTTTACGACACCCCCAAATTAATTTTTTTTAAGCATCAGTGAAAACTGTTTGATTATTCGTGTTATTTCCCCCATTACCTCATCAATTCCTTCATTTGTCTCACTCCATGTGCTTTTATCTATCGAATCCACACAACATGGAACTACAAAGAATTTTGTATCCGGATACAGCATTTTGTAATACATCAGCGCACGTCTTGCATGACAGGTTTTACAGCAGAGAATCGCCTTCTGAATATTCAGCTGTTCTCTGTCTGTTACCTGTCTGGAATAAATTGCGTTTTCATACGTAAATGTAGCCTGATCTTCTTTCAGAATCATTTCTTCCGGTACTCCGTTTCTCATAAGAACATCCCTGAGAAATTCCCATTCCGTCCCGTATGTTCCTCCATAACATTCCTTTTTATCCAGCACCCCGGCAAATTTTCCCACAGTAATGCTGTATCTACCACTTGGCAAAATCTTCTGCGCCAGTCCTTTCCGGTACAGTTCGGCCGCTTTTTCTGCCATCTGCGGATATCCGTTTCCCGGAACAAAAATTATGTCCGCTTTTTCCGGCAGATCCTCCACAAATATAAAATCTTCGATCTGTTTCAGAAATTCCTCATACATTTTGTGCGTTTCCTTCCTTATTTGTGTATTTTTAACGGAATCCTAACGCCAAGCATTCATTCCGCTTTTTTCTCATATCATATCAGCTGTATCATAGCACTCTTTTTTATAATACGCACCAGCAGATTGTAAAACTCACATCTACGATCCTATTCCCGGCATTATTTTGTTACAATCACAGTACTGTATCCACTGTCTCTGAGACGCTGTTCCATATTCACTGCATTTCCAAGCTGCATATATGCGCCTACCTGAACTTTATAGAGATCATTTTCTTTCAGAATAAAAGCCGGAAATCCCTGGTCCGTCAGCTGGTACAGCATCCGGTCCGCATTTTCACGATTACGAAAAGCGCCTGTCTGTACACGGTAATACAATGGTGCATCTACGGTTTCCTCATCCAGCGTCCCAAGAATTGCATCTGCAATACTTCTGGCGATTTCTTCGAATTTCTCATCAAAAAGCTGATTGTCTTTTTCTGAATTGATAAATCCGGTTTCTATCAGAAGTGCCGGCATTTTTGTTCTGCGAAGTACAACAAGTCCAGGACGTTCTTTTACTCCCAGTTCCTGAAATCCCAGTTCACCAAGAGCGCCTTCGATGTTCTGCGCCATCTGATACTTGATTCCTTTTTTATCATATACCAGAACCTCCACACCATTGTATTGCTCAGATTCCGGACTGCTGTTTCTGTGAAAAGAAATAAAATAATCCGCACCAGATTCATTTGCCAGCCTTGCTTTTTCAAAAGGAGTCTGATAAATATCAGTAGTTCTTGTATAAACTACATCCACACCCTTATCCTCCAGTATTTTTCCCACAGCAAGCGTAAGTTTCAGATTATCGTCTTTTTCTTTACGCTCTTTATAAACAGCTCCTGGATCTTCCCCGCCATGACCAGCATCCAGAATAATCTTATACGCCATATTTTTCTCCTCGCAATACCTTCCGTCATAATAGGATATGAAAATATTTTTTCTCTGTGCATAATTTTTCTTATCAACGTATTTTCACATTAATTCTTCTTGACTTTTAAGCGTTAAAGCGTTATACTAACACAATCAGTGTTGCATTTATAAAATTAAAAAATGCAATTATATCGTGAGGAGGAAATGAATATGAAAAAGCGTGTTTTAACAGCTGTACTTACCGCAGCTCTCGTAACCGGAACCTGTGTTGCTACTGTAAGTGCAAAAGAAGAAAAGACTTATACCATCGGTATCTGCCAGCTGGTTCAGCATGACGCTCTGGATGCGGCAACCAAAGGCTTTGAGGATGCCATTACCGAAAAGATGGGTGATTCCGTAAAATTTGATGAGCAGAATGCACAGGGTGATTCCAATACCTGTTCTACTATTATCAACAGCTTTGTTTCTGAAGGAACTGACCTGATCCTTGCAAATGCAACCGCATCTCTTCAGGCTGCTGCTGCCGGAACTTCCGATATTCCGATCCTTGGAACAGCCGTTACAGAATACGGTGTGGCTCTTGGAATTGATGATTTCGACGGCACAGTAGGCGGAAACATTTCCGGTACTTCTGACCTTGCTCCACTTGATGAGCAGGCAGATATGCTCCATGAGCTTTTCCCGGATGCAAAAAATGTCGGACTTCTCTACTGTTCCGCAGAGCCGAATTCCCAGTATCAGGTAGATACTGTAAAAGATGCTCTTGAGAAGCTGGGTTATACCTGTGAATATTATGCATTCTCTGATTCCAACGATCTTTCATCCGTTGTTACCACAGCTGCCAATGACAGTGATGTGATCTATGCACCTACAGATAATACCGTAGCATCCAATACTGAGATCATCAATAACATCTGTCTTCCGGCAAAGGTTCCGGTAATCGCTGGTGAAGAAGGTATCTGCCAGGCATGTGGTGTTGCAACACTTTCCATCAGCTACTATGATCTTGGATACAAAACCGGCGAAATGGCAGTCAGCATTCTTCAGGATGGTAAAGATATTTCCAAAATGCCGATTGAATATGCACCAAAATTCACAAAAGAATACAACAAAGACATCTGTGACGAGCTTGGTATTAAAATTCCGGACGGATATGAAGCAATCGAAACAGAAGAAACAGCTGAATAATCAGTAAAAAAACCTATTATACACTGATACAGCGAGAAGGGTTCTCCCCTTCTCGCTGTTCGTGCATAAAAAAGAGGAGGATATTTAACATGCAGATTATGAGTTTATTCACTGCACTTCCCGGAGCAGCCGCACAGGGACTTATCTGGGGAATCATGGCAATCGGCGTATATATTACGTTCCGTATTCTTGATATTGCGGATCTTACCGTAGATGGAACTTTATGTACCGGCGGTGCTGTATGCATTATGATGATGCTTAGCGGACACAACGTATGGATATCCATGCTGGCTGCAACAGGTGCCGGACTTCTGGCAGGACTTGCCACCGGTATTTTTCACACCTTTATGGGGATCCCGGCCATCCTTGCCGGAATCCTGACACAGCTTTCCCTTTATTCCGTAAACTTAAAAATCATGGGAAAAGCAAACCAGGCGATCAATGTTGATAAATTTAATCTTCTGGTATCTCTTCGACGTGTTAAAGGTGTTTCCCTGACACAGAACACTCTTTTTATTGTAGCCATTATGATCGTTATTCTGATTGCGATTCTTTACTGGTTCTTTGGAACAGAGCTTGGCTGTTCCTTACGTGCTACCGGATGTAATCCAAGCATGTCCCGTGCACAGGGTATCAACACCGACCGTAACAAAGTCCTTGCTCTGATGCTTTCCAACGGACTGGTTGCTCTTTCCGGAGCTCTTCTTACACAGTACCAGGGATTTGCGGATATTAACATGGGACGTGGTTCCATCGTTATCGGTCTTGCTGCCGTTATCATCGGTGAAGCAATCTTCAGCCGTATTTTCCGCAACTTTGCACTGAAGCTCTTAAGTGTTGTATTTGGTTCCATTCTTTATTATCTGGTACTCCAGGTTGTTATCTGGATGGGAATTGATACGGACCTTCTGAAAATGCTTTCTGCCCTTGTTGTTGCACTGTTTCTTGCATTTCCATACTGGAAGGGCAAATATTTTACAAAAGCCAAACAGGGAGGTAAATAATCATGCTGAAACTGATTGATATACATAAAACATTTAATCCGGGTACTATCAATGAAAAAGTTGCCTTAAATGGAGTGGATCTCCATCTGAACGAGGGCGATTTTGTTACTGTTATCGGTGGAAACGGTGCCGGTAAATCCACTATGCTGAATGCAGTTGCAGGTGCCTGGCCTGTAGATTCCGGAAAGATCATCATCGGTGGAACTGATGTCACAAAACTTTCCGAATATAAAAGAGCTGCTTACCTTGGCCGTGTATTCCAGGATCCTATGACCGGAACCGCAGCTACTATGGGTATCGAAGAAAACCTTGCCCTTGCAAAACGCCGCGGAAAATCCCGTCTTCTCCGTCCAGGTATTACCCGTCAGGAACGGGAAGAGTATCACGAGCTTCTGAAGATTCTCGGTCTGGGCCTCGAAGACCGTCTTACTTCCAAAGTCGGCCTTCTCTCCGGCGGTCAGCGCCAGGCTCTGACTCTTCTGATGGCAACCTTAAAAAAGCCTCAGCTTCTTCTTCTGGATGAACATACCGCAGCTCTCGACCCAAAAACTGCTGCCAAAGTCCTTGAGATCACTGATATGATTGTAAACCGCGATCACCTGACAACCATGATGATTACTCATAACATGCGTGACGCTATCACTCATGGCAACCGCCTGATCATGATGTGGGAGGGAAAAATCATTCTGGATATCCAGGGTGAAGAAAAGAAAAAACTTACCGTTAAAGATCTTCTTGATAAATTCGAAGAAGCCAGCGGCGAAGAATTTTCCAATGATTCCGCTCTTCTCAGCTAACATTATATATTAAGAAAACCAGGTTGGAATTTTATTTCTGCAGTAAATTCCAGCCTGGCTTTTTTTATTCCAGTTCTACCGAAAACTCACCGGTTCTTCGGCTGTACCGATAAATAGAAGATGTCAGATAATCTTCCGGAGGCGTTGCTTTTTTGATTGTATCCATAAGAACATCCTTCAGGTCTTCCGGATAAACCATATCCGCACTATGTACCATCACTTCATGAACACTGGTAAATACAAGATACAGATCCGCTTCCATCAGCTCCGCAAGACGTCTCGCCACTCCCGGAAGAAAAATTGCAGCTGCACCATTGGTGCGTTTTTCCGTGCTGAGACAGTTTCCTGCAATTCCTTTATTTGGCTGATAAGTTTCCAGAAGGTCCATAAAATTATCTCCTGTATAGGTTTTATCAAACAGCATTTTTTCCCAGTGGTAGATTCTGGGCGGACTGATAAAATAGGTGTTTACAAGGGCAGCCTCAAAAACAGCATCCGGATCTTTTCCCCACTGTTCTGGAAAATGTTTCTTAATTTTCGTACTCAGGATATAGCCGTCTTTTTCACCTGCCAGATAATACAGAACCAGTGCAATATCTCCGACCTGATGATAAATCGTGTCTTTTAATACCTCCCCGTTCCGCTCTGCACTGAGAAGACGGATAAAAAGTTTTCCTTTGATTTTTTCATAGTCTTCCAGATCATTTATATCGCAGACCACACTGGTTTCATCTGCTTTTTTTATCTCACAGACACAGTCATGGACAATATTATTCAAGTTATGCTCCTGACAATATCGTTCATAAAGTTCTTCTGTATGCAGACCACATATCTTTTTTGCTTTCTCAATATGTCTGCATTCCACAAAAATCCTGTCCCCTGTACATCCATATTTTTCCCCTTTTTTCGCAAAGTAAATCTCATCTTCTTCCAAATCCATAGCAGCAAGAAGAAGCTTTCTCAGATCTGTGACAAAAGTTTCATAGCCTTTTTCCATATTAAATTTTCCTTTCTGTGAGACAATGCGGACGAATGTCCTGATTAGAATGAGTATTTTACTTGAAATACTCCCTGTAGAAAACAGATTTCTCTGCCAGATTTGAGTTGTCTGCTGTATGAAACAGTATAAAAGATGTTTCTGTATTTGTAAAGAAGTTTTCATCGACAGAAAAAGCAGCTTCCGCTGCTTTGTACTGTCAGATTTTTGATATCCTTTTGGATTTTATGTCTTTATTTCCGTATTCAGTGATAAATTTCTCCCTGTTCTGTCAGATATTTCAGAAATCCATCACAACCTTCCATTACATCCTCATAAGTCTCATCAAAATTTCCTGTATACCACGGATCTGCGATGTCTCTTCCAGTTCCCGCAAAAGTAAGAAATTTATAAATCTTTCCTTCCGGATCATTTCTCAGCATCCGGTTCAGATTCCTTATATTTGCAGTGTCCATACCAATAATATAGTCGAATTTATTATAATCCGCCCACGTGATCTGTTTCGCTCTGTGCGGAATCAGTGGGATTCCCACTTCACGAAGTTTATTAACAGTTCCTCTGTGCGGCGGATTTCCAATCTCCTCGGTACTCGTCGCAAAACTATCGATTATAAACTGCTCTCCAAGACCAAGCTCCTTCACTTTGTAGGTAAAAACACTCTCGGCAAGAGTTGATCTGCATACTTTCCCTATCAAACGGTACAATTTCATTCTCTGTTATACCTACTCTGCTTAATTCTTCTGAATCATACTCATCCATAGGCACTACATGGAATCTTGTATCTGTTTTATCAATGAAAAGAACGGCTCCTGCTACCCTGTCTAAAGTTACAAATATGTCATTATTACTCAACACTATAATCTTTTTAATATGCTCTGTAATAAACTGGATCTTTTTCTCTTCCACCATAGTCTGATCCTCATACAATGCCTCTATTTCTTCATCAATATTCGCTATGGTATCCTCAATAGCTTTAATGTCTGGATTGACCTCCTGTGCTTCTAATAGAGCTTTCTGTTTCTCCAGTTCATTGTCCAGTTCTACAGATTTACTTTTAAATTCTGCTTTTGTAATAAGTCCATCTGTATAAAGATCTATGAGATTTCCTCTCTTACGCTCCAGATCTGCCATAGCCTTTTCTACTGCCTCATTATCCGTAGGAGTAGAAAGCTGATCCTTAAGATCCTCCAACCATTTTAAGGTTCTTCTTTTCAAGAGATTCTTGCTATACTCTATTGTACTGTAATCTAAAAGCATATCTGCCATTTCCACCAGATACTTATTGAGTTTTACTCCTGACACTGTAGCCGGATCACTACAGGCTAATTCTCCTCTTCCTATCTTACCACTGCAATACCATTGTGCATAGTTCTTGTATCCGTGTTTTCTTCCCTCTTTAGTCTTATATGAGCCTTTTGACATATGTTTCCAGAGCACTCTACCGCAACATCCACAAAAGATTTTCCCACTGAGAGGAGTAGTACCATTTCTTTTCCCTCTTCTTCCTGAGTTTCCTTTATTCCTGTGGCTCTGGATCTCAGCATTTACATTATCCCAAAGCTCCTCTGACACTATAGCCTCATGATCGTTCTTTATAATTACCCACTCTTTCTCAGGTTTCTCAATGATTTCCTTACTCTCAAAGTCTCTATGATGTCTGTTTAAGATCACCCAGCCTTTGTGCATCACATTTTTTACAACTCTGCCAATTACCTCCTCAGTAAACAGATTTCCTTTCTGGTTTCTGTATCCCTGTTCATTGAGAGCATTTCTAACTTTACGAATACTATGGAGCTCACTATAGAGCTCATACATCTTTCTTACCACTTCCCTCTGGCTCTCATCTATCACCCATTTACCCTCGACAATCTTATACCCGTATGTCTGACCATTTCCCATAGCAGATACAGGCTCTCCAGCTCTTGCTTTTGCAATTCTTCTTTTATTAGCATTGTTGAGCTTTTTACTGAGATCTCTTGAGTATTCCTCCGCTAAAATAGCTTTAATCCCTGTTATAAGAGCATCCTCTGAGGGCTCGTAAAATTTATTATCCATATAGAGGAACAGTCTTTTCTTGTTTTTATTCAGCAGATCTGTAAATCTATACCAGTCAAAAGTATTTCTTTGTAACCTGTCCTGAGACTTCACAACGACAATCTCAAACTTATCCTGTTGCATATCAACTAAGAGCTTTTTATATGCCTTTCTACCATCTGTTTTAGTTCCGCTCTTTCCCTCATCCACATAACCATCTATCAGCTTCCAGCCTTTAGAAGCAATCACATCTTTGCACTCCTCAACCTGTTTGGGTAATGCTTTTAGCTGTTCCTCCTCAGCAGTAGACACTCTGGCATAAAATACCGCTCTTAATTTCTCCTGTACCATCCTGTTTCCTCCTGTTCTTTGCTCATTACTCAGTTTATAAGTAATAACCACATCAACATAAGGAATTAGACAGCTCTCATCTTTTCTTATTCCTCAATTTTCTATAATTTGAGGATAACGCCTGTAACGCTGTATTTGCCCCATATAGTCATTTTATATTTTACCTTTACAATTTACCATTGGAGCATATTTATTCCAAAATAGGCTATTCTCAGGCTCTCTAAAGTATATGTCTAACATATATCCAACTCATCACTCTGTCCATTCCACTGTAAAAGCTCTTCCCACGTTACTCCTCTCTTGATACACTCCCGGTACATCTTAGCAATGCCTCCATACTTCTCAGGATCTGCCTCTATTGGCATACCTGTAGTAAATCCAAAAGGCTCCCCTCCTACTTCCCGGTTGTAATCTAAGTAACTTGCCGCTATGCTCCGTGGATCAGCACCCGATACCGCTCTTAACAATTTCTTATCCTCCTCTGCCAGAGAGTTCTTAAGGTTGAACCCTACCAGCTTTCCAGCTATATGAACGGGCATATATTCCCTGTTATACCTGTCTCTCCATTTCTGGCTCTTTGCATCCCAGATCACCCTCCTCTTGCTGGAAAGTGTATAGCTTTCGCTCTCATATCGCTCTTTAGTCTCAGGATCCACTACAGACTCAATAAAATGCTTTACCACATTGTACACGCTCTCACTCCTTTTCACACCTTTTCCCTGAGTATATCCCCTTGTTATCTGATCTGCAAATAAAAAAAAGTGCCTCCAGAGCTCTTATTTACAATTCTCTGGAGGCTTACCTCTTCATACTAAAACAACTGGAGCATTCAGCAATCTGATACACATTTGCTCTCTGATTATTGGTGATACACTTGTCTGATAAATAGCAGATATTACAGCACTAATGCTGACCATTTCCCGGCTGTCCTCTGGCTTACATTCCTTATACACCTCAGTACACTCATGATCTAAACGAAACCCTTTAAGGCTCCTATATGCTTCTCGAATACCTCTGTAATCGAAATATACAGTACCATTTACCTCAGTAATCAATACCGGATTCTTTCCCTCTACAGGAGCTACATAACAGCTCCCATTCTCAGGAATCTTAAATTTCTTATAACTCATGCCTGTGCCCTCCTGTCCTTGTTTCCCTCTTTTGTAAAATCCATGTACTCCAATGGAATTTTATAGAGCAAGCTCAGCTTTAAGCCTACAGCCATCTCCGGGGAATAAATTCCTTTCTCCCAGTTTATCACTGTCATTTCACTGACTCCCATAGCCTGAGCTACCTCTTTAATCAACATTCCAGCCTGAACTCTACACGCTTTTAATCTCATTTTCATTTGTCTTTTCTCCCTTCCATTTTTCCGATCTGATAAGCAATGTTAATAAGAAAACTGTCTGTGTTCTTAGATTCTCCTGTAAAGTAAGGAGCATACCATTTACTAAGTCCCATAACAATCTGATAATCTTCCTCTGACAGACTTTTCTTAAATGCTTTATCCATCTTCTTAGTGATCCATTCTCTACGCTTGTTTTCTTTCATATCCTGTTGCCTCCTGTTTGATCCTGTTATTGTGTATCTGTAACATAATAACTAAGTGGATCAGCAGATTTAGGCATACGATTAGAAAACTCTGCACTTTCTTCTTATCCGGTGCATCCCTATAATCCTCAGATACTCCTCAGCCTCTTTCACCGCCGCTTTTGCCTCTGGCTCCAGTTCTCCCGGCTGGATCTGCTCCGATAATTTCTGGATCTTATTCTCCTCCCTGTGATATTGTGCCTCTGAGATCTGATAAGGCATATTCTGCCGCCAGTAATATACCACTAACGTAGATAAGCCTTGTAACACTTTTCGATTCTCAGATAATAGCTCATGTCTTGCACATCCCATCAGCCTCTCTTTGAATTTATTAAAAAGAATATCCTCTCTACTACTTACAACCATTTCTAAAGCCCTCCATTTCTACTGAAAACACTGCATAAAAGCCCCTGTTTCTCCTCTTTGCCTCCCTGTCAGCTCACATTTTTCTTTCCTATTATAAATAAACAAAACTTTCGTTTATCTTAATTCAAAAATTCTTTTACTGTAGTAAACTATCTATAATCGTTTTGAAAACAGGTATACACTCTGGATGTTCTTCAATAAATGTATAAATAGCCTCTTTATCTTCCTCCTCACTACATACTGGTTGACATCCTTTATTTTCTCTATATAATTCCATTACATCAAGATTAGAAAACAACTTTTCCCCGGATTCTGATATTTTTTCTGGTTTTAATTTTCCCTCGCTGATATATCTCTTTACTGTTCTAAGAGAAACCTCCATGTATGCCGCTACATCCCGGATATTCCATAATTCTGTCCCGTTTTCAATAATCTGATCCAGCTCCTCCTCATCAATTCTGGAGAAATAGTCCAGTCCATCTAATATATCTTTTTCTGCCATAATGCCAACCTCCTGAAAAGCAATTTTTAATTCTAACTGTTTATCATACTGTTCTTCGAAATACCTAACCATATAATCCCTTGTCCCGTATATTGCCGGATATTTCTTTCTTATCAGACATTTTTCCAGACTGAGTAACTCTATCCATATCCGTTCTCTCCCGGTTTTTCTATATTTTTTCTTAACCGTTCTCAGCTCTCCTTTTTTGATATAGTTCCATACAGTTCTCTCAGTCACATCTAATGCTCTTGCTGTTTCGCTTACTGAAAAATAGTGTTTCATAAGCAATTACCATACAAATAACTGAGGTAAGTATTCTCTGGTTCTATCTCTGACCGTGATCCACGTTCTTTTTCCATTAATTTTTTCTGTATAATCCATATTTTCCGCTACCTCATCCATTTTCATTAAAAAACTTTTTCTTTCTTCCCCGGCTACTTCATACGCCTGAAATAACAGTTCTAATATTTTCCGTACATTTTTACCATTGTTAGACTCTCTGATCTTTTTTCCCGGAAACATATCTACCATGAAGTAGTCAATATACTCCTCAGCAATAATTATTTTTTGAGGAATATGAAATTGTATGATTTTACAATTATTCTTCATGGTTTTACCACCTTTGCAAGAATCACATAAGTATTATTATCATTGCATTTCATAACAGCTACTAAGTCTCCCTTTTTAAGCCCGGTCTTTCTTACAGCCGGATTAGTGGTTTTAAAACTTCCGTCATAATGTCCGAATGTTACATCTGATACATAAGGAACTTTCAGAGGAAATTGATACCCAGCCATAAGATAATCAGCTATATAGATATCATCTTTCTCAAGAATTAATCCATCAATTTCTACTGATGTAGCACTAACCATAGTTCCAATCAAAAGAGTCTCCGGGTTATCTTTTGATCCCTCCTCTCTCATAACACCCATTAACTCAGCATAAAACTGATCTGCATTAGCCATTTATATACCTCCTTATTTCCGGGGAAAGAGCCATACTTTCTCTTTCCCCAATTTCTTTTATGCCATGGTCATTTGCACCTTTCTTAGCTTTCTTACAAACTCCTCTATGAGAGTATCCATATCAGCCGGATTATTAATCACAGGATCATTGATATTTACCACAATATCATTGTTTTCCTTAGTCTGCTTTGTTTCCTGTTTGGTAAGGAGTTTCTCTCCCTCATGTGCAAGAATAGGAGTACCGTCCTCACGGATTTCTCCTGTACCCATTGCTCTACTAACCATTCTCACTCCCCTTGTGGATCGTTCATACTGGTTAGCTTCGTTCTTAGTCAGGAGCTTCTCTCCCTCATGTGCCATGATAGGATAGTTGTCATAAGGTACACGGTCTACACCCATTGCTCTACTTGCTCCACCAGCACCCTTAGGCATACTTGCCGCCGCACTTGCCGCACGACTTACCGCCGACTGGATACTTGCCGCCGCACTGTTTACAGCCGCCGCCGCTGAGCTTGCCGAACTTGAGATACTTCCCATTGCTGAGGAGAATGATCCAGCAAGTGAGGACAATGTACCAATAATAGAACTACTGTAAGAAGAGATACCACTCTGAGCACTTGCAAAAGCACTCAATGTAGAACTCCAGCCGGATACTGTAGTTGATACAATGTTACTCATTCCTGAGGACATTCCAGAGCTTAAGGTTGTAAGAGCTGTCTGGATAGCTGTCATAGCTGTAGTAAGAGCTGTCTGAGCTGTGGTGAAAGTCTGTGTAATTCCCGTCCACCCTGTTGTCAAACTTGTGTTAAGGGTAGTAATGCCAGTAGTCAAGGTAGTAAATACCTGATTAACTCCTGTCCACCCTGTAGTTACTGTTGTAGAGATCTGAGTAAACGCTGTTGTAAACGCCGTACTCAACTCTGTGAGAGCTGTAGTTACTGTACTGTTAGTAGTACCGATACCCTCAGCTCCAGTGTTATAGGCTTCTGAGATAGAAGTCCATGCACTCTGTACTTGAGGAGCAACCTCATTCATCTGATCGAAAGCTGTTTGATAAGAGGCTACATTTGCCTCAGCCGTAGGAGCTGAGTTTCCAACCTCCTCAGATCCACCAGAGAAGAAATCACAAATATTTCCCCAAGCGTCCCCGATAAATGAGCCGACACTTTCAAGAGCACTTGTTACCGTCTGTCCAATTCCGTCAAGAACTGAGCCGACTCCCTCAAGAGCCCCGGAGAGTAACTCTTTTCCAGTATCAAAAGCACCGGAGATAGTTGTCCATGCTCCCTCCACAATCGGAGCTACAGCATCAAGAGCACCGGAGAATACATCACCAATGCCATCCACTACAGAACCAATACCGGATACCGCTGTGGAAATTGCTGAGCTTGCTGTGTCGAAAGCACTTGTAATAGCCGACCAAGCCCCCTCTGCTATGCCCTGAGCACCCTCAAGACCACCAGAGAAAAAGTCTGCTATACCTGAGATCACCCCAGAAATTGTACTTACCACCCCAGAGATTACGCCGCTTGCTGTCTCGAAAGCTGACTGTATAGCCCCCCAAACAGTAGAGACAACCCCGGAAATAGCTGAGAAAATTCCAGAGAATACGCCAGACAGTGTAGAAATTACGGATCCTACCGTACTGGATGAGGAGGATACTCCCTCTGATCCACTGGAGAAAAATCCTGTAATAGCCGACCATACTGACGATACAATAGAGCCGATAGTTGAGAAGATACCAGAGAAAACACTATACAGTGTTGAAATCACCCCGGAGATCACACCTACCACACTACTGATAATGCTACCAGCCACACTAAAAGCTGACTGGATCACGCTCCAAGCCGCCGATACAATCGGAGAAATAGCTCCGAAAATTCCAGAGAAAACACTCTGCAATACTGAAAGGATACTGCTGATAGTGTCAATCACCGCAGAAATTACGGTTCCGGCTACCTGAAAAGCTGTGCTTATTACACTCCATACCATAGGGATATATGGAGCCAGAAAACTAAATACTGACTGTACCCCACTCCACAAAGTCTGGAGAACAGGGACGATAATACCGACTACCTGACTTATCAAGTTTCCGGCACTTGTAAAGGCTGGTTTTATTCCCTCCCATGCTGATTGAATGTAAGGAGCCATCTGGTCAAATATTTGAACAAAATAATCCTTAAGCCATCCAATAGCTGAGCCTATAGCTTCTGAGGCTGATAACAGGAAAGATCCAGCACTCTCAAACGCTGAGGAGATCATACTCCAAGCATCTGATACTACAGGAGCAATAGCTCCCATTACACTCTCCACTATACTCAGAATAGCATCCAGAGCCGAAGAGATTACATTTCCAGCCGCCTCAAACACCGTACCTATAAAAGATACCGCTGTTGAAATCACAGGAGCTGTAGCCCCTATAACACTGGAAATAAGCCCCATATGATTGCCAATAGTTTCATAAATTCTCTTAACAACATTCTGTATTTTTACAAAAGCACTCGAAACAGGAGCCGCTATATTCTGAATAACACTATTCAGACTATTTACAACACCTACAACTATAGGCTGAACAGATATAAAGGTTTCTTTCCAAGCATCCATAATAGGAATAAATCCATTTACTACTGCTGTAATTGCATTAGTTATTCCAGGAAGTACACTAACAATTGTACCTACAGCCGCTACTGCACATTCTTTCAAACCATTAAAAGCTGTTTGCACCATATTAAAACTTGCTGAAGCAAGGGATGCAAAAGAACTGATAATAGGATTATCCATATTAAGCTCTGTTTTTTGTGTGGTTTGTGGCACCTGATTTTCTGAGGAATTATTTTTCCTCTTTTCTGTGACTGTTGTTGGAACCTGAATTGTTTGACCTGTAAAGATCTTGTTAGGATCCGGGATATTGTTGTAAGCCGCAAGATCCTGATATGTGGTTTTATATTGCTTTGCAATGGCTGAGAGTGTATCTCCACTCTGAACCGTATAATCTACATACTTAGATACCTGTGAGGCTACCTCTCCTACCCCTGAGCCAGCCTGTTTAACTGATGAGGCTACATTACTCACAGATGTAGTTACCTTTTTCATGGAATCCGGTAAGAGATCCATTAAGCCACTTGATAAGCTCTTTACTATAGAGGCTCCAGCCGCCTTAACCTTAGGAGCTCCTGTCTCAATAGCTGTAGCAATGGCTGTAGGTAACGCTGAGAAAATGTTACCAATCATAGGAATAGCATTATCAAACGCAAATGTAACAGCACTTCCAACTAACTGAGACATTGATGTTTTTACATCCCCACCAATGGCTAAATTACCTAAGAGATTTTGAGCCGCCGCTTTCATGGAGTTAAATGATCCACTGAAAGTAGTAGCCGCCTCTTTTGCTGTTGTACCAGCAATGTCAAGATTTTCCTGAATTGCATGAACCGCATTATAAACGTCTGACAGGTTACTAATATCGTACTTCTGCCCCGTGAGCTTCTCAGCATCAGAAAGGAGCCTTTCCATTTCCGTCTTAGTACCGCCATATCCTAACTTTAAGTTATCCAGCATGGTATAATTTTGTTTCGCAAAACCTTGATAAGCGTTCTGGATATCTTCCATACTGGTTCCCATCTTATTAGCATTGTCTGACATATCAACTACAGCCATATCAGCCACCTGAGCCGCTTTTTGAGTATCTCCACCCAAACTCTGCAACAATGAGGCTGAGAAAGCTGTTACTGTTTCCATGTAGTTATTTGCTGATAATCCGGCTGTCTGAAAGGCGGCATCTGCATTTTTCTTTACAATGTCTGCACTGTCCTTAAACAGTGTTTCAACACCACCTATACTCTGCTCAAGTTTTGAACCCTCTAACAGGGAGCCAGTCATAACAGCGGATACCGCTATAGTAGCTCCTTTAGCTAAAGTCTTGAGCATCCCTCCAATCTTGCTCAGTACAGCACTTGCCATATCCTTTACTTTTACCAGTGGAGCCGCTACAGCACTTCCTAAGGCTGAAAGTCTGCTCCTTACATTATTGATAATACCTGAGGCTGTATCTCTAATTCTGATAAAAGGACTTGCTACCATGTGTCCTACTGCTCTGATTCTACTTGTTATACTGGAGACTATCCGGGAGGCTGTGTCTCTCACCCGGATTACAGGACTTGCTATAGTCCTACCTACAGTCCTCAAAGTATTCCTCACTCTTGTCAGAGCGGCTGAGGCTGAGTCTCTCAACCTCACAATCGGAGCCGCTACATGAGATCTGATACTATTTAGCCTCTGCCTGATCTGGTTCAGTCTATTTGTAGCTTGATCCCTTAACCTGACAAAAGGGGCGGCTACTCTGCTACCAACACTGGAAAGCGTTGATCTTATGCTTTGTAGCCGCCTACTTGCTTCATCCCGTAACCTAACTACTGGAGCTGTTACCATACTCCTCAGGCTTGCCAATCTCTCTCTCAACGCTGACACACGCTGAGTAGCTCCTGAGTCATTGACATTAACCTGAGCATCTACTGTCCCTCTTAATCCATCCAAATTCTCTCTGAGCTGTTCAGTCTCTCTTTGAGCCTCTGAGGTATCAGCCTCCACTGTAGCTGTAGTATCAGTGCCATTTACCTGATCCAGTACCTCTTGTATCTGATCTACCTGTTGCTGAGCCGCTGAGGTATCAACGTCAACATCTGTACTGTAATTACTACCTGTAGCTCTTTCCAATGCCGCTCTGGTTTCTTCAACCTGTGCCTGTAACTGTCTTTGTGCCGATATGTTTTTCTGAATCGTTGCTATCATTTGATCCTGTAAAACAATTCTTGCACCAAATTCAATCAAATTTCTCACCTCCAATAAAAAAAAAATAAATCCAGCCTCTGAATCTCTCAGAAACTGGATTTATTTTTTCTGTATTCAATTAGCATCCCATACTCTGGAGACATTCAATCTGACGTTTTACCTCCTGTTGAACCAGTTTATTAAACTCTCGCTTAATATCAATAACTCGCTTTTTGAGCTCCTGTTTTATTTCTACTGGATTTTTAAGGATTAAGAGATCTTCATAAGGGATCATATCTCTAAATCTGCTGTCTAAGCCATTTTCAGCAACCAGATCTATTATATCCAGCCGGGTTCCTCTTATCAAGAGTTCATGGTCATTAATCTCTCGCTCCTTACGTCTTTCTGCCTCTTCAATCTGTTTGAGTTTTTCTATGCGAGCTAAAGACTCTGCCGCCTCTCTGCTTCTTTTCTTTTCCCATTTTTTACGGGCTTCGGCAATTCTCTGATCTACCCTTTTTTCAAAATCAGCCTCCAACTCAGCAGTTACTTTCTCTCTGACTTCTTTCTCTGTTGGCATAGTATTTTCAATATCACTCATAGTACAGTTCTCCTCCTCACAATCTACTCATTTACTTCTGTAAATTCTGCATCTACTCTCTGATTAATAAATTCTCTAAGAATTTTAATCTCCTCAGAACTTGAGGTAATATATCGGTTCTGATTTTCTCCCCGATTGAATACAAAAGTTCTTCCCCCTGCTGATGTAGTTCCTTTATAAATTGCTGGATATAACTTAGTAAGAGGCGTTCTACACTCAAATACAGCTCCCTCAGGATCTGCTGGTACATTTCCCTCTGCATTCAATTCTACAATGAGATAATCACCTCTCTGAGCAATATAAGCTCTCATACCCTCGATAGCATCCTCTCTCTCCAAAGTAAGTTGATTATGTTTTTCTCCCTCACAAAAACAGTAAGAACAATTTACCATCTCAGGATCAGGAAGTTTCTGTAATGCCTCCCACTCTGCCTGAGAACCTAACCATTTACCATTAACATCATATGATGTAATTACTACTCCCACATGAAAAAGCTCCTCATGTGCCACCTGTAAATATGATTGTTTACTCTGAAATATTACTTTCATCTTCTTGCTCCTCACTTTCTTCCGCTTTCTCCTCAATTTCTTTTGATTTTTCTTCAGCTTTCACCTTAGCGGATTTTACAATTCCTAACTCTTCCAATAAGCCGCTCTCTTCAAATTCTTTTCTACGATTATTTTCCTGAGCCTCACGGATCAGATCAGCATTCTGTTCCATATAGTCAGCCTTTGCTACAGCTATAGCATTTTTATCGGCTTTTGCCTGTAACAATTCATTCTCCAGTTCTGCATATTTTTGATGAGCTTCAATTTCCCTCTCCTCAGTGCCATAAGTTCCAATAATATTATTATCTACCAGAGTTTTCACTTCCACTTCAACACGTTCTTCACTCCATCCAGCAACTTTACTACAAGACTTTCTATAAAACTTTTTTACTTCCTCAATAAGTGAGGCTTTTCTCTCTTCAATATCTTCTATAAGATTACTTACACGGCGTTCCTCTGTCATTAGATTACTGATGGACTGTCCAATATACTTTGACGCCGCATATTTCCCGGTAAAGACTCCCTGTTTAGCAAAATAATCTACAAATTTATTATCAAGACTTTCCATTACTCTCTGATTGATCGTTCTTTCAATCTGCTGTGATTCCACATCTTTCTCTCGCTCAGGTTTTACAACTGGTCGTTCTAACATCCCTGCAAATTTTCCTGAAAGCATACTCTTAACTTCATCATTAGGAGTTACAAATCTCCTTGTTTTTTTATTGTCACTCATTTGCTTTTACCTCACTTTCATTCCTTATATATCTCGCTACACTTGCTACAGTTATGTACCGTTCCCTGCCTTTTTTAGTCTTTTTTATAACTCTCTCCAGTGTTCCATTTTTAAGGTATCTCTGTATTGTTCGTGAAGACCTTCCAATCTGTTCTGCACACTCTTCCATTGTAAAAAGTGTTTTCATAACTGAGCACCTCTTTTCTTTGTTTCGTCAAAAACCTTATTATCAATGGCAATAAGTTATTTGTTTTTGTCATTATGTTCTCATAATATAGCGTGCTTATCTCGCGAAAAGTAAGCCTTTTTAAATATAATTTTTTTCATTCTTATAATTGCATAAATATTCATCATGTATGTTAAATATATTCATTTTTCATGTATTGTTATTTCATAAATAATGTAAATGAAAAAGAAAATCTCTTTTTTAGGAAATTTAGGCATAGATCTCCTAAGAAAAAGGAGGGGAGCCATGCCTAAAAGAATCTCTTTTTTGAGGTTTCTTAGTACCCTACATAGTTTAGCATCTCAGCTAAATATTACAGCCACTCCAGAGGGGGAGCGTGACACATTTCCATCCATGCTTTACTGTAACAATCTCTCTTTGGAAACTTCCATAGCCCAACTTCTTTCGTTTTATATCGGTTTTCAAGTTGTATGAGATCCGATTGAGGAGGAGCTGGAGTAGGGTGCCCCAAATTCTCCCCCTGTAGATTTATTATTTAGGCTCTACAACACCACGCTTTTATAAAGCGGTTACGCTGTCCGCTTACCGTTATGCAATTAAAAAAGGAGCCTCTAAGACTGTTTATAATCTTATAGCTCCTGTGTTATCCTTTATTATCCTGTATGATCCTGTAACAGAAAAAGAGAGCTAAGGTAAAGATTACTCAGTACCTTAGCTCCCTCAAAATATACAGGAAAAGAAATGATTTAGGCTCTCTCTTTTAAGCTAATTTTATTGACTTCTGAAAGTCCACCCTTTATAATAATTGGTGAAATATCAGTTGCCTCTGGTGGTGTAGAGTATCTCGTTTACCCTATATCCTTACTCATTGCTGGTAACATTGAGTAAGAACTGACAGCACCCTAACCGGGTGCTTTTTTTTTCTGTTGTAATTTACAATAATGTTTCTTACCATTTTTGTCAAGTCCTTTTTTCATTCAGTATTAACCAAAACCAAGAAGAAATTTAGACAAGAGAGGGAAGATCCCTAAAGATCTTCCCAAAATAATCAGCTATTATTTAATCACAATGTTATCTGTATCTATATAATCTGTAAATCCGTCACCCTTAATTATGTGAAACTTTGTTTCTATGTTCTCCACATCATCCATAGGATTTTCCTCAGCATCATCTCCAAATACGGTAAGCCCGTCCTTAGCTTTCTTTCCCGGAGCAACCTCTATAGAACACATAGGATCTATCATAACCCCGTTAATAGACGTATCTCTTACCTGTACTGTAAGTTTCTGATCTGAGGTATTTTCTATCACAAAATTAACTTTGTATCCCAGACTACTCTCTTTCATTCCATCATAAGTAATAGTTAAAAGATCATCCTGATACAATACCTCACTCTCAGCCTCTTCTCCTTTCAGCTCCTTTAACTCTGCCTGTAATTCTGCAATCTGAGCCTCAATTTCAGCTATTCTTTTAGAGTTATCTTCCTGAGCCATTACAGTAGTACCAAAAGGAACACATAACGCTACTGATAACATTACAGCTACAATTTTCTTACCCATACATTTTACCTCCTGTGTATCCCTCAATATATTCCTCATTATACTACTTTTCTTGTGCAACCTCAATCACAAACTGAGCCCACGCCCTACTATCATCCTCCCCATACATCCTGTATATACAGTCCTGATAAGGGATCCTCCAGTATTCTCTCCCGGCTCCCTCAGCGGTCAGCCCACGCCGCTCATATTTCCTCTCTATGTTTTGTAAATGATGTCTGAATTGATGTAAGAAACTCTCAAGATCCGGCTCAGTGAGGTATATCTCTCCTGTAGCCTGTACATAGTTATCATCCCTTACCCAGACTGTTATAACCGGGATAGATACTTGATAGAGGTCTGAGAGCTCTGTGTCAAGCTCTCTCAGAGCCTCTAAAGCGTCCAGTTCATCATTTATAGTATTCATTTTATCCATATACTTTCTAACCGCCGTAGGAGCCTCTGAGGCTGTGTACAGCTTCTTGTACAGTTTTACTCTGTCCTGTATATTCACTCAACCACCTCAGAAAAACTGTTTAATGCACTTCTAAGGCTTTCCATACCTTGTGATGGATTATAGTGTGTTCTGAATACCAGATCATCCTGTACATTTCCTACTGTAAATCCATTTAAAGCATAATACTTAACAAATCCCTTTACAATCTGTGAGTCGGTCAGATTCCCATGTGCTAAATCAAATAGCCAGATTTTATGATCCTCTGTTGCTCTGTTCATTGCTTAATCCCCCTTTATGCATAAATACCAGCCGCTATAAGTTTCTTTCCAATACGTTTTACATAACTGTGTACAGACGGAGTCTTTACTCCCAGTTTCCGGGCAATGTCCGGTTTAGATTTTCCCATTAGTAAAAGGTTAATAACTACTCTTTCATTATCCGATAATTCTAAGCTGTCCAGTAGCATTTTCATCTCTACCATGTCGTAATCTTCACACTCTACAGAAAACTCAGAAGATCCGGCACTGTCCCCCTCTTCCTCATATTCTGAGTGATTATTGATCTGCTCATAACTATGCACAAAACAACCGGGATTTCTTTTCTGACAATTAGCCATTGAAAACAGTGTATTATAATTTCTTTTGAGACATCCACAAAGGTATGTAGTAAAGCTACACTCTCTTGTATCATCAAATGTCTGGATAGCGTCCCATAAAACAAGATCTCCCTCACTAACCAGATCTTCCAGCTCAGCTCCTATAATGGATCTGGAGTAACTTCTTGCAAATACATAAATAAGACCTTTCGTTTTTTCCATAATCTCTGCAAATACGCTTTCGTTTCTGTCCTGTTTGTACTGAGCCACCAGCTCATCAACTGCATAATCGTTGTAATTTTTCTTCATTTCCTGTGTCCTCCTGTTTCAATCCTTGTGTATATGTTTAACATATATCTCATTTTTAATATAGTATATGTTAAACATATATGTCAAGGGTTATTCCTCACTTATTCCTCATTTTTCTTTCAAAACACAAGAAATGTATGTTATAATCTCCTCAAATAGTGAGGAGATACTTATATATGGGAGCTAAATACACTGAAGCTCAGAAAAGAGCTACTGCAAAATATCAGAAAGAAAATACCAGCCTTATAGGTATTAGAGTATCAAAAGAAAAGAAAGAACTATATCAGGCTCATGCCACTAATGCCGGGAAGAGTCTCAGTTCTTACATTATTGACGCTATAGAAGAGCAAATAAAAAAAGAGGAATGATCCAAAACGGTCATTCCTCTTCATACTTTTATCTTTAATTGTGGAGTTCTCCATGTTCTTCCAGATACTTTAAGAAACCCTCACATCCCTCAATTACATCATCATACGTCTCATCAAAATTTCCAGTATACCACGGATCCGCTATATCTCTTCCTGATCCGGCAAATGAGAGAAACTTATAAATCTTTCCCTCAGGATCTCTCTTTAGCATCCTGTTAAGGTTCCGTATATTGGCGGTATCCATGCCAATAATATAATCAAACTTGCCATAATCCGTTAACGAGATCTGCTTAGCTCTATGAGGCACTAAAGGGATCCCTACTTCTCTCAGTTTATTTACTGTACCTCTGTGTGGAAGGTTTCCTATCTCTTCTGTACTGGTTGCAAAACTATCAATAATAAACTGATCCGCTAAGCCCAGAGTCTTTACCTTGTAAGTAAAGACACTCTCAGCTAAAGTTGATCGACAAATATTTCCATGACAGCAAAAAGCTACTCTTATCATTGTTTTCTCCTCTATATCCCTATCGTTATTGATAACTTAGTTTGTCCTGTTTGTATGGTAAAGTACATATGTTGCCGTGGCAGACAAATAACACTCTTATCATTGCTTAAAACTCCTTGAAATGCTGTATTTACGCTGTTTACAGGCATTTTCCGATAATCTTCAATCCTGTCATTTTCCTGTATATCACAGCATAAATTCGTATATTTTCTTATCCAAATTTAGTAACTTCTTAGTAATAACCAGCCTGGAAAACAGGCTTTCTAAGAACCTTATAATCAGATTATTTTTAATTCTTTTTTCTATTATTTTATCATACTATGCCAGTTTTGCAATCCTATTCATCTCTTCTTTTGCATCAATTAATCCCAGATGCGTATATACATTTAACGTAACCCCTATATCAGAATGTCCCATTAAATATTGGAGTGCTTTCGGATTCATTCCAGCTTTCGCCATATTGGAACAATATGTGTGCCTGCATACATGAGGCGTGATCTTTGGCATTTGTTTCTCATGAGTACGATTATACTTTCCTAACGCCCATTGAAAATGTTTTTCCCAATGGAGTGCTACCTCAGGCATATCTTTTTTATCCAGGAATAGAAATCGACTATATCCATCTATAATCGGCTCAACCCTTACTTTTTTACGGTTTTTCACAATCTGTTCAAAACATTCATAAACTTCATCTGTCATCGGTAACATTCGTGTTCCACTTGAAGTTTTGGTATCTTCAATGACGTACTGCATTCCTCTGGTTCTCTGAAGCTGATGATTCACATTGATTTTTCTCTCCTGAAGATCAATATCTTTCACTGTCAATCCACAAAACTCAGAAATACGAAGTCCAGTCTTAAACAAAATAAACATTCCATTATAGTATTTTGAGTAATGGTCATCATTTCGGATAAACTCCAGAAATAACTCTTCCTGTTCTTTTGTAATTGCCTGTCTTGTAACACTGTCATTTACGACAACTGTACATAATTGAAATTCAAAAGGATTCTTGCGCAGTAAATCATCTTCAACTGCCATCTGAAATGCAGGTCTTACAATTCCACGCACACTGTGAATGGAACTGTATCCTCTTCCATCTGCTTGCAGCTTAATAAACCATGCTTTTGCATCCGACAATTTTATTTTATCTATTCTTCTGGTTCCGAATTCTTCTTTTTTTATTATATTGATCACAAAATCATAGTTCGCCTGAGTATTATGACGAACCCCCTTTTTTTGTCCAATATATTTTTGAACCAAATCCAAAACTGTTAAATTTCCTCCGTAAGGTACTATACCATCATGTAAATCTCTTTGGATATTTTTTTCTTTTTCCCTTAGAGCTAAGCATGGTCTGCATCCAGTTGGCAGAGAATCTGTTGGCTCTAATTTCCAACTATACAAAAACTTCTGCTTTCCATAACAATCTGTATATACAAACGCATATCTTCCATCTTTTCTCTGACTTTCTCCGTTTCGTAAAATTCGACCTTTTTTATCTCGTCGTTTTTGGTCACGTTTTGTTTTACCCAAACGTCTTCGCCCCTTTCTACGAAGAAGCCCTAGCACGATATAGGTATTATATCATACCAGGACTAACATTTCCACTTTAAAGCGCTAAATTGTTCGTATATTTTTTACAAAGACGTAGTCTGATCCAGAAAGGCCTCAAATTTCTTACGGTTAATCAATGACTTACACCCCACCTGGACTGTAAAGCAACATTTTGAATTTAGATGTTCCGAAATAAGCATCCTTATTTTCTTTTCACCTATTCCAAAATATTGCACTGCTTCATCCACCGTAAGCATATATTTTTCCCAAATTGGAATCTTACCTTTTTCAATTTTAATCGCCACTCTTCTCTCCTCCTAGTATAATAATGATGTAGTCAATCAAGACTACTTGGTTAATAAGTTTCTATAAATCAGATAACAGAAGAAGGGGTTCTTCCTTCATCAGATGTTATCCGTAATAATGATCATGTCTG